>NZ_JBMVFA010000005.1:283067-361999 GCF_049543595.1 Kitasatospora sp. NPDC094028 | reverse complement strand
GCCCATGTCCTGTCCGTTCCGGCCGGCCAGAGCCCTCAGCCGGGCCCCGGCCAGCCTCCCAGATCACGGACTTACACGAACTATCTGACACGCTCGCCGACTTCCCGCTCCCCGGAGCCGACCCAGCCCCCCGGCCCACGGGCACCACACTCCGCACGAGAAGTCGGGCCCGCCGACTTCTCGTGGGGGTCAGTGCGGGGTTGGGGGCCAGGGGGTGGGCTGGTGGGGGTGGAGGGTGTCGAGGGATTGGCGGAGGCGGCGGACGGCGGGGTGGTGGGGGCCGTCGCGGCGTTCGCGTTCGAGGAGGAGTTGGAGCAGCCACTGCCAGGCGTGCTGGGGGTCGCCGGCGGCCGCGAGGTGGAGGCCGATGCGCTCGCGGAGGTCGTAGGCGCGCTCGGGGTCGGGGTCCTCCGCGTGGGCGGCGAGCAGGGCCTGGTACTCGGCGAGGGCTTCCGGGCCGTGGCCGAGCTGGTCGAGGCAGATGGCGGCGCGGTAGCGGTGGTCGAGGCCCCGGGGTCCGTGCGGTCCGCCCTCGGCGGTGGCGGCGAGGCGCTGGTACTCGGGGAGGGCCTGCCGGGCGTGACCCTGGTGGAGGAGGGTGCGGGCGTAGATGGTGCGGATGGTGCGGACGAGCGGCGCGGACCCGCCCTGTTCGGCCTCGGCGCGGGGCAGCAGGCGGGCCGCGAGGTCGAGGACCTCGGTGTGGCGCCCGGCGTCGACCAGGTCGGAGAGCCGCGCGCACTCGGCCGCCAGATCAGGGGCCGCAGGGGCGGCCGGGGCCGCCGGCGGAGGTGCCGGCGGCGCGACCGGGACGGGCGGCACCAGGAACGGGCGCGGCTCCGCCGCAGCGGCCGCAGCGGCCACGGCGGCCGGCTGCGGCTGGTGCGGGTAGCGGAACGGCCGTACGGGGTCGGGCAGCGGCGTGAACCGGGGCTGCGGGGCGGCCGCGGCCGGGGGCAGCAGTGGGAGCAGCCGCGCGTGCACGGCCCGGGCGTCGGCCGGGCGGTCGCCGGGCTGCTTGGCGAGCAGGTCGAGGACGAGCCGTTCGAGCGGCGGTGGCACGTCCGGGCGCAGGTCGCGCAGCGGGACGGGCGGTTCGTCGACGTGCCGGCGCAGGATGCCGAGGGCGGTGGGCGCCCGGAACGGCTCCTCGCCCGAGAGCATCTCGTGCAGCAGGCAGCCGAGCGCGTACAGGTCGCTGCGCGGGTCGGTGGTGGCGGCGAGGGCCTGTTCGGGGGCCATGTACGCGGGGCTGCCGATCGGCACCCCGGTGAGGGTGAGGCGGGTGGTCTCGGTGTCGAGGGCGGTGGCGATGCCGAGGTCGAGCAGGACGGTGCGGCCGTCCTCCCGGACCATCACGTTGCTCGGTTTGAGGTCGCGGTGGACCACCGGGACGGCGTGGACGGCGGCCAGCGCCGCGCACAGCTGGGCGGCGACGGCCACCGCCCGCTCGATCGGGAACGGCGCGTCCTCGGCGATGAGGTCGGCGAGGCTGACGCCGGGGACGCGCTGCATGACCAGGTACAGCTCGCCCTCGTCCTCTCCGGCGTCGAAGACGGTGACCAGCCCGGGGTGGTCGAGCGCGGCCGTGATCCGGCACTCGCGCAGGAAGCGGCGGCGCAACTCGTCGCCGTGGCGGCGGCGTTCGGAGGTCGTGCCGGTGCCGATGCCGCTGCCGCTGCCGCCGTGGCCGGTACCGGGCAGCAGGTGCTCGGGGCGCAGAAGTTTGACCGCGACCGTGCGGTGCAGGCGCTCGTCCCGGCCGGCCCAGACCTGGCCCATGCCGCCGTGACCGATCTTCTCGGTGAGCCGGTAGCGGCCGGCGATCAGGCGGGGAGCGGTCACGACCGGCCCTCGCGGGACTGGCGGCGCAGCAGTTCGCCGAGTTCCCGCAGGTCGTGGGAGGTCTCGGCGGCCGGGGCGGCAGGCGGCGGCGGAGTCGGCGCGTAAGGGGCCGCCGGGGCGCCGTACCCGGGCCCGGTCGGCGCGATCGGCACGGTCGGCGCGTACGGCGCGGCGTAGGGCTGGGCCTGCGGCGGCGGGTACGCCGGGAACGCCTGCGGCGCGGTGCGGCCGGCCCGCCAGACCGCGCGGCGGTCCATCAGCAGGTAGTGCGGCGTCGGCGTCAGCCACAGCACGATCAGGGTGATCTGGCAGGTGAGGTCGGCGGTCGGGTCCTTCAGGTTGCCGGAGATCCCGGCGGAGACGAAGAGCGTCAGCAGCAGGCCGCAGAACACGACGGCGCCGAGGACGTCGTACGCCCGTCGCCGCCGGACCGCCAGCAGCAGCGACGGGACGGCGCCGAGCAGGCCGAAGGTCAGCAGCGGGGCGAGGGCGCACAGCACCCGCCCGGGCGTCCCGAACCGGCCGGGTATCGCCGCGGGCGGCCCGGCGGCCGGGACCGGCCCCGGAGCGTACGGCGTGCCACCGGGCGGCGATCCGAACGGCCCGGGGTACTGCCCTGCCATGTGCGCTCCTGAGCTGGTGGGAACCGATGCCGGCCGCAGTGCGGACGGCCCGGCCCACCGTACCGCCCGGCCGGGCCGCCACGGAGGGCTTCCGTCCGGTCGACACCTCGCCGATACCGAGCCGGTGCCGGGCCGGTGCTGAGCCGACGTCAGCCGGGCCCCGACCGGGACGGCCTCAGAGCTGCGGGGGCGTCAGGGTGCCGGTGGCCAGGGCGTCCGTCGCGGCCTGGGTGAGGGTGCGGGCGAGGGTGGCGGCCCGGGTGAGGGTGGAGTCGAAGGCGGCGAGGCGGGCGAAGGCGGCGCCGAGGTGCTGTTGGGCGGGGAGGGGGAGGCGGGGCAGTTCGACCCGGCGGATGTCCAGCCGGGCGGTGGTGGTGGCGTGGCTGGCGGCGCGGCGGGTGCCGGCGGTGGAGCGGAACTGTCCGGCCAGGAACTCGGGGTCGAGGACGGCCGGGTCGGGCCGCAGCAGGTGGAGTTGGCGGCCGAGGGCGGCGCCGACCAGCGGGCCTTCGGCGGGGACGACCCGGGCGGTGCCGCCGCCGAGGGCGGGCACGAGGACGTCGCCGGGGCGGGTGCGGACGTCGCCGGCGGAGCCGGTGGCGGCGGCCAGGACGGCGCTGGGCGGGGTGTCGGCGGCGAGGTCCTGGTCGGTGATCACGGGGGTGCCGCCCGGGGTGGCGCCGGCCGGGCGGGTGGCGGAGCCGGTTCCGGAGGAGTACACCTCCAGCGCGCCGCCGCGGACCAGTTCGCCCACGGTGACCACGCCCGCGGTCGCGGTCGCGGCGGCCGGCCCGGCCTCCGGGAGGAGCGTGGCCGGGTCGGCCAGCGTGGCCAGGAGTTCGGCCAACCGGCCGCTGAGGTGCGAGAGTTCGGCCGCGCCGCCGACCGGGGCGGCGGGCGGGACGTGCCGGGCCGGGGAGAGGTCGGTCTCGTCGTCCAGCAGGTCGATGGCGGCCATGACGCGGTGCACGCCGGGCCGGTCGGCCGGGACGGGCAGGCCCTCGCGGGCGGCCAGGTCGAAGCCGCGCCAGGCGTCGAGGACGGTGCGGTGCAGTGCGGGCCAGTCGACCCTGTCCCGGCCGCCCTCCGGAGCCGTCGCGGGGGCGGGGCCGGCGGACGGGCCGGAGGCGGGCCCGGCGGATCCCGCCGCTCCGGCGTCGACCAGCAGGACCTGACGGAAGTCGTCGCCGGGCCGCGGCGCGCGGAGCACCCAGAGGTGCAGCGGGACGCCGTACGGCGGTGCGGCGCCGGCGGGCAGCGCGATGACGGCCCGCAGGGCGCCGGAGCGGAGCAGTTCGGCGCGGACGCGGCGGCCGGCCCGGCGGGCGGCGACGGTCGGCGGGAGCAGGAGGGCGGTGAGGCCGCCGGGGCGGGTGCGGGCGAGGCAGTGCAGCACCCAGGCGAGTTCGGACTCGCCGCGCGGCGGGACGAGCCCGCCGGGCCAGCGGGCGTCGAACTGCAACTCGTCGTG
Source organism: Kitasatospora sp. NPDC094028 (assembly GCF_049543595.1). Taxonomy (NCBI): domain Bacteria; kingdom Bacillati; phylum Actinomycetota; class Actinomycetes; order Kitasatosporales; family Streptomycetaceae; genus Kitasatospora; species Kitasatospora sp. NPDC094028. The sequence continues at coordinate 358,060 of NZ_JBMVFA010000005.1, read as the reverse complement.
GCCCCAGTCCCGTTCGTTGTACGGGGGCTGGCAGAGCACCGCCTCGAAGGTGTCGCCGGGGTAGGCGTCGGCGCGCAGGGCGTCGCCGGCGCGCAGGTCGAGCGGCAGCGGGCCGGGCTCCTCGGCGGGGGTGTGCAGGGCGAGGCGCAGCCGGGCGAGGGCGGCGGCGACCGGGTCGGCGTCCTGGCCGTAGCGGCCGGTGGTCGGGGGGTGCGCGAGCAGGACGGCGCCGAGGCCGGCCGCCGGGTCGAGCACGGTGGCGGGGACGCCGGCGACGGCCGCGAGCAGCCGGGCGGCCTCCGGCGGGGTGGGGCTGAGCTGGCGGGTGTTGGCCTCGGCGTGGCGGGTGAGCAGCTGCTCGTACGCACCGGCGGGGCCGGCCTGGGCGGCGAGGGCGGCGAGCAGGCGGGCGAGGTCCAGTTGGGTGCTGCCGAGCAGATGGGGCAGCCGGAGGCCGCGCGGGGCGTCCGGGCCGAGGGTGTGAACAGCGGTGTCGGCGACGGCCCTGGGCAGCGCGGTGGCGAGCCGGGTGTCGGGCTGGTCGGCGAGCTCGGCCCAGCGGGCGGGGGCGCGGTGCAGCAGGAGCAGCAGGGCGCCGGCCTCGACCAGCGGGGCGGCGGGGTGGCCGGCCGGGTCGCGGAGGGTGTCGACCAGCTGCCAGGCCCGTTCGAGCAGCGGGAGTTCGGCGATCTTGCCCTGGGCGCGCAGCCAGGCCTCGACCTCGTCGAGGGCGAAGGTCGGGCTGGCGTCGGTGCCGCCGGCGGGGCGCGGGAAGTCGGGGTGGCGGCGGCGCCAGTTGCTGACCGCGGCCCGGCCGACACCGGCCAGCCGGGCGATCTCGGCGGCGGTGACTTCGGGGCGGTCCGGCACGGGGGCTCCTTCGGTGGCGCGGGCGGGGGCGCGAGTGGGGCGGGCGCGGACCCGGGGCCGGGGCGGGGGCTGATCGCCTCGGGCGGGCCGTGTGGCCACACAGCATAGCGACGCGCCCCTCCATCCCCGTTCACGCTGTGAACAGAGCTCTTTTGTGAATCGCCATTGACATGGTTCACGGCCGGATGGTGTGATCTCTTCGTCGCCACAAACGGAGGCGACAACCGGAAGACCGTCACAGCACACCGGGAGACAGCCATGTCCGCCACCGCTCGCCGCACCACCGCCCGCCGCACCGCCGCCCTGCTGCTCGGCGCCGCCCTGGTCACCCTCACCGCGACCGCCTGCAACTCCACCGGCGGCGCCTCCGTCTCGACCGAGGCGAAGCAGACCGCGGCCGCGAGCACCACCAAGGCCGCCGACACTCCCAAGGCGCCCGCCGCGGCCAAGATCGGCGACACCATCGCGCTCAAGGGCATGGACAAGGGCAACACCGCCGACGTCACCGCCGTGAAGGTGGTCGACCCGGCCGAGAGCGCGAGCGAGTACCTCAAGCCGGCGGAGGGCAAGCACTACGTCGCGGTGCAGTTCCAGATCAAGGCCACCGGAGCCCAGGCCTACAGCGAGGTCCCCGCCAGCAGCGCCAAGGTGGTGGACGCCCAGGGCCAGGCGTACGGCCCGAACCTTGAGGAGACCAAGGCCGGCCCGGCGTTCCAGACCCCCACCAACATCGCCCCCGGCGACACCGGCAAGGGCTTCGTCACCTTCGAGGTCCCGGACGGCATGAAGCTCGACAAGGTCCAGTTCGCCCTGGACAACGGCTTCTCCAACCAGACCGGGCAGTGGAAGATCGGCTGACAGCCCTGTTCACGGCCGGCACCGCCGGATCCCGCAGACCCGGGACACGCACACAGCGGATCCCGCACACGCCGGATCCGGTGCACACCGGATCCCGTCGCACCGGATCCCGCAGACGGAACGGCGGCCCCGGGCCGGAACCCGAGACCGCCGTGAACCACCGGACCGAACTACTTCTTCGCCCCCGCCAGGTCGTCGAACATCGACGACAGGAACTCGCTGCACCAGCCGAGCAGCTCCCGCCCGACCAGCGGCTTGCCGCCGATCCGCCCGGTGCTCGGCCGTGGCACCAGCAACTGCTGCGAGGCGGCCTTGACCTGGCTGCGCGGGTAGAGCCGGTTCAGCCGCAGCTGCTGGGACTCGCGCAGCTCCACCGGCCCGAAGCGGACGAAGGTGCCCTGCAGGGTGATGTCGGCGACCCCGCACCGCCGGGCGTACAGCCGCAGCGCCGCGACGAGCAGCAGGTTCTCCACCGGCTCGGGCAGCTTGCCGTAGCGGTCCACGAGCTCGTCCCGGACCTGCTGGATGTCCTCCTCCGAGTTGACCGCCGCGATCGAGCGGTACGCCTGCAGCCGCAGCCGCTCGCCGGGCGCGTAGTCGTGCGGCACGTGCGCGTCGACCGGCAGCTCGATCTTCACCTCCAGCGGCTCCTCCTCCGGCTCGCCGCCGTTCGCCAGCGACTCGCGGAACTCGGCCACCGCCTCGCCGACCATCCGCATGTAGAGGTCGAAGCCGACGCCCGCGATGTGCCCGGACTGCTCGCCGCCGAGCAGGTTGCCGGCGCCGCGGATCTCCAGGTCCTTCATCGCGACGTACATGCCGGCGCCCATCTCGGTGTGCTGGGCGATGGTGGCGAGGCGCTCGTGCGCGGTCTCGGTGAGCGGCTTCTCCGGCGGGTACAGCATGTACGCGTAGCCGCGCTCGCGCCCGCGCCCGACCCGGCCGCGCAGCTGGTGCAGCTGGGAGAGCCCGAAGGTGTCGCCGCGCTCGACGATCAGGGTGTTGGCGTTGGAGATGTCGATGCCGGACTCCACGATCGTGGTCGACACCAGGACGTCGAACTCCTTCTCCCAGAAGTCGACGACGACCTTCTCCAGCTGGTTCTCCCCCATCTGCCCGTGCGCGGTGGCGATCCGCGCCTCGGGGACGAGGTCCTTGAGCCGGGCGGCCGCCTTGTCGATCGACTCGACCCGGTTGTGGATGTAGAACACCTGGCCCTCGCGCAGGAGTTCACGCCGGATCGCGGCCGAGATCTGCTTCTCGTCGTACGGCCCGACGAAGGTGAGCACCGGGTGCCGCTCCTCCGGCGGGGTGGTGATGGTGGACATCTCGCGGATGCCGGTGACGGCCATCTCCAGGGTCCGCGGGATCGGCGTCGCGGACATGGTGAGCACGTCCACGTTGGCCCGCAGCTTCTTCAGCTGCTCCTTGTGCTCGACGCCGAAGCGCTGCTCCTCGTCGACGATGACCAGGCCGAGGTCCTTGAACCTGGTCTCGGAGGAGAACAGCCGGTGGGTGCCGATGACGACGTCGACCGAGCCCTCGAACAGCCCCTCCAGGACGGCCTTGGCCTCGCTGTCGGTCTGGAAGCGGGAGAGCGCCTTCACCGTGACGGGGAAGTTGGCGTACCGCTCGGCGAAAGTGGAGAAGTGCTGCTGCACCAGCAGCGTGGTCGGCACCAGGACCGCCACCTGCTTGCCGTCCTGCACCGCCTTGAACGCGGCGCGCACGGCGATCTCGGTCTTGCCGTAGCCGACGTCGCCGCAGATCAGCCGGTCCATCGGCACGGACTTCTCCATGTCCGACTTGACCTCGGCGATGGTGGTCAGCTGGTCGGGCGTCTCCGCGTACGGGAAGGCGTCCTCCAGTTCGCGCTGCCACGGGGTGTCCGGGCCGAAGGTGTGGCCGGGGGCGGCCATCCGGGCCGAGTACAGCTTGATCAGGTCGGCGGCGATCTCCTTGACCGCCTTCTTGGCGCGCTGCTTGGTCTTCGCCCAGTCGGCGCCGCCGAGCCGGTGCAGGGTCGGGGCCTCGCCGCCGACGTACTTGGTGACCTGGTCGAGCTGGTCGGTCGGCACGAACAGCCGGTCGCCGGGGTGGCCGCGCTTGGCGGGGGCGTACTCCAGCACCAGGTACTCGCGGGTGGCGCCCTGGACGGTGCGCTGCACCATCTCGACGTACCTGCCGACGCCGTGCGCCTCGTGCACCACGTAGTCGCCGGCGACGAGCGCCAGCGGGTCGATCGCGTTGCGGCGGCGGGACGGCATCCGGCGCATGTCCTTGGTGGAGGACTTCTGGCCGGACAGGTCGGTCTCGGTGATGACGGTGAGCTTCAGGGCGTCGTCGACGAAGCCGTGCTCGATCGAGCCGCAGGAGACGTGGACGACGTCCCGGGTGGGCGCCTCGGTGAGGTCGGCGACGAGCCGGGCCGGGATGCCCTCGTTGCCCAGCACCTCGGCCAGCCGGGAGGCGGGCCCGTGGCCCTCGGTCACCATGACGACCCGCCAGTCGGCGGCCAGCCGCTCCTTGGCGTCGGCGATGGCGCGGGCGGTGTCGCCCCGGTAGGCCTCGACGGCGCGCATGCCGAGGGACAGCGTGTTGGCGTCGCCGTGCCAGTCGGCGACTCCGTCGCGGGCCAACAGGCCGTCCACGCTGGACTCGCTGGACTCGCTGGTCGCGAACGGGCTGACCGACCACCAGGGCAGCCCGATCTCGGCCGCGTGCTCGCGCACCTCGGCGAGCGAGCGCAGCGAGGCGGCGGAGACGTCGATCGTCTCCAGGTCGATCGGCCGGTCCCCGCCGGCCGCGGCGGCGACCCAGGAGGCGTGCAGGAACTCCTGGCTGGTCGCCACCAGGTCGACGGCCCGGGTGCGGACCCGCTCCGGGTCGCAGACCACCGCGACCGAGCCGAGCGGCAGCACGTCCAGCAGCAGTTCCATGTCGTCGACCAGGACGGGCGCCAGCGACTCCATGCCCTCGACCGCGATGCCCTCGGCGATCTTGTCCAGGATCTCGGCCAACCCCGGGTGCGCGGCGGCGAGTTCGGCGGCCCGGGCGCGCACCTCGTCGGTGAGCAGCAGCTCGCGGCAGGGCGGCGCCCACAGGCCGTGCTGGGCGATCTCCAGCGAGCGCTGGTCGGCGACCTTGAAGTACCGGATCTCCTCGACCTCGTCGCCCCAGAACTCCACCCGCAGCGGGTGCTCCTCGGTCGGCGGGAAGACGTCCAGGATGCCGCCGCGGACGGCGAACTCGCCGCGTTTCTCGACGAGTTCGACCCGGGCGTAGGCGGCCGCGGAGAGCCGGCGGGCCACCTCCTCCAGGTCGTGCGACTCGCCGCGCAGCACGGCCACCGGCTCCAGCTCGGCCAGCCCCTTGACCTGCGGCTGCAGCACCGACCGGACGGGCGCGACGACCACCTGCACCGGCCCGGCCGCCGGGTCGTCCGCCCGCGGGTGCACGATCCGGCGCAGCACGGCCAGCCGGCGGCCCACGGTGTCCGAGCGGGGCGACAGCCGCTCGTGCGGCAGGGTCTCCCAGGCCGGGTACTCGGCGACGGCGTCCGGCGGCAGCAGCGAGCGCAGCGAGGCGGCCAGGTCCTCGGCTTCCCGGCCGGTCGCGGTGACGGCGAGCACCGGACGGCCCCGCTCGCCGGCCGCCTGCCCGGCGAGCGCGCGGGCGAGGGCGGCGATGGCGAACGGCCGGGCGGCGGGCGGCCCGACCAGGTCCAGGTGGCGGCGGCCGCCGGCCGCGGCGCCGGTGGCGGTGGCCGCCTCGATCGCCTCGGCGAGCGCCGCGTCCCGCGCGACGACATCGAGAAGTCCGGTCAGGCTCATCTGGGTCTCTTCTTCGTCCCGTGGCTGGTGCTGCCCCCGGGCGGCGAAGGCCCGCCGGGGCAACGCGAACGACCCGGCGCGCCGAGCGGCCGGGGGTTCCCAGCCTACGCCGCGGCACGGACAGGCACGCGGTGTACGGCCCCGGCGGCGGCGGGGCGCGGACCGCGCCCGAACGATCCCGGGGCGGGCCGGGAGCGGGGCGCGGCTGTCAGGGACACGACCGCAGACGAACGACTGGACGGATCACCGAGTCGCCGGTGGACGAACCAGCCGGGGAAAGGCCCGGAGCCGGCCCGGTGATCCGCCACGAACTGGACATACTCCTGTCACTGCCCGTCCATGGAGATCGCGCACCATGGTGAATGTGCCCGCCGCACCCAACCGTGGGGGATGGCTGTGGGGGCATGTCGCACCCCCGATGGGGGTCGGTGGTGCGAGGCCGGGCGACCCTGGGTGGGGGCGCCCGCCCAAGCGCCGGGAACCGTGGCGCCCTTTCCTGGAGGGCGCCACGGGTCTCGGCCTCATTCGTTTCCGGAGCCCGTCCGAAACCCGCTCCGGGTCCGTCCGGAGCTCATCCGGACCCGCTCCCGCCCGTCCGGCCCCGCACACGCGAAGGCCCCGGCCGCCCGGGGAGGGGCGGTCGGGGCCCGGCACGCGGAACTCACCCGGCCGAGCGATCAGCGCCGGCGGTAGGTGACGGTGTTGGGGGTGGCGTAGTCGCTGCCGTCGTCCACGATGACGATCTTCGGAATGATCCGGGTCTCGTCCTCGGGCTCTCTCCCGCCCACGCCGACCGGGTCCCCGCCGTCCCCGTCCGCCGCCGCCCGGGGCGGCGTGGACGGCTTCGGCGGCGCGGCGGGCGTGACCGGGCCGGTCACCACGGCGGACGGCTTCCCGGCCGCGTCCGCCTTCTTCTCGGACCCGCCGCCGACGACCGGCAGCCTCAGCACCGCGGTCGCCTTCTCCCGCCCGCTCGGCACAGGCTCCTTGCGCAGGTTCGGCAGCGGGACCTCCCCGGTGTCCGCCTCCGGGTCCACGGCGCCCGCGGACACGCCGCCCACGGGCACGGCGTCCGCCGGAGCCGCGTCCACGGGGGCGGCCTCCGCGGCGTTCCCGGCCTCGTCGGCCTCGTCAGCCTCGTCGACCTCGTCGGCCTCCGCCGCCTCCGCGAACTCCGCCGATTCGATCTGGCCGACCGCCGCGCCGGTGAGCGAGGCCAGGGTGGCCTTGATGTGGTCGAGGTGCTGCTGCACCGTCTCCAGCCGGGCGTCGAACTCGCGCTGCTCGCGCTCGCTCGCCGTGTTGGTCTTCTCGGCCTCCCGGCGGGCCTGCTCGATCAGCTGGTCGGCCTTGGCCTGGGCGTCGGTCTCCAGCTGCTTGATCTGCGAGAGCACGGTCTCCCGGTGCTGCTCGGCCTCCTTGACCCGGCGCTCGGCGGTCGCGGAGATCTCGGCGTCCTCGGCGTCGGCCTTGGCCTGGGCCTCGGCGAAGGTCTCGTCGGCCTTGCGGCGCTTGGCGGCGAGTTCGGCCTCGGCCTGCTCGTTGGCCTCGGCGGCGGCCACCCGCACCTTGGCGGCGTAGGCGGTGGCGGCGTCCCGGGCGGCGCGGCTCTCCCGGTCGGCGTCGGCGCGCAGGCCCTCGGCCTCGGCGCGGGTGCGCTCGTCGGTGCGGCGGGCGGCCGCGTCGGCCTCGGTACGGATGGTTTCGGCGTACTCCTTGGCGGCCTTCTCGAGCGCCTGCCCCGCCTCGTAGACCTCGTCGCGCAGGTCCTCGGCGAAGCGCTCGGCCTTGTCCCGGACGGCCCGGGCCTCGTTCTCGGCCATCGTCGCCAGTCCGGCGGCCTGCTCGCTGAGCACCTGGTAGTCGGGTTCCGGAGCGTCCTCGGCGGCCCGGCGGACGTCGGCCAGCCGGGCCTCCATCTGCCGGATCCCGGCGCCCAGGACGCTCAGCCGTTCCCACGCCTCGTCGCGCTGGGCGGTCAGGGCCGTGAGGGCCCGGTCGACCTGCTCGGGCGCGTAGCCGCGCCGGGCCTGGGTGAAGCCGTACTGGGGGACGGCGTCGCTCATGGGCTCTTCCCCTCGTTTCGCGGGCTGCGGAGCCCATGATCGGACGGAGCGGACGAATCCGGAACCGGTTCCGACCACGGGGCCGGATTCGGTCGTCGTGCGGACCGGAAAGCGTCAACGACGGACGAATAGTCCATCCTCTTGACCTATTTTGCTCATATCCGGAGGAAACCCCAACGAGGCACCGCCGTGGCGGTACGCCGGAGGGGCCGCTCCGGACCCCGGAACGACCCCTCCCCACCTGCGAGGATCAGCGACGGACCGCTACAGCAGGCCGTCCCAGAACTGCTCCAGCAGCACGGCCCACCAGGTGTCGGCGTCCTGCAGGGCCGCCGGGTCGATCGCGGCGAGCTGGGCCTGGAAGTCGGTCGTCCAGCGACCGGCCTGGTCCGGGGTCAGCCCGTACCGGAGCCGCCACATCCGGCCCAGCAGGGCCAGCGCGCGGACGAACTCCGGCACACCGCTGTTGACGAAGCGGGGCTGCTGGCCGGTTCCCTCGATGTCCACGGCCACCACGTGCGCGGTGCCGTACTGGACGCACAGCTGGCGGCCGTAGTCGTTGCCGAGCACCAGGTAGCCGCCGAAGTCCGGCGCGGCGGGCAGGCCGCGCTCGGCGGCCAGCTCGGCGAGCGTCGGGATCGGACGGCCCTCCTGCGCCTGGGCCCAGAAGAACGGCCCGAAGTCGCGCGGCAGCCCGGCCCACATCAGCGACTGCGACACCGGCTCCGGCACGCCTTGGCGGGAGACCGCGCGCTGCTCGTAGCGGAACAGGTTCTGCCCGAAGGCCGCACCGATCTCCTGGGCCAGCTGCTGCGGTGCCACCGCCGGCAGCGGCTGGACGCTGCCGGGCGCCGGCAGCGGCACCCGGAACGGGCGGACCCGCTGGGCGCCGGCGGCCTGCTGGTGCAGCTCGTCCAGGTGGTCCAGCAGCTCGGCCATGCCGGCCTGCCGGGAGGCGTGGTCCCGGCCGTACGCGGCGGTGTGGGTCAGCCGCACGTTCGGCCAGGAGGCGGCGATCATGCGGTTGCAGTAGCCGCCCGGCAGGTCACAGGACTCCAGCTCGGTGTACAGCTCCAGCACCTGCTCCGGCGGCACGTTCAGCCGCCGCAGGTCCTGCAGGATCTTCCACTCCGGGTGCGGGGTGCCGGGCTCGCTGCGGTGCAGCAGCTTCTGCTCCGAGCCGTCCGGACCCCGGTAGCTGAGCGCGGCGAAGTACCCCGGGCCGACCGCCGGCACGCCGGGCGGCACGGCCGCGGCCGCCGGCTGGCCGGCCACCGGCGCGGGCGGGACGACGCCGGGCGCGGCGCCGCCCGCGTTCGGGTAGCCGTACCCGGCCGCCTGCGCGGCGGGAGCCGCCGGACCGCCGGGCGGCGGCGGGACGGCGGGGCCGCCGGACGGCGGGGTGCCCGGGTCGGCCGGGGCCGGGGCGGCGCCCAGCAGCGCCGGGTCGAGCGCGCTGGCCAGCTGCGTCGCCTCGTACGCCACACCGGCGCCCGGCGCGGCGGCCGACGGCGGGGTCGAGCCCGCCGCAGCGGCGGGCGCGCCGGCGCCCGGGGTGCCGCGCAGCGCGGCCGGCGGGGGCGGCGGCGGGGCCGAGGCCGCGCCCCGGCCCAGCCCGCCCGAGGACGAGGGGCCGGACGAACCGCCGCGCAGCGCGGCCGGCGGGGGCGGCGGCGGGGCCGAGGCCGCGCCCCGGCCCAGCCCGCCCTGCGGGGCGGCGGCCGGCGGGGCGGCGGGCGCACCGCCGAAGGACTGGTCGGCCGGGGCGCCGGGCAGCCCGGCCAGGCCGGGCAGCGAGCCGGGGGTGGCCAGCATGGTGGGCGCGTGCTCGACCGGCCCGCCACCGGCGGGCGGCGCGGGCGGTACCGGCGCGGGCGGTACCGGCGCGGGCGCGGGCGGCGCACCGACCGGGGCGCCGGGCAGGCCCATCAGGCCGGGCATGGCCTCCGGCGGCGCGAGCAGCGTCGGCGCCGGCTCGACCGGCGCCGGGCCGGGCCCGGGCATCGCGGACGCGACGGGCGCGACCGGCGGGGCCGGCGCGGCGGGCGGCGGGACCGGGGGCAGGCCCGGCCCGTCGCCGCCCGGCGGCATCAGCATCGTCGCGGCCTCGGCGCCGGGCGGCGGGGGCGCGTCGGGCAGGTCGGAGCCGCTGGTCCACAGGCCCTCGGACATCAGCACGGTCGCGGCCTCGGCCCCGGGCGCCGGAACCGGCGCGGGCGTCGGCGCGGGCGCGTCCACGGGTACGGGCGTCACCGGCGCGGCGCCGACCGGCGGCAGCGGCGGGGCGAACGGGTCCTCGTGCCCGGGCGGCGGGGCGAGCATGGTCGGCGCGTCCCCGGCGGGCCGGTCGGAGACCGGCGGCGTGGTCAGCACGGCGGGCGCCGGCGTCGCCGACTGCTGGTCGACCGGCACCGGAACGGGCGCGGGCTCGACCGGCACCGGTGCGGGCTCGACGGGCGCCGGCGCGGCGGCAGCGGCCGGGGCCGTCCCCAGCCGCTCCGACTCGGCCGCGATCGCCGCGGCCCCCGCCTCCTGCAGCCACTGCGGCGGGCTGAGCAGGAAGGAGGTGGCCTCGACCGGCCCGGGCGCGGGCTTCGCCGCCCCGGCGGGGTTGGCCGCGACCGGCCGGCCGTACACCTCCTCGTACTGCCGGACCACCTCGTTCACGGGCAGCGCGGGCCACAGCGTGCTGGCGCCGGAGTCCCGGGCGATCACCAGCCGCGCCTCGCCCGAGCCGGCGGAGCCGCCCGAGCCGTCCGTCCCGCCGTCCGCGGGCGGCACCGCCCAGCAGACGAAGCCCAGGTCGAACTCCCGGACCCGTACCTCGCGCTGCTCCGAGCGCGGCACCCCGCCATTGATCCACTCCTCGGCGAGCTCCTGCGCCTGCGCGTACGTCACCACGCCCGGTTCACCCCTGTTGTCCGCATCCTCGTCGTCCCCCGTTCCGCCTGTGCCACCGCGCCCACCCCGGTCAGCCCACCGGGACGGCCCGGGCGAACCCGCCGTCCACCATCAGCTTCGCGACCGTCTCCAGCTCCGGCGGGCTGCCGGCCAGCCGGAGCAGGAAGGCGTCGAAGTCGTCCCCGCAGGGCAGCAGCAGCCGGGCGCAGCGGTCCTCGGGGGCCTCCGCCGCGCCGGTGTCGCGGGCGTCGTCGTAGAGGTGGAACCAGACCGAGCCGGCCCGCTCGCCGCGCACCTTGAGCGCGACGATGCCGCCCTGCGCGTAGGCGATGCCCAGGTAGTCCTTGGTGAGGTGGTCGCGCAGGCACTTGTTGGCGTAGACCACGTCGTCGGTGCCGTACTCCTCGGTGAGGGTGAGGAACGGCTGGTCGAGCAGCAGGCCCAGGTCGGTGTCCAGCGCCACCCCGACCGGGGCGCGGCCGCCGGCCACCTTGAGGAAGGTGCGGTAGGCGCCGGGCAGCCGGTAGCCGAGCCGCTCCTCGGCGCGCTGCACCAGGTCCTCGGGGACGCCGACCGGGTCGCCGCCGTCCCGGGCCAGCGAGAAGTGGACGGGCCGGTGCTCCTGGAGCGGGCGGGTGCCGCGGCGGGAGTGGTCGGCGGCGGAGGTGGCCAGGCCGCCGTGGTGGCGCAGCAGGGCCTTCACCTCGACCGGGACGAGCTCCATCCGGCGCCAGCCGGGGGAGGCCCGGCCGACCGCGTGGTGCCAGGTCCAGCCGGGCGGGGTGGCGACGGCGGTGTCCAGGTCGGCCCAGAGCGGGTGACCCTCGATGAACAGCGCGGCGTTGGCCGAGACGAAGTCGGTCAGCCGCAGTTCGTCCACGCCGAAGCCCTCGGGCGGATCGGCGACCTCGGCCGCGGCGACCGCGTACGGGCTGAAGTCCGGGTAGCCGTACTCGTCCACCTGGACCCCGGCGGGGTGCCGCTCCGCGCGGACCGGGTCCGGGAACTGCACCACCTGACCTGCGTACGCCGCGTTCGGTGCGGCGGCGACGCCGGGCCGACCTGTCGTCATCTGGAAGCCCCCACTGCTGCAACTTCTCGGTGCGCTTGCTGGGCACCAGCCTAGGGGGTCATTCCTACGGGTGGGCCCCCGCACCCAGGGCCCGCCCCAACTCCTCCACGACCCGCTGCTGCTGCCGCTCGGTGAGGTGCGGGTGCAGCGGCAGGCTGAGCAGTTCGCGGGCGGCGCGCTCGGCGACGGGGAACGACCCGGCGCGGTGGCCGAGGTGGGCGAAGGCCGGCTGCAGGTGGACCGGCACCGGGTAGTGCACCCCGGCGCCGATCCCGGCGGCGCGCAGTGCGGCGAGGACGGCGTCCCGCCGGCCGTCGTGCGGTGGGCGCCCCGGCGTGATCCGCACCGGGTAGAGGTGCCGGACGTGCTCGTTGCCGGGTGCGGTGCCCGGCAGGGTGAGCGCCCCGGAGTCGGCCAGCGGGCGCAGCAGCGCGTGGTAGCGGTCGGCGGCGGCGCGGCGGGCGGCGTTCCAGGCGGGCAGCCGGCGCAGTTTGGCGCGCAGCACGACGGCCTGCAGGGCGTCCATCCGGGAGTTGAAGCCGAACCGTTCGTGCCGGTACTTCCCGCGCGCGCCGTGGTCGCCGATCCGCCGTACCGCGTCGGCCAGTTCGGGGTCGTCGGTGAGCACGGCCCCGGCGTCGCCGTAGGCGCCGAGGTTCTTGCCCGGGTAGAAGCTGGTGGCCGCGATCCGCCCGTACGCGGTGCGCCCGTACTGCCGGGCGCCCTGGGACTGCGCCGCGTCCTCGACCACCGGCCGGCCGGCCGCCACCTCCACCAGCGCGTCCATCGGCGCGAGTTGGCCGAACAGGTGGACGGGCAGCAGGGCCACCGCGCCGGGCAGCGCGGCGGCCGCCCGGGCCGGGTCGATCAGCAGGTGCACCGGGTCGGCGTCCACCAGGACCGGCCGCAGCCCGGCCCGCTGCACGGCCTCGGCGGTGGCGACGAAGGTGTTGGCGGGCAGCACCACGCCACCGCCGGGCGGCAGGTCGAGGGCGCGCAGGGCCAGTTCGAGGGCGTCGGTGCCGTTGGCGGCGCCCACGCAGTGCCGGACGCCGGTGAAGTCCGCGTACTCCCGCTCGAAGGCGGCCGCTTCGGGGCCCTGGACGAAGGCGCCGCTGGCCAGCACCCGGTCGAAGCCCTCCCGCACCTCGGCCGCGACCTCGGCGTGCGCGGCGGCCAGGTCCACCAGCGGGATGCCCGCGCCCACCCGGTCGGGACCGCTCGCCGGAGCGCCCACCGGGCCGTTCACCGGGCCACCGCCCGGCCGTCCGGCTCGACCGCTCCGGCCGCCGCCGCCACCGGGACGGTGGCGCCGCCGAGTTCGAGGCTGAGCGAGGCGGCCTCCAGCAGCCGCAGCACCCGCACCCCGGCCCGGCCGTCGGTCAGCGGAGCCCGGCCCTCCAGGATCGCGGCCGCGAACTCGGCCATCACGTTGCGCAGCGCCTCCTGCTCGACCAGCGCGGGCGCGACCATCTCGCCGACCCGGTAGGAGATCAGCGCCCGGTGCCGGATCGCGTCGGTGAGTTCGTCGGGCGGGGTCAGGTCCACGCCCCGGTCGTGCACGGCCAGCCGGGCCTGCGGGTTGAGGTCGTCCCAGACCAGGGTGCGCCGGGAGCCGCCGATCAGCGTGGTGCGGACCTTCGTCGGGGAGAGCCAGTTGACGTGGCAGTGCGCCAGCGCGCCGTTGCCGAGCCGCAGCGTCAGGTACGCGACGCAGGCGCGGCCGGCCCCGATCGGGTCGGCGCCCTGGGCGGACACCCCGACCGGTTCGACTCCGGGCGGCAGTACGAAGTCCAGGATCGACAGGTCGTGCGGGGCGAGGTCCCACAGCACGTCCACGTCCGGCTGGACCAGGCCGAGGTTGATCCGCACCGAGTCGAAGAACTGCACGTCGCCGATCTCCCCGCCGTGCACCAGTTCGCGGATCCGGCGCACCACCGGGGTGTAGCAGAAGGTGTGGTCGCACATCAGCACCAGCCCGGCGCGCTCGGCCAGTTCGACGAGCTCGGCGGCCTCGGCGGAGGACGTGGTGATCGGCTTCTCCACCAGCACGTGCTTGCCGGCCTCCAGCGCGGCCCGGACCAGCCGGTAGTGCGCGCCGGCCGGGGTGGCCACCGCCACGGCCCCGACCCGGTCGTCGGCCAGCACCTCGCGGTAGTCGCCGGTGGCCCGGACGGTGCTGTACTCCCCCAGCACGGTCCGGGCCTTGGCCTCGTCCAGGTCGCACAGCCAGTGCAGCCGCAGTGCCGGGGTGTGCTGCGCGTTGCGCACCAGTTTCGGGCCCCAGTAGCCGGCGCCGACCACGGCCAGCCCGACCGGGCGTTCCGGCACCGGGTCCGGCGGCGCGCCCGGGGTCGGCACGTGGCCCCCGGGAGCCTGGTTGGCGGTCTCGGCCTGGGACGGCTTCCACGTCATCGCTCGGGCCCCCTCGCTCCGGCGCCGGGGGCGGCCGGACGAACCCAGCCCCTCCCCAGCGGCCCCAACGTCCGGCGCGGGCACCGGGGTCGGCCCCGCAGGAGCCGCGGCCCGGCGGCCCGCTGCCGGAACGCTACCGGCCACGGCCCGCACCCCGGGTCGTTTTCCGGAAATCGACGGACAAGTCGTGACGGCGGCGTGCGGATTCGGCCAGCATCGGGCGAGTGCCCGGCCGGCCCGCCGCCGCGCCGGCCCGCCCAGCACCCCGGTTGTGCGGTTGTCGGTGTCGTTTGACAGGCTTGCCCCGGAACGGTCGGCCCCAGACCAACGGGGGCCGGACGAACGGGAGCCGAACCGACAGGAACCAGGAGGGAGAGGACGGATGACCACCGGTGAGCCGGCGGGCCCGCCCGTGCTGCGCCACCTCCGCGACAGCCTGCTGCCCGCCGTCGCCGCCGCACTGTCGCTCAAGGCCGGCGAGGTGCACACGCTGGCCGGCGACAAGGACGAGCGGCGTCCGGTCCTGCACCCGCTGGTCGGCGACTTCCTGGACGCGCTGCCCGTCGAGGCCCGCGAGCGGTTCACCGGCCGCTGCCCGGAGGCCGTCCTGCTCTCCCGGTACCTGCTCTCGGTGGACGGCAAGCGCTCCAAGCGCGCCGCCCGCAAGCCGATGACGGTCCAGGAGGCGCGCAAGGCACTCAAGGGCGCGCGGATGACGACCGTGCGCATCCGCGAGGAGGGCGACCCGGCGCACGGCACGCACGCCCCGCCGTGCCGCTCCTGCGCCCCGATGCTGGAGCACTTCACCGTACGGAGCGTCGTGGTCGGCCCGCCCGCGCACTGACCCGACCGCCCGCGCCCGTACGCCCCCTGTCCCCGAACCCCGGAGCCCGTCCTGAACCCGCCCAGCCCGCCCCCGCCCCCGCCCCCGCCCCCGCCGGCCACCCTGTCCTCGGCCGGCACGCTCGGGCGGACCCGCCCGCGCTTCCCCGCCCAGGTCGCCGCCGAGCTGAAGGCGGCCGGCTGGCACCCCGGCCGCTGGGAGATCCGGCAGGCCGAGGAGTGGGCCGACGCCCTGGTCGGGCACGGCGGTCCGACCGGCCCGGGGCACACGGTGTTCCCGGCGGCGGTCGAGGCCTGGGCCGAGTTCGGCGGCCTCGCCTTCGACCTGGTCGGGCCGGGCCGCCAGCTGGCCCGCAGCCCGTTCCTGCTCGACCCGCTGTGCGGACTGCACCTGCCGCGCACCCTGTCCGACCTGGGCCGGGCGCTCGGCACCCGGCTCGCCCCGCTCGGCGAGGAGGCGCACGGGCAGGCGCTGCTGGCCGTCGACGAGGAGGGCCGGGTCTACAGCCTGGACCACACCGGCGAGTGGTTCCTCGGCCACGGCATCGACCAGGCGATCACCACCCTGGTCCTGGGCACCGCCCCGGAACGGCTGCGCACCGTCGACGCATCCGACGGCTGACCGCCGCCCCGGCGGGGGCGGCGGGCCGCTAGCCGAGCCGGTCCGCCCGGACAGCCAGCCGGGACGGCAGCACCGCCTCCACCCGGAACCCGCCGTCCGCCTCCGGCCCGGCCGAGAAGGTGCCGCCCAGCGCGATCACCCGCTCCCGCATCCCGACCAGCCCGTTGCCACCGCTGGGCAGCTTCGCCGCCCCCAACTCCGCGCCCGGGCAGGCGTTCACCACGCTCACCCGCACCCCGTTCGGCGCGTACGCCAGCAGTACGGACACCTGAGCGCCGCCCGCGTGCTTGTGCGCGTTGGTCAGCCCCTCCTGGACGACCCGGTAGGCGGTCTGTTCGGCCTCGCCGGTGAACTCCTGCCGGCTGCCGCTGACCGTCAGGGTCACCGCCATCCCGGCCGCCCGGGACTGGTCCACCAGCCGGGGCAGCCCGGCCAGCGAGTCCGGCTCCGGCTGGTGGCGGTCCTCGTCCATCCGCAGCACGCCGAGGATCTCGCGCAGCTCGTTCAGCGCCTGCCGGCCCACCTCGCCCATCAGCTTGGCGCTCTGCGCGGCCTTCTCCGGGTCCTTGGCGACGATCCGCTCCAGCGCCCCGGCGTGCACCACCATCAGCGACACCCGGTGCGCCACCACGTCGTGCATCTCCCGGGCGATCCTGGTCCGCTCCTCCAGCCGGGCCCGGCGGGCGCGCTCCCGGGCCTGCTCGGCCAGCAGGTCCAGCTCGGTCTCCAGGCCGTGCGCGCGGTCCTTGAGCGACTCGATCAGCCGCCGCCGCGCCCCCACGTACAGGCCGGTCACCACCGGCGGGACGGTCAGCCCGACCGCCACCAGCACCGAGATCAGCACCTGGCCCCAGAGCGGCGGCGGCTCGACCGGGGCGTCGACCGGGGTCAGCATCGACACCATCATCACCGCGACGGCCTCGGCGAAGGCGAGCGCGGACAGCGCCACCACCCGGCGCCGGGTCGAGGGCCACTCCCAGGTCTCCGCCAGCGTGTACAGCGACACCACCAGCAGCACCACGCCCAGCATCCCGGGCATCAGCAGCAGCGTGACCATCACCGGCACGGCCGGCCAGCGCCGGCGCAGCACCAGCGAACCGCCGGCCAGCGCGCCCAGCGCCGCGACCCCGACCGTGCCCGCGGGGGGCAGGTCCACCCGGGCGGAGAGGAAGGAGAGCGCGCTGACGGCGCACTCCAGCGCGGCGAGCAGCGCCAGTCCGATGTCCAGGAAGGCGCTGCGCGGCCGCTTCCACCACCAGAACGGCTTGACCGGCGCGCGCTCCCCAGGCGACTTGCTCATGCCCCACAGCCTAGAGCGTGCCCCTCGGCGCCCGCCGGGCAAGGCCTCCCGGCCCGGGCCGGGCCGGGCGTACCACCCTTCCCACAAGCACCGTCCGGCACACCTCCCGGGCCGCCCAAGTGGTCCATACCACAGGACGTTCCGGCCGCGCTGTCCGCCATCCGGCCACCTCGCGGACAGCGACCGCACCGACACCTATGCTGGGTCCCGTCGGACAGCGCGGTCCGCACGCGTCACACCCGCCACACTGCGCGTGGACCTGTGACGATGAGCCGTTGCCGAACCCCACCACCACAGGGAGCCAGCCGTGACCGCTCCGGTCCCCAACCCGGCGGACAGCCCCACCTCAGTCGGAGCCGCCGGCTCGGACGGAGACAACGCCGCACTGCGCGCGGACATCCGCCGCCTCGGCGACCTCCTCGGCGAAACGCTCGTCCGCCAGGAGGGCCCCCAGCTGCTGGGCCTGGTCGAACAGGTCCGCCTGCTCAGCCGCACCAACGGCGAGGCCACCGCCGAACTCCTCTCCGACATCGACCTGGAGACCGCCGCCCGCCTCGTGCGCGCCTTCTCCACCTACTTCCACCTCGCCAACGTCACCGAGCAGGTGCACCGCGGCCGCGAGTTCGCCACCCGCCGGGCCCGCGAGGGCTCGCGGCTCGCCCAGGTCGCGGACCAGCTCGCCGAGGCCGACCCGAAGCACCTCCAGGACACCCTGGCCCACCTGTCGGTCCGTCCGGTCTTCACCGCGCACCCCACCGAGGCCGCCCGCCGCAGCGTGCTCAACAAGCTGCGCCGGATCGGCGAACTCCTCGACCGCATCCACCGCGAGGAGATCAGCTCCGGCCTGGCCGCCGCCGACCCGGCGCGCACCAGCAGCGCCCGGCGCTCGGCCGACCGCCGCCTCGCCGAGGTCATCGACCTGCTCTGGCAGACCGACGAGCTGCGCATCGCCCGCCCCGAGCCCACCGACGAGGCCCGCAACGCCGTCTACTACCTGGACGAGCTGTACCGCGAGGCCGTCCCCGAGGTCCTGGAGGAGCTGCACGAGGAGCTGTCCCGGGTCGGCCTCGACCTGCCCGACGGCGTGCGCCCGCTCACCTTCGGCACCTGGATCGGCGGCGACCGCGACGGCAACCCCAACGTCACCCCGCAGGTCACCTGGGACGTCCTCAACCTCCAGCACGAGTACGGCATCAAGGACGCCCTGGCCGCCGTCGACGAGCTGCGCAACACCCTCTCCACCTCCGAGCGGCTGGCCGGTGCCTCCGTCGAACTGCTCGCCTCGCTCAACACCGACCTGCACCGGCTCCCCGAACTCAGCCCGCGCTACAAGCGGATGAACGCCGAGGAGCCCTACCGCCTCAAGGCCACCTGCGTCCGGCTCAAGCTGGAGAACACCCGCGAGCGGCTGGCCGCCGGCACCCCGCACATCGAGGGCCGCGACTACCTCGGCACCCGCGAACTCGTCGCCGACCTGCGGCTGATCCAGGACTCGCTGCGCGCCCACCGCGGCGAACTCATCGCCGACGGCCGCCTCGCCCGCGCCATCAACACCATCGAGGCCTTCGGCCTCCAGCTCGCCACCATGGACGTCCGCGAGCACGCCGAGGCCCACCACCACGCCCTCGGCCAGCTCTTCGACCGCCTCGGCGAAGAGGCCTGGCGCTACGCGGACATGCCCCGCGAGTACCGGCAGAAGCTGCTCGCCAAGGAGCTGCGCTCGCGCCGCCCGCTCGCCCCCACCCCGGCCCCGCTGGACGAGGCCGGCACCAAGACCCTCGGCGTCTTCAACACCATCCGCGAGGGCTTCGAGCGCTTCGGAGACGAGATCGTCGAGAGCTACATCATCTCGATGTGCCAGGGCGCCGACGACGTCTTCGCCGCCACCGTGCTGGCCCGCGAGGCCGGCCTGATCGACCTGCACGCCGGCATCGCCAAGATCGGCATCGTGCCGCTGCTGGAGACCACCGACGAACTCCAGCAGGCCGACCGCATCCTCGACGAGATGCTCTCCGACCCCTCCTACCGGCTGCTCGTCTCGCTGCGCGGCGACGTCCAGGAGGTCATGCTCGGCTACTCCGACTCCTCCAAGTTCGGCGGCATCACCACCTCCCAGTGGGAGATCCACCGCGCCCAGCGCCGGCTGCGCGACGTCGCCCACCGCTACGGCATCCGGCTGCGCCTGTTCCACGGCCGCGGCGGCACCGTCGGCCGCGGCGGCGGCCCCTCGCACGAGGCCATCCTGGCCCAGCCCTGGGGCACCCTGGAGGGCGAGATCAAGGTCACCGAGCAGGGCGAGGTCATCTCCGACAAGTACCTGCTCCCCTCCCTCGCCCGGGAGAACCTGGAGCTGACCCTCTCCGCCACCCTCGCCGCCTCCGCGCTGCACACCTCGCCCCGCCAGGCCCCCGAGGAACTGGCCCGCTGGGACGCCGCGATGGACCGCGTCTCCGAGGCCGCGCACACCGCCTACCGCGCCCTGGTCGACCAGGAGGACCTGCCGAAGTACTTCTTCGCCGCCACCCCGGTCGACCAGCTCGCCTCGCTGCACCTGGGCTCCCGCCCGTCCCGCCGCCCCGACTCCGGCGCCGGCCTGGACGGCCTGCGGGCCATCCCGTGGGTCTTCGGCTGGACCCAGTCCCGCCAGATCGTCCCCGGCTGGTACGGCGTCGGCTCCGGCCTCGCCGCCGCCCGCGCGGCCGGCCTCGGCGACGTGCTGGACGAGATGTACGGGCAGTGGCACTTCTTCCGCAACTTCCTGTCCAACGTCGCCATGACGCTGGCCAAGACCGACCTGCGGATCGCCCGCCACTACGTCGAGCAGCTGGTGCCCGCCGACCTGCGGCACATCTTCGACCAGATCGTCACCGAGCACGAGCTGACCCTGCGCGAGGTGCTGCGGCTCACCGGCGAGAGCGAACTGCTGGAGCACAACCCGGTGCTGAAGCAGACGTTCACCGTCCGCGACGCCTACCTCGACCCGATCTCCTACCTGCAGGTCGCGCTGCTGCGCCGCCAGCGCGAGGAGGTCGCCGCCGGCGGCCACGAGGACCCGCTGCGCGCCCGCGCCCTGCTCCTCACCGTCAACGGCATCGCCGCCGGCCTGCGCAACACCGGCTGACCGGCACCCGCGAACGCGGAAGGGGCCGTCGTCCGTTCCCCCCCCGGGACGGACGAAGGCCCCTTTCGCGTCGGGCCGTCGTCCATCCCCCCGGACGGACGAAGACCCCTCTCGCGTCGGGCCGTCGTCCATCCCCCCGGACGGACGAAGACCCTTCCGCGTCGGCCCGGATCGCTACCCGGGCCGAGCCTGACGGCCCGGATCGCTAGACCCGGACCCAGCCCACCACCAGCGGCCCGTACCGCTGCTGGAACTCGGCCACGATCTCCGGCGCCCGGCCCCAGAGGTCGGACTTCAGCCCGATCTCCAAGCCGGAGCCGTCGTCGTAGACCCCCCAGCTCCAGTCCTCGACGCCCTTGGCCTTCCAGTAGGCGGCGTCCGCCCGCACCCGGTCGGTCACGGCCTTCAGCTCGGTGTACGAGTGCTTGGCGTCCTGGAACACCACCTTGACGTCCGGCCAGGCGTGGGTCGCCACCCGCACGGTTCCGTCGAACCGGTCGGACGCCTCGGGGACGCGCTTGACGTAGAGCGTCCGAGCGGCCGCGTCCCAGCAGTAGCCGAGGTACTGAGCCTCGTAGGTGCTCGCGCCCACCCGGTCGACGGCGTCCGCCGCCGTGTACGGGTTCGCGGTCGCTTCCCGGCTCTGTGTCGGGAACTCCCGCAGCGAGTGCTCCACCGTCCACTGGTAGTCGGCGAAGTGGTCGGAGCGGGTGGGCTTCGCGGCGGGTTCGCAGGAGGCGACCGTCGTGCCGGGCTCCCGTCCCGCCGCCCCGGCCTTCGGATCCCCGGTCGGGTCGGCCGACCCGGAGGCCGCCGGACCGGCCGCCTTCGCCGCCGGGCCCGGGCAGGGGCAGTCACGGCTGAACTTCGCCATCCCGCCCGCCCCGACCGCCAGCACCACGGCCATCGCGACCCCGGCCGTGCCCCGCGCGACGACCCGCCGCCGGGCCCGGCGCACGCCCGCCGCCCGCAGCCCGGCCAGCGGCACCTCGCCGCGGGTCAGCCCGTCCGCCCGGGCGCCGAGGCGGGCCGTCAGCTCCCGCTCGAACTCCTCGTCCGTCGCGTTGATGTCGCGCTCGGTCGCCATGTCACACCAACTCCCTCTCGGCCGACAGTTCCTGACGCATCGCCTTCACCCCACGGGCCAGGTGCGTCTTGGCGGTCGGCAGCGAGCAGCCCAGTTCCTCCGCCACCCGGGCGAGCGGAAGGTCCACGTAGTAGCGCAGCACCACCGCGGCCCGCTGCCGCTTGGGCAGCGACCGCAGCGCGGCCGCCAGCCGTTCGTCCCCGACGTCCACCGGTTCCTGCGGGGAGTCGGGCGGCTCGGAGGTCAGCACCTCCCGCCGGGTCCGGCGCCAGCGGGAGACGTGGGTGCGGACCATCGTGGTGCGCACGTACGCCTCGGCCGCCTCCGGGTCCCGGATGGTCGCGCGCTTCGGGTAGACGCGTGCCAGGGCGTCGTGCAGCAGGTCCCGTGCGTCGTGGACGTCCCCGGTGATCAGGAAGGCTCCGCGCAGCAACGCGTGGTACCTCGCCGCGACGAACTCGTCGAACGGATCCCCGCCGACGCCCCCGGCACCCATCGAATCGCGCTTCATGACCACAGGACGCACGGCCCATCGAAAACGGATGACAAACTGATCGACATATTTTTTGCGCCAACGCGAAGGGCCGGTGCTCACCGAGAGCACCGGCCCTTCCGTCACGCATCCCTACTCCGCGGGCTCCCCCGCGCGCCTGCGCCGCAGCCACAGTGCGGCACCGCCGGCCGACACCAGCAGGCCGCCGCCGACCGCGAACAGCCCCGCGTCCGGCCCCATCGACTCACCGAGCACCGGCGCGAACTGCGCCGCCGCGGGCTCCGGGGTGACCGCCGGATCCGGCTCCGCGGCCGCGTCGGCGTGCGCCACCGCACCGCCCGACAGCAGCGCTCCCGCCACCCCCAGCGCGCCGGCCGTGCCGACCCGCCGTCCGAGCTGCACCAGCCGGACCACCCGGCGCCGCCGGAGCCGGCGGACCGGACGCAATCTCCGCATCGAGAACTCCCCAGGACTCGTTCGCGTACCAGGGCGACGCTATCCGATCCCGCACAGGCTTCTCACACGGATTCAGGTTTGGGGCGGCAAGCGTTGTACGACCGTTGCGTACCCCGCAGACCCCCGGCGCCGGGCCCGGGGGTGACGGACCATCAGGAGTTGTACGTGCCCTGCGCCCGCTCCAGGCCTTCGGACAGCAGCGCCTCCACCGCGTCCGCCGAGCGGTCCACGAACCACTCCAGCTCCTTGCGCTCGGTCGAGGAGAAGTCCTTCAGCACGAAGTCCGCGACCTCCATCCGGCCCGGCGGACGGCCGATCCCGCAGCGCACCCGGTAGTAGTCCGGACCGAGCGACTTGGTGATCGACTTCAGCCCGTTGTGGCCGTTGTCCCCGCCGCCCAGCTTCAGCCTCAGCGCCGCGTAGTCGATGTCCAGCTCGTCGTGGACGGCGATCAGCGCCGAGGCCGGCGCCTTGTAGAAGTCCCGCAGCGCCGTCACCGGCCCGCCGGAGAGGTTCATGAAGGACATCGGCTTGGCCAGCACCACCCGACGGCCCGCGAGCCGCCCCTCGGCCACCTGGGCCCGGCTCTTGTGCGCCTTGAACTTGGCGCCGATCCGCTGCGCCAGCAGATCGACCACCATGAAGCCGATGTTGTGCCGGTTCCGGGCGTACTGCTCGCCCGGGTTGCCCAGCCCCACCACCAGCCAGGGGCCCTCGTACTCGTCCGCCATGCCTGCCTCACTCCTCGGCTTCTCTCGACGCCATCATCCCGGACACACCGCTGCCCCGGCCGCTCCAGCGGGAGCGGTCGGGGCAGCGGCCTTCAGCTACGCGGTGCTACGAGGCTCAGGCCTCGGCGCCCTCGGCCTCGGCGGCCTCGTCCTCGGCCGGGGCGGCCTGGGCGGCGATGACCTGCAGGACGACGGCGTCGGCGTCGACGGCCAGCGAGACGCCGGCCGGCAGGACGATGTCCTTGGCGTGCACCGAGGCACCGGCCTCCAGGCCGGCGACGGAGACGGTGACGGCCTCGGGCAGGTGGGTGGCCTCGGCCTCGATCGGCAGGGCCTGCAGGACGTGCTCCAGCAGGTTGCCGCCCGCGGCCAGCTCGCCCTCGGTGTGGACCGGAACCTCGACGGTGACCTTCTCGCCACGCTTGACCAGGAGGAGGTCGACGTGCTCGATGTCGCGCTTGATGGCCTCGCGCTGGACGGCCTTCGGCAGCACGTACTCGTCCTTGCCCTCGATCGGCACGACCAGCAGGGCGTTCGGGGTCTTCAGGGCCATCATCAGGTCGTGGGCCGGCAGGTTCAGGTGAACCGGGGCGTGGCCGTGGCCGTAGACGACACCGGGGACGAAGCCGGCGCGACGGGCGCGACGGGCGGCACCCTTGCCGAACTCGGTACGGGTCTCGGCGGCGATGCGGATCTCGGACACGACTGCACTCCTCGTGAAAATGGCGCGGGGGTGCAGGCAACGCGAAAAACCGCCGGGACCACACCCTCAGTACGTTCGGGGGTCACTCGGCGGCAACGGCCTCTGCCGGCGGACGGAATCCGCTACCGGCAGCGCGTCGATCACGGAGCGGGCACCCGTCCAGCGGGCACACGGCATCCCTCGCCGAGCAGTTTCACGAGTCTAACCGCACCGGTGCCCTCCCGCGAAATCGGCGGCGGCCCCGGCCCGTTCGGACCGGGGCCGCCGACGCGGTCCTCCGTCAGTGCCCGCCCGGACGGGCGGGCCCGAGTCGGCTCAGTGCACGCCCTCGAAGAGGCTGGTGACCGAACCCTCCTCGAACACCTCGTGGATCGCGGCCGCGATCGACGGGGCGATCGACAGCGTGGTGATCTTGTCCAGCTGGAGCTCCGCCGGGGTGGGCAGCGTGTTGGTGAACACGAACTCGCTCACCCGCGAGTTCTTCAGCCGGTCCGCGGCCGGGCCGGAGAGCACGCCGTGGGTGGCGGCCACGACGACGTCCGCCGCGCCGTTCTCGAACAGCGCGTCGGCCGCGGCGCAGATGGTGCCGGCGGTGTCGATCATGTCGTCGACCAGGACGCAGACCCGGCCCTTGACGTCACCGACGACCTCGGCGGACAGGATGGTGTTCGCCTGGGTCATGTCGCGGCGCTTGTGGATGATCGCCAGCGGCGCGTCCAGCCGGTCGCACCACTGGTCGGCCACCTTCACCCGGCCGGCGTCCGGCGAGACGACGGTCAGCTTGGAGCGGTCCACCTTCTCGCCGATGTAGTCGGCCAGCAGCGGCAGCGCGAACAGGTGGTCCACCGGGCCGTCGAAGAAGCCCTGGATCTGCGCGGTGTGCAGGTCCACGGCCATCAGGCGGTCGGCACCGGCCTGCCGCAGCAGGTCGGCGACCAGACGGGCGGAGATGGGCTCGCGGCCCAGGTGCTTCTTGTCCTGGCGGGCGTACCCGTAGAACGGCAGGATCGCGGTGATGCTCCGGGCGGAGGCCCGCTTCAGAGCATCGATCATGATCAGCTGTTCCATGATCCACTGGTTGATGGGAGCCGTGTGGCTCTGCATCACGAAGCAGTCCGCGCCGCGCGCCGACTCCAGGAAGCGGACGTAGATCTCGCCGTTGGCGAAGTCGAGGGCCTTGGTCGGGACCAGCTCGGTCCCCAGCGCCTCGGCAACCTCCCTCGCCAGCTCCGGGTGGGCACGGCCGGAGAAGAGCTTCAGCTTCTTCTCACCCGACGTCGTGATCCCGCTCACTGCACCGTCTCCTCGCGTTGCGGACGCTGAACCCCGCACCCCGCCCGGGCAGGCGCAGCCCGCACACGGCATGGGATCGGGGAATGTCGGTACGCCTGGACACGGGCGGTAAGCCCAGTGGCGCACGTATGTCCCCCAGGTTACGCGCCCGCGCAGAAACCGTCCGCCCCGGGACCGCCCCCCACGGTCCCGGCCGTCCCGTCAGGCCTGCGGCGCACCGTCCGTCGCGGCCTGCGCGGCCTGCGCCGACACGGTCCCGGGGCGCTTGCGCTCCACCCAGCCCTCGATGTTGCGCTGCTGCGCGCGGTTCACGCCGAGTGCGCCGGGCGGGACGTCGGTGGTGATCACCGAGCCCGCGCCGGTGTAGGCGCCGTCACCGATCGTGACCGGGGCGATGAACATGTTGTCCGAACCGGTCCGGCAGTGCGCGCCGATGACCGTGCGGTGCTTCTTCACGCCGTCGTAGTTCACGGTCACCGAGGCCGCGCCGACGTTGGTGCCCTCGCCGATCGTGGCGTCCCCGATGTAGGACAGGTGCGGCACCTTGGCGCCCTCGCCCAGCTCGGAGTTCTTCACCTCGACATAGGTGCCGACCTTCGCCTTGCGGGCCAGCTTCGCCCCCGGCCGCAGGTAGGCGTACGGGCCGGTGACGGCCAGCTCGCCGATCTCGGCGCGGTCGGCCGTGGTGTTGCTCACACGGGCGCCGGCGCCGACCAGGGTGTCGGTCAGGGTCGAGTTCGGGCCCACCTCGCAGCCCTCGCCCAGGTGGGTGGCGCCGTACAGCTGGGTGTTCGGCAGCACCACGGCGTCCGGCTCGAACGTCACCTGCACGTCGAACCAGGTGGTCGCCGGGTCCACCACGGTGACGCCCTCGCGCATCGCCCGCTCCAGCAGCCGGTCGTTCAGCAGCCGGCGGGCCTGGGCCAGCTGCACCCGGTCGTTGATGCCCAGGATGTCGCGGTGGTCCTCGGCCACCACGGCGCCCACCCGGTGGCCGGCCGTGCGCAGGATCTCCAGGGTGTCGGTCAGGTACTCCTCGCCCTGCGAGTTGTCCGTGGTCAGCTCGGCCAGCGCCTCGGCGAGCAGCTTGGCGTCGAAGGCGAAGACGCCCGAGTTGATCTCGGCGATGGTCCGCTGGGTGTCGCTGGCGTCCCGCTCCTCGACGATCGCGGCGACGGTGCCGTCCTCGTCCCGCAGGATCCGGCCGTAGCCGAACGGCTCGGGGACGACGGCGGTCAGCACGGTGACGCCGTTCTGCTGCGCCTCGTGCGAGTTCGCCAGCCGGCGCAGGGTCTCGCCGGTGAGCAGCGGGGAGTCCCCGGCGGTGACGATCACCGTGCCGTCCAGCGTGACGCCGTCCGCGGCCAGCGCCTCCAGCGCCGTGCGTACGGCGTGCCCGGTGCCCTTCTGCTCCTCCTGCACCACCGGGCGCGCGGCCGGGTGGTGCGCGCTCAGGTGCTCGACCACCTGCTCGCGCTGGTGCCCGACCACCACCACGAGGTGACCGGGGGTCAGTTCACCCGCCGCCGAGACCGCGTGGCCGACCAGCGAGCGCCCGCACACCTCGTGCAGCACCTTGGGCAGCTTGTTCGACTTCATCCGGGTCCCGCCACCGGCGGCGAGCACGACAACGGCGGCAAGCGACTTGGCACCCAAGGGGAGGCTCCTCAGTAGGTTCACAGCGAGGGCAGAGCGGCCAGGGGCGCGGATCCGCACACATGCCCTGACCGTTCGAGGATAGTGCGAGGCTACCGGCGGGAACGCCGGGGCCTCGGCCCGCGGATGCCCGCCCGTGGCCGTTCGGATGGCTCCCGGAGGAGGATTCGAACCCCCATAAGCTGGACCAAAACCAGCTGTCCTGCCCTTAGACGATCCGGGACCGCGCGCCCGCTCGCAGGACTCCCGGCGGCGCGCTCGCCCAAGACTACGGGTTGGCGCGGCTCACATCTACCACCTGCGGCCAACCGCTCCCGCCGTTCCCGGGCGCGGTCGCGGGGCCCGCGGCGGGGGGTCCGCGGGCCGCCCGTCCCCGATCGGGTGCGACCTGCCGACTCACCGGACGGGCCGAGGGTTCATCCATCCAGTCGGGTGAATTCACTCAAGCGCCGCGCGGCGGTGTGTTCCCCTCGCCACGGAGCGCAACCTACGATGCCGTAGGTTACGCCCCCGTAGCCTCCGCTCCTCTCCCGTACCGGGACGCCGCAAAGGGACGCCCATGACCATCCAGGCAGGCGAGACGCGCGCGGGCGACGCCGCGTCTCCCACCCCGTCCGCCGACGACGACGCCGATCCGGCCGCCGACGCCGCCACCCAGCTGTCCGCCACCCGTGGCGGGGAGCGGCAGGGCCGGGCCGAGCGGATCGCGCTGCTGCTGTTCATCCTCGTGCCGTTCGCCGCCCTGGTGGCCGCCGTCCCGGTGGCCTGGGGCCGCGGGCTGGGGTGGACGGACGTCGCGATCGCCGTCGTCATGTACTTCCTCACCTGCCACGGCGTCACCGTGGGCTACCACCGCTACTTCACCCACGGCGCCTTCAAGGCCTCCCGCCCGGTCCGGCTGGGCCTGGCGATCGCCGGCAGCCTGGCCGTCGAGGGCCCGCTGGTGCGCTGGGTGGCCGACCACCGCCGGCACCACCGGTTCAGCGACAAGGAGGGCGACCCGCACTCGCCGTGGCGCTACGGCGAGAGCCTCCCGGCGCTGATGAAGGGCCTGTGGTGGGCGCACATGGGCTGGATGTTCGACGAGGAGCAGACCTCGCAGGCCAAGTACGCCCCCGACCTGGTCCGGGACCCGGCCATAAGGCGGATCTCCCGGCTGTTCTGGCTCTGGACCCTGATCTCCCTGCTGCTGCCCCCGCTGGCCGGCGGCCTGGTGACGCTCTCCTGGCAGGGCGCGCTGTCCGCCTTCTTCTGGGGCTCGCTGGTCCGGGTCGCGCTGCTGCACCACGTCACCTGGTCGATCAACTCGATCTGCCATGCGGTCGGCCGGCGCCCGTTCCGCTCCCGGGACCGCTCCGGCAACGTCTGGTGGCTCGCCGTGCTGTCCTGCGGCGAGTCCTGGCACAACCTGCACCACGCCGACCCGACCGCGGCCCGGCACGGGGTCCTGCGCGGGCAGATCGACTCCTCGGCCCGGCTGATCCGCTGGTTCGAGCTGGCCGGCTGGGTCCGGGACGTCCGGTGGCCGGACGCGCAGCGGATCGCCGCCCGCCGCGCCGCATGAGGCGGCGCTTCCAGCATGATGTAGGGGTGAACGGGAGCAGCGCAGACAGCACAGGCGGTCACCTCAGCACGCGGACGGACGCGGCGCCCGATACGGCGCCCGCCCGTCCGCGTGCCGCTGCACCGGCGGGCGGAGCCGCCGACCGGCGCCCCGGGAGCGACGGCCAGGCCGCCGCCGCGCCGCGCCGCCGCGGCGGCCGGGTCCGGATGACCGGCAAGCAGCGGCGGGAGCAGCTGCTGGAGATCGGCCGGACGGTCTTCGCGGAGCGCGGCTACGACGGCACCTCGGTGGAGGAGATCGCGGAGCGCGCCGGGGTCTCGAAGCCGGTGGTGTACGAGCACTTCGGCGGCAAGGAAGGGCTGTACGCGGTGGTGGTGGACCGCGAGATGCAGCTGCTGCTCGACATGGTGACCGGCGCGCTGACCGGCGGACACTCGCGCGAGCTGCTGGAGCAGGCGGCGTTCGCGCTGATGGACTACATCGACACCTCGACGGACGGCTTCCGGATCCTGGTCCGGGACTCGCCGGTGGCGCAGTCGACCGGCACCTTCGCCTCGCTGATCAGCGACATCGCCACCCAGGTCGAGGACATCCTGGGCCTGGAGTTCAAGTCCCGCGGCTTCGACGCCCGGCTGGCCCCGATGTACTCGCAGATGCTGGTCGGGATGGTCGCGCTGACCGGCCAGTGGTGGCTGGAGGTCCGCAAGCCGGACAAGGCGACGGTGGCGGCGCACCTGGTGAACCTGGCCTGGCACGGGCTGGAGGGCCTGGAGCGGCACCCGAGACTCGTCGGCGAGCGCAAGGGCTGAGCCCGCGGGCCCTCAGCGCCTGACCCCGACCGCGAAGATCCGCCGGAACGGGAACACCGTCCCGTGCGGCCCGGCCGGGTAGGCCTCGCGCAGCAGCCGCCCGTACTCGGCGAGGAAGGCGGCCCGGTCGGCCGGGTCGGTGAGCCGGGTGAGGACCGGGCGCAGGGCGCTGCCCTTGACCCACTCCAGGACCGGGTCCGGCCCCGGCAGCAGGGTGGAGTAGGTGGTCTCCCAGACGTCGGGCAGGCAGCCGGCCGCGGCCAGCGCGTCGAGGTAGCGCCCGGGCGGGTGGACGCCGGCGCGGACGGCCTCCGCCCCGAGCGCGTCGCGCCAGCGGGCGCTGCGGCGCAGGTCGGCGAGCAGGGTGTGGCTGGGGGCGTCGAAGTTGCCGGGCACCTGGAGGGCGAGGACCCCGCCGGGTTCGAGGGCGCCGGCCCAGCGCGGCAGCAGCGCGAGGTGCCCGTCCACCCACTGCAGGGTGGCGTTGGAGACGATCAGGTCGGGCCGCGCCGGGGCCGGGTCGTAGTCGCGGGCGTCGGCGAGCAGGTACTCGGCGGTGGGTTCGCCCTCGGTACGGGCGGTGGCGAGCATCGGGGCGGAGCTGTCGACGCCGGTGAGGCGGGCGTGCGGCCAGCGCTCGCGCAGTGCGGCGGTGGAGTTGCCGGGGCCGCAGCCGATGTCGATCACCACCTCGGTTCCCGGGTGCGGGAGGGCGGGGACGCGGGCCAGCAGCTCACGCAGCGGGCGGGTCCGTTCGTCGGCGAAGCGCAGGTACTGAGTCGGGTCCCAGACGGGGGTGGTCATGGCTCACCTCTCAAGTATCTCGATATCAAGATATCTCCGGTTAGCCTCGCTGGCACATTTCTCGATGTCAAGAGACTTCACATCGACACATCCACCGATACACTGATCGTCATGGAGGACGAGGTCGACAGGCTGGTCGCAGCGTGGCGCCGGGAGCGCCCCGACCTCGACGTGGAACCGCTCGAGGTCCTCAGCCGGGTCAGCCGGCTAGCCCGGCACCTGGACCGCGCCCGCCGCACCGCCTTCGCCGAGCACGGCCTGGAGCCCTGGGAGTTCGACGTGCTGACCGCCCTTCGGCGGGCCGGCTCCCCGTACCAGCTCTCCCCCGGCCAGCTCCTCACCCAGACCCTGGTCACCTCCGGCACCATGACCAACCGGATCGACCGCCTCACCGGCAAGGGCCTGGTCAAGCGCCTGCCCGACCCGGACGACCGGCGCGGCGTACTCGTCCGGCTCACCGACGACGGACGGGACCGCGCCGACCAGGCGCTCGCCGGACTGCTCGTGCACGAGCGCGCACTGCTGGCCCAGCTGACCGCCGGCCAGCAGGGCGAACTCGCCGGACTGCTGCGGCTGCTGGTCGCCCCGTTCGACAACATCCCGGGCTGAGCCCGCGCGCTCCCCGACCCCGCTCGCCCTTCGGCCCGCTCGCCCTCAGCCCCGCTCGCTCTCGGCCCCGCTCGCCCTCAACCCCGCTCGGCGGCGCCCGCCACCGACTGCGGAGGCGCCGGGACGGCCGGCTCGGCCGGGCTCACCCCCGCCCGGCGGGCCACCGCGACGGCCGCCAGCGTCGAGTGCACCCCGAGCTTGCCCAGCACGTTCTGCATGTGGGTGCGGACGGTGTGCGGCGACAGGTACAGCCGCTCGGCGACGGCCTGCCGGCCGAGGCCCGCGACCATGCAGCGCAGGATCTGCTTCTCCCGCGGCGTCAGGGTGTCCACCAGCCGCTCGCTCTCGGTGCGGTCGCGCCGGGCGGTGGTCAGCTCCCGGATCACCCCGGTGAGCAGCGCCGGCGGCAGGTGCGTCTCGTCCCGCAGCACGCCGCGGATCACCGCCAGCAGCCGGGCCAGCGAACTCTCCTTGGCCACCCAGCCGGTGGCGCCCGCGTGCAGGGCCCGGGCGGCGCGGTGCGGGTCGTCGGCGACGGCCAGGACGACGGCGCGCAGCCCCGGGTGGGCGCGGCGGAGCCGGCCGAGCAGGGTGATGCCGTCCGGCGCCGGGGCGACGGATCTGAGCTGGTCCGGGCGGTGCTGCTGGAGGCGGTCGGCGCGCTCGTCGAGCACCGGACGGGCGCCGGGCGGCGGCGCGGACACCGCCGCGGGCGGCAGGGCCGGGCGGCGCGGCTGCGGCACGGCCGGGGCCGGGCGGCGGCGGGCGGCCGGATCGCCGGGCTGACCGGCCGGCGGGCCCGCCGGCGGGAGGTGCGCCGGCCGGGCCGGCTGGGCCGGCTGCGCGGCCGCCGCCTGTGCGGCCTGCACCGCCTGCGCGGCCTGCGCGCCGAGGTCGGCGTCGACCAGCACCACGTCGTAGGGCCGGCCCTCGGTGCCGGCCCGTTCCAGCGCCCGCTCGGCGGCGGCCGCACTGCCGGCCGCACCCACCTCCACGTCCGGCTCGGCGGCGAGCGCCGCGGCCAGCGCCTCGGCGAAGATCCGGTGGTCGTCGACCACCAGGACGCGGATCCGCCCCATCGTCAGTTCCCCCCTGCTCAGACCGCCCGAGCCGACCCGGTCCGCCCCCGGGGCCCGGTGCCGCCCTCAGCGTACGGGCCGGGAAAGGCGCTCGTGGTGGTTTGGTGAAGTTTCGTCAGGATGTGCGCGGGTGGCCGGAATCGTCCCCTCGGGGCGGCGCTTGCGCGAACGCGACGGGCGCCACCCCCCGGGTGGGGAGCGGCGCCCGCGGGCGTCGTCCGGCCGTCGTTCCTACCGGCCGTCCTTCCTACCGGCTGCTCGCCGTCACCGGCCGGTGCGCTCCAGGGTGAACTTCCAGGCGTCGGCGACGATGTCGTCCAGGCCGGGGCGGCGCGGCTGCCAGCCCAGCGCCTGGTGGGCGCGCTCGGCGGAGGCGACCAGCACGGCCGGGTCGCCGGCCCGGCGGGCGGCGATCTGCACCGGGATCTCCCGGCCGGTGACGCGCTTGACCGACTCGATCACCTCGCGGACCGAGAAGCCGTTGCCGTTGCCCAGGTTGCAGATCAGGTGCTCGCCCGGCTTGGCCGCGTCCAGCGCCAGCAGGTGCGCGTCGGCGAGGTCCGCGACGTGGATGTAGTCGCGGATGCAGGTGCCGTCCGGGGTCGGGTAGTCGTCGCCGTACACGGCGATGTGCGGGCGCTGGCCGAGCGCGGCCTGGAAGACCAGCGGGATCAGGTGCGACTCGGGGTCGTGCCGCTCGCCGTAGGAGCCGTACGCACCGGCCACGTTGAAGTAGCGCAGCGAGACGGCGGCCAGGCCGTGCGCGACGGCCTCGCTGGTGATCAGGTGGTCCACGGCCAGCTTGGTGGCGCCGTAGGTGTTGGTCGGCGCGGTGCGGGCGGTCTCCGCGATCGGGACGACCTCCGGCTCGCCGTAGGTGGCGGCGGTGGAGGAGAACACCAGCTTGCGCACGCCGGCCGCGCGCATCGCGCTGATCAGCTCCAGCGAACCGGCCACGTTGTTGCGCCAGTACTTCTCCGGGTCCACGACCGACTCGCCGACCTGCGAGGAGGCGGCGAAGTGCAGCACGCCCTCGAAGGAGTCGTCCAGGACCTTGCCGGCCTCCTGGATGCGACCCTCGACGAACTCGGCCCCGGCCGGGACGCCCTCGCGGAAACCGGTGGAGAGGTCGTCCAGGACGGTCACCTGGTGCCCCGCCTCCAGCAGGTGGGCGGCCACCACGCTGCCGACGTAGCCGGCGCCACCCGTGACCAGGTACTTACTCATGTTGAGACCTCCAGCGGGCGACGGCGCCCGCCCGGTCGGCGGCGCCGTCGACGAGATGCGAACGACTGGGGCCATTCTCCCTGCCCGCCGGTGTGCTCCGGACCACGCCGGCGGCCCCGGCGGCCTCGCCCCGCACCGTTCACCCCGCGCTCAGCCGTCCGTCATCCGCTCCAGCAGACCGGTGCGCGCCGCCACCGCGGCCGCCTCCAGCCTGGTCCGCGCGCCGAGCTTCATCAGCACCCGCTGGACGTGGGTCCGGGCGGTGCTCGCGGCGATCCGCATCCCGGCCGCGATCGCCGCCGTGTCCTCGCCGTCCGCGATCCGGGCCAGCACCTGCACCTCACGTCGGGTCAGCAGCCGCAGCAGCCGCACCGCCTCGTCGTCCGGCTCGACCGCCGGGCGCAGCAACTGGTCGAAGGCCCCGCGCAGGACGTCCACGGCGACCGCCGCCTCCCCCGCCCGGGCCCGCCCGATCGCCCGCTCGACCACCTCGATCCGCTCGTCGCTGGGCACGTACCCGGCCGCACCGGCCGCGAACGCCCCCGCCACGCCGCGCAGTTCACCCACCGGCCCGAGCACGATCACGGCCACCCCGGGGCACTCCCGGCGGATCCGGCGCAGCCCGTCGAAGGCCCCCGGCCCACCCGGCGCGGCCACTCCCAGCAGGCACACCTCCGGGCGCCGCCCGACCACCAGGTCGGGCGCCACCGCGGCCGGGGTGCCGACCGCGAGCACCCGGTGCCCGCGCAACTGGAGCGCGGTGGCCAGCGCCTCGGCCAACAGCCGGTGGTCGTCGACCACCACGAGTCGAACGCCCATGACGCCCTCCCGGTCGGGGTCGCGCCCGCACCCCTCGGGCGGACGGCCGATGACGCACCATCAGAACGCATTCCGTACCCGACCCGCCAGACCTCGACGCCCGGGCCCCCGAACGGGGAACGCGAAAGACCCCCCGCCGTCAGGCGAGGGGTCTTTCTGTGGAGCCCCCATGCGGAATCGAACCGCAGACCTTCTCCTTACCATGGAGACGCTCTACCGACTG
This sequence comes from Kitasatospora sp. NPDC094028, assembly GCF_049543595.1. Classification (NCBI taxonomy): domain Bacteria; kingdom Bacillati; phylum Actinomycetota; class Actinomycetes; order Kitasatosporales; family Streptomycetaceae; genus Kitasatospora; species Kitasatospora sp. NPDC094028. Next base: position 324,606 of record NZ_JBMVFA010000005.1, on the reverse strand, counting down.
AGCTATAGGGGCTTGCCGGGCTTTTCGCCGGGCCGGTCGAACAAGGAAGACATTACACGGCCGCCGACCCGAAAGGGAAATCGGCTCCGGTCCGGGCTCCGAGCGGCTGGCGCCACCGGCGCCTCACCCGCATCAGCCCTCGGCGTGCGCCGCGTCGAACTCCTCGCGCGCCGCGACGATCCGCCCGGTGCGCCGCTCCGTCCAGCGGCCGATCGGCGCGAGCAGGGCGGCCAGCTCCCGGCCGAGCGGCAGCAGGTCGTAGACCACCCGCGGCGGCGTCTCCGGGTGGACCGTCCGCAGCACCAGGCCGCTGCGCTCCAGGGCGCGGAGCGACTGGGTGAGCATCTTGCGGCTGACCCCGCCGATCCCGCGCTGGAGTTCGGAGAACCGCTGCGGGCCGCAGAGGGCGAGGTCCATCAGGATCAGCATCGACCACTTGTCGGCCAGCTCGGCGAACACCTCGCGGCTGGGGCAGAGCTGGGCGAAGACGTTGTGGTCCTGCTCCTGCTCCCCGCCCCGGTCGGCCGCGGCCCGGGCCACTTCTTGCGTCGTCATGCCCTCCAGGGTAGTCCGCCGGTCTCCAATCCACCCCTGGTCTCTTTTCAGCGCTTGGTCTCCGATGGAAACCTGGTCTATATTGGAGACCGAAGACGGACCGGCCCCGCACCACGCCCGGCCCGGCCGTCTCCCGCCGCCCCTCCCCGGCCTACGCCCGTCCCCGTACAGGAGTGCCCCGCATGACCGTCATCCGCCCGACCGTCGCCCTCGCCTACCACTCCGGCTACGGCCACACCGCCGTGATCGCCGAGGCCGTCGCCCGCGGTGCCGCCGCCGGCGGCGCCGAGGTCGTCCAGATCGCCGTCGACACCATCACCGACGAGCAGTGGGCCCAGCTCGACGCCGCCGACGCGATCGTCTTCGGCTCCCCCACCTACATGGGCAGCGCCTCCGGCGCCTTCCACACCTTCGCCGAGGCCACCAGCAAGCGCTGGTTCATCGACGCCTGGCAGGACAAGGTCGCCGCCGGCTTCACCAACTCCGCCTCCAAGAGCGGCGACAAGGCGAGCACCCTCGCCTACTTCCAGACCCTCGCCGCCCAGCACGGCATGAGCTGGGTCAACCTGGGCCTCAAGCCCGGCTGGAACGCCACCACCGCCAGCGAGAACGACATCAACCGCCTCGGCTTCTTCAACGGCGCCGCCGCCTCCTCCCCCTCCGACGCCGGCGCCGAGGCCGTCCACAAGGCCGACATCGCGACCGCCGAGCACCTCGGCGAGCGCGTCGCCAAGCACACCGCGATCGTGCTGGCCGGCCGCGCCGCCCTGGCCGGCTGAGGCCCTCCGCCCCCGTACGGCTACGCCGCCGGGTCCGCCCCCAGGGCGGGCACCCGGCGGCGTCCGCCGTCCGCCGCACGGTCCACCGCCGCCAGCTCGACACCCGTCGTGTCCGGCAGCAGCCGCAGGCACCCCAGCGCCAGCACCCCCAGCCCCGCCAGGTACCAGCCGACCGGCTGCGCCGTGCCGTACGACTCCGTCAGCCTCGTCGCCACCAGCGGCGTCGTCGCCCCGCCGACCACCCCGCCCAGGTTGTACGTCAACGCGGCACCCGTGTAGCGCACCCGCGTCGGGAACAGCTCCGGCAGGAACGCCGCCATCGGCCCCAACAGGCACCCCAGCACCACCATCGCGCCCGCCAGCGCCGTGAACATCAACGGCCGGCGCACCGTCTCCAACAGCGGGAACAGCACCAGCGACCACACCGCCGCCAGGCCCGTCGCCCACTGCAACGTCCGCCGCCGGCCCCACCGGTCACTCAGCGAGGCGCTCACCCACACCATCACCGCGTCACCCACCGCGCCGACCAGCAGCATCGACAACAGCACCGTGCTCGCCACCCCGAGCCCGGTCGTCGCGTACGCCAGCGCGTACGTCGTCGTCAGGTAGAACAGCGCGTACCCCACGGTCAGCGCCCCGGCACCCGCCAACACCGTCCGCCAGTGCCCGCGCACCACCTCCACCACCGGCGGCCGCTCCCGCCCCTCCACCGCCCGGAACAACGGCGTCTCGTCCAACCGCAGCCGCACCGCCAGCCCCACCACCACCAGCGCGAACGAGGCCAGGAACGGCACCCGCCAGCCCCACTCCCGGAACGACCGCTCGTCCAGGCCGAGTTGGAGCGCCAGGAACACCCCGTTCGCCAACACGAACCCGCCGGTCGGCCCCAACTGCAGGAACGCCCCGTACCGCCCCCGCCGCTCCGCCGGCGCGTTCTCCGCGATCAACAGCGCCGCCCCACCCCACTCCCCGCCCAACCCCAGGCCCTGGCACACCCGCAACACCACCAGCGCCACCGGCGACCACCACCCCCACGCCGCGAACCCCGGCAGCACCCCCACCGCCGCCGTCGCCGACCCCATCAGCAACAGCGACACCACCAACGTCGCCTTCCGCCCCACCCGGTCCCCGAAATGCCCGAACACCACCGCCCCCAACGGCCGGGCCAGGAACGCCACCGCATACACCGAGAACGCCGCCAACAACGCCCCCACCCCGCCCAGCCCGGGAAAGAACACCGGCCCGAAGACGAGCGCCGCGGCCGTCCCGTAGATGAAGAAGTCGTAGAACTCGATCGCCGTCCCGATCAACGCCGCAGCCGCCGCACGCCGCAACTGCCCATCCCGCCAAGCACCCTCCGCACCCATACCACCACCCTCCCGACCCACCCCGGCCCCCACCAGCCCCCACCCGGGTGACCCCCGCGCACAGCCACGGCCCGCACGCCCCACCGCCACAACGCGCGACGCCCGGGCTACCAGGGGGACCTGGCAGCCCGGGCGTCGCGCCCCTACCTACTGCTCACTGCGCGTACGGATTGCCCCCGGGCGGCACCGCCGCCGCCCTCCTGCGCCGCAGCACGACGAACACCACACCCGCCACCACCACCAGCCCGGCCACCACACCACCGACGACCGGCAGGGCGCTGCTGCCGCCGGAGTCCGCCTTCGGCTGCACGGTCGGCGCGCCGACCGGCGCACTGCTCGGACTCGCGGCGGCACTCGGCGCCGAGGACGCGGCCGAAGGGGCAGCGGACGTCGGAGCAGCGGACGCCGCAGCCACATCGGCCGGCAACGGCGAGACATCAGCGGGACCGGGGTCACCGGGGTCCGTCAACGCGATCCGCGGCCGCACCCCGCCCCAGCCAGCGTCGTCCGTACGAACCGTTCCCCCGTTCGCGCGGCTTGCTGTGTTGATGAGAACCCGAAGAACCTGATTCGGCGACCAATCCGGGTGCGCCGACCACACCAGGGCTGCCGAAGCTGAAGCCAGAGCCGTCGCATCCGACGTTCCGTGGCCGGTGCAATATCCGGAAGGGGCCGTACAGGCCGAGATCGTGTCTTTGCCAGGGGCGACGAGAGCCACCTGCGGACCATACTCCGACTCTTCCGTCACAGCTCCATTCCGATCCATGGCGCCGATTCCGACGACGTTGGGAAGACCACCCGGGTAGTCGACAGGATTCCCCGACTTGGCCTCGTTCCCGGCCGCCGCAAGAACCAGAGAACCCTTTGCCCTTGCAGATGCAAGAATGCGATTCAACTTGGCTACATCTTCCGGGGAAGTCCTGCCGGCGTTCATCCCCTGAGAAATGCTGATGACCTTGGCGCCCTGCCCGACCGCATAGTCGATCGCCTTCCCAATCTGATCAAGGAAGTCGACAGAGATCACGGCCCCCTCGGAACCGGTATTGATCTTCAAAGGAAGGATCTTCACTCCGGGCGCCAATCCGTAAGCACCCTTACCGCCGTTGGCTCTTCCAGTCCCCGCGATCAGGCCGGCCATTTGCGTGCCATGTCCGTTGCCGTATGCGCCGACTCCGCCCTCGCCGCCGCCGAAATCCTTACCTGGGAGGAACTGCCCTGCCAGATCCGGATGGTCAAGCTTGAACCCGCCATCGATCACCGCAACCGTGACACCCTGGCCTGTCGAGACCTTCCACATCTCCTCTGCGTGCATCGCGTCCAGATGCCATTGGTCGTTCCGAACCGAGCCATCAGCGGCAGCCGGCAGAGCAGCCGGGCCGACCACTACCCCCATGGCCAGGACCGCCGCAGCGAACCTCCGCACCCGCGTCCGCCCCATCACAACTCCTCGTCAACGTCCCTGCCAGAAATGACCAGCGCCCGAACAGAACTGCCCGGCCACTGGGAAGGCCCAGTGGCCGGGCAGCCGTTGCCTGCCTACTCAATCACGTCCGGGTTGCTGTGCGGCGTACCGCTGGTCCAGGTCTCCTCGTCCTCGTGCAGGTAGTCGGCACGCTTGCGACGGTCACGCTCGTTGCGCCCCGCGTGACCGGCCCCTCCGGGCGCCATCATGCCGTTCTGGCCCGGCCTGGCCCGGCCCTCGCCAGCGCCTGCCCCTGCGCGGTTGCGCAGGCCCGTGCCGCCCGGCGTGAACTCGCCGCCGGCGGCAGGTCCCTTGCGGCCACCGACCGTTCCGCCGCTGGTCGAGGTCAGGCCCCGCCCACGCGACCCGCTCGAACCACCGGAGCCACCGACGCCGTGGCCTCCCATGCCCGGGTGCATGCCACCCATACCGCTCGGGTTCCCCGTACGACCACCGGCCGGGACCTCACGACCGCCGACGACGGGCCCGGTGGGCAGGCCGGGGTTGGCGGCCTTCCCGGGCGTCGGACCAGCGCCGAACGGCGTCGTGCGAGGCGGGATCGATCCAGCCCTGCCGGGGACCGAACCGCCCCTCGCCGGAACCGAACCGCCAGGGATCCCACCGGGAATGCCGGTCATCGGGAGGCCGTTGGGGCCGCTGGGATTCCCGACCGGGCCGCTGGGGTACCCGGGGTTCATGTTCGGGCCGCCCGAGGGTGCAGGTCCGGTCGGGAAGGTCTGGGTCGGCAGGGTCGGTGTCGGCGGCAGGCTGTCGAGCCCGGTCCCCGGCCGGTTGATCGGGTCGGACGGGTAGGACGGCAGTGAGGAACCCGGGTCCTGCGGTGTGGGCGGGAGCTGTCCACCGCCGTGCGTAGAGATCGGCTCGGTTCGGACCGGGTCGTACGAGTTCGAGCCCGTTCCAGGGTGACGCGGAAGGCTTGAACCATCGAAATAGTTGGCCACGGGCTGGCTGTAACTCCCACCGGTGCTGCCACCGCTCGCGCGGGGACTGCGGTGAGAACCGCCGTAGTAGCCGCCGGAGCCACCACCTCCGGTGTATTCCGAGCTGGAGCCCTTGTCCACATCCGAACCAGGGGACCCCGGAAGCACCACGGTGGTGTCGATCCCGTTCAGCGTCGTCGTCGCCGCACTGTACGCCTGCGCCAGCTTCTCCAGCTGGAGGACGGCTTCCTGCTTCTCCTTGTCGATCGTCACCTGGGCCTGCTTGGCCTCGTCCTCGGTGACCCAGTCCTTGTTGATCCCCTTCATGTAGCCGTCGATCGTCCCCCCGACCGCGAGCTTGGACTCCACGTTCGGGGGGATCATGACGGCCTGCTTCCGGCGCTTGTCCACCGTGTCGATCGCGGCGCCCGGGAGCAGGGGCACAGCGGTCTTGGCGGTGCTGAGGGCCTCGCCGGCCTGGGTCATCGCGTTGCCGGCCGTCGTGGAGTGCTGCGAGATGATCGCCGCGGACTTGTACAGGTTCCCGACCCAGGTCTTGAAACCCTCTGCGGCCGGGCCTTCCCACTGGACGCTGCCGAGATGTCCCTGCAAGGCCGTGCTCAGATCCGCCAGGACGCGTCCGGCCTCCTGGAGCTTCCCCGCCCGCGTCAGAAGGTCCTGCGACGACTTGGCGCCGTCGACCAATCCCCTGAGCGTGGCGTGGGAATACTGAGTGAAGTCCGTCGTTCCAGTCATGATTTGCTCCCCGTCTCCCCGTGAACCTCTTCTCGCGCCGCTGTCAGAGCTTGATGTCGTTGGACTTCGGCGCGGGCCCGCTCGACCCCGTGGACGGCGGGGTCAGGCCCGCACCCTGCGCCACCGTCTTCTGGGCGGTTGTCGTGTGGTCCTCGTTTGTCGCGTACTTGCTGTGCGTGTCCGTGACAGCGCTCTTCATCGCCTCGATCTGGGCCGCGAAGTCCTTGTGCAACTTCACGAGTTGAGCATGGACCTTGTTGTAGGCCGTGTTCAGCGCCCCTGCTTCCGGGAACTTGTCAGCCTCCCCCGGCTTGACGAAGCTGTCCGCGGTGACCTTCTGCGCCGCCAACTTGTACGGCGCGGCCTCCGAGCCCTCCATCGCGGCGAGCAGTGCCTCGACCTGCTTGGCGAACTTGGTGAGCGTCTGCAGCTCGATCTCGACATCGTGCTTGCCGAACGCGGAGACCAGGTCGCTGGCGCTGTTGCCGGTCTGGACGATGCTTCGCAGCGGGGCGAACCAGCCGCCCAACGAGTACGGCGTGGCGTCGTCGGGGTTCGCCGCGGGGGTCCCGTTCGGGTCGGTCCCCGTCGTGCTCGGCGCCGGAGTCGTCGGCGTCGCGGGCGTCGTCGGTGTGGAGCCGGACGAAGGGCTTCCCGGCGGCGTAGGCGTCGCCCCCGGAGTGGACGTAGGCGTCGCGGTCGGACTCGACGACGGGCTCCCCGTGGGTGTCGCCGATGGGCTCGCTCCCGAGCTCGGTACCGGCGTGTTCCCCGAACCACCTGACACAGCAGTTCACCTCTCCCCCGTGCGGGCGGCCGCGTCCGGGAGCCCCCGGCGACTGCCTTCCCGCAATGCTCCGTCAACTTCGGGGCCTTGCGGCCCTCGTCGGCGAACCCGCCCGCCCTGAGGCGGATTCCGCCTCCGTCATGGTAGCCATCGCCCCTGTCGGACCGGCAGGGCCCTTGGCCCGCCCGTGCACGATCGGTACGAACTTGACACGTACAGCGCCCGCCGAACTGCCGCCCGGGCCCCGTGGCTAGGATGACCGGGTACGCCCCATCTGCCGCGCAATGTCGCACAGCAGCGACCCTGAGGCCGCAGAACGGACGTGACCGCATGCCTTCCCCCGATTCCGCGCCGCCCGCCGCCTGGTGGGCGCGCGCCGCGCGTCCGGCCCGGGCGCCTTGGCCGCTGGCGCTGATGGTGCGGGCCGCGGTGGGGATGGCGGTGCCGTTGACGGCCGGCCTGCTGACTCACCGCCTGGACCTGGGTGTGTTCGCGGGCCTCGGTGCGATGCACGCGACGATGAACGACCGGGTGGAGCCGGCCCGGCCGCGGGCCACGAGGATCGCGTCGGCCGCGCTCGCCTCCGCCTTCGGCATGCTGATCGGCACGGGTCTGCAGCACGCGCACGCGGGCGCCGTCGCCCTGGGCACGGCCCTGACCGCCACGGCGTTCGTCTCCGGCGCTCTGAGCGCGACGGGTCCGCGCGGTTCGGCTGCCGGGATGCTGTTGCTGGTGTCGGCGGCGCTGGGCAGTGGCATGCCGTTGCCGCGTCCGTGGTGGGCGGCGGCGCCGTTGCTGCTCGCGGGGGCGGCCTTCGTGACCCTGTTGGGCCTGCCGGGCCGGACCCGGCACCGCCCGGCCGCCGATCCGCGCTACCGGGCGCTCGCCGCCGCGTACGAGGCGCTGGGCCGTACGCTCGCCGATCTCGGCACTCCGCGGGGCGCGGAGTCGCGCCAGGTGCTGACGGCCCGCCTGAACCAGTTGCAGGATCTTCTGCCGGGGGGCACCGGCCCCCGCGCCGCCCGGCTCTGCCGGATGTACGAGGCCGCGCTCGCCGCCACCGAGGCGGCGACCGGCCTGTTGTGGGCCTGGCGCCCGGTCCCGCCGGAGGTGGCCGGGGTGCCGGCCCGGCTGGCGGCGGCGGTCCTGCGGGGCGGCGGCGAGGTGGCGGTGCCGCACTGGCGGCCGGACACGCCGGCCCGGCGGGCGCTGGACGCCGCCCTGCGCGCGGCCGCGGACACGGTGGCCGGCCGGGAGGCGCGGCTGGGCACCGCGCCGGCGCCGCCGCCCGATCCGTGGCGGCTGCGGGCGCGGCCGCTGTCCCGGGCCTCGGCGCGGTACGGGCTGCGGGTGGCGTTGTGCATCGCGGCGGGTTCGGCGGTGACGGCGGCCTTCCCGCTCAGCCGGAGCTACTGGGTGCCGATGACGATCGCCTTCGTGCTGAAGCCGGATCTGGGTTCGGTGTTCCTGCGCGCGGTGAGCCGTTCGATCGGCACGGTGCTCGGTGTGGCGGTGACGGCGGCGTTGCTCTCGCTCACCACGAACGCGTGGGCGCTGACGGCGATCGCCGCGCTCTGTGTCGCCCTGCTCCCGTACGCGACGGCCGCGCACTACGGCCTGAACACGGTGGCGATGACCCCGATGGCGTTGGTGCTGCTGCAGCTCGGCGGCCGCAGCGGCGCGGCGGAGTTCCGGCCCCGGGTGCTGGACACCGTGCTCGCGAGCGCGATCGTACTGCTCCTGGGCTACCTGTTGTGGCCGGAGCGGCCCCGCCACCGGATCGAGCCCCGGCTGGTCGCGGCGACCACGGCCCTGCGCGCCTACCTCGACGCCACCGCCCACGAGGACCGGCCCCAGGCCCAGGTGTGGCTGCGCCGCACCGCGTACCGGTCGCTGGCGGACGCCCGCCAGGAGGTGCGGCACGGCTTGGCGGAGCCGCCGCCGACCGGTCGGCTGGCCGAGCGGTGGCTGCCGGCCACGGCCGCGCTGGAGCGGCTGGGCGGCGCGGTGGCGGCGTATTCGGCGCAGGTCCGCTACGGCGGCCGGGTGCCGGACCCGGCGGAGACCGACCGGGTCCGCCGGGCGCTGGACGAGTTGACGGCCGCGGCCCGCGAGCACCGCCCGCCGACGAGGCCGGCCGCCCGGCCGACCGCGCCGCACGACCCGGCGCTCAGCGCACTGGGCCGCGCGGCGGACGAGCTCGAACTGCTCCTCAGACGGAGTTAGGGCGTGCCCTGCGGATCCCCACGGGGTCCGCAGGGTACGCCCTGGTCCCGAACTCCCGCCTCCAGTGGGCCGGTTCAGACCTGCTCGGCGAGCTCCAGCCAGGTCATCTCCAGCTCCTCCTTCTCGTCCCGGACGGCCCGCAGCTGCCCGTCCAGTTCGGCGACCTTGGAGAAGTCGGCGGCGTGCTCGGCGAGTTGGGCGTGCAGCTTGCTCTCCTTCTCGTCCAGCTTGGCGATCTGCCGCTCCAGCTTCTGCATCTCCTTCTTCGCCGCCCGCAGGTCGCCGCCGGACAGGCCGGCGGCGGCCTCGGCCGCGGGCGCGGCAGCGACAGCGGTGGGGGCGGGGGCGGCGTCGGCGGCCATCCGAGCCCGCCGCTCCAGGTACTCGTCGACGCCGCTGGGCAGCATCCGCATCCGCTTGTCCCCGAGCAGCGCGTGCACGACGTCCGTGGTGCGCTCGATGAAGAAGCGGTCGTGGCTGATGACGACCATCGAGCCGGGCCACCCGTCGAGCAGGTCCTCCAGCTGGTTGAGCGTCTCGATGTCGAGGTCGTTGGTCGGCTCGTCGAGGAACAGCACGTTGGGCTCGTCCATGAGCAGGCGCAGCAGCTGGAGCCGCCGCCGCTCACCGCCGGACAGGTCGGCGACGGGCGTCCACTGCTTGTCCTTGCCGAAGCCGAACTGCTCGCACAGCTGCCCGGCGCTCATCTCGCGGCCCTTGCCGAGGTCGACCCGCGAGCGGACCTGCTCGACGGCCTGCAGGACGCGGGTCGCCGGGTCCAGCTCGGCGACCTCCTGGGACAGGTAGGCGAGCCGGACGGTCTTGCCGACCTTGATCACGCCCGACGCGGGCTGCACGTCGCCCTCGGAGGCGTACGCGTCGCGCATCGCCCGCAGCAGCGAGGTCTTGCCGGCGCCGTTGACGCCGAGCAGGCCGATCCGGTCGCCGGGGCCGAGCTGCCAGGTCAGGTTCTCCAGCAGCAGCTTGGGGCCGGCCTTCACGGTGACGTTCTCCAGCTCGAAGACCGTCCGGCCGAGCCGGGCGTTGGCGAACTTCATCAGCTCGCTCTTGTCGCGCGGCTCCGGCACGTCCGCGATGAGCGCGTTGGCGGCCTCGATCCGGTAGCGCGGCTTGGAGGTGCGGGCGGGGGCGCCGCGGCGCAGCCAGGCGAGCTCCTTGCGGGCCATGTTCTGGCGCTTCTGCTCCTCGACGGCCTCGATCCGGGAGCGCTCGGCGCGGGCGAAGACGTAGTCGGAGTAGCCGCCCTCGTACTCGTGCACCTCGCCGTGCTGGACGTCCCACATCCGGGTGCAGACCTGGTCGAGGAACCAGCGGTCGTGGGTGACGCAGACGAGCGCGGAGCGGCGCTTCTGGAGGTGCTGGGCGAGCCAGTTGATGCCCTCGACGTCGAGGTGGTTGGTGGGCTCGTCGAGGATGATCAGCTCGGGCGAGCCGAGCAGCAGCTTGGCGAGGGCGATCCGGCGGCGCTCGCCGCCGGAGAGCGGGCCGATGACGGTGTCCAGGCCGTCCGCGAAGCCGGGCAGGTCGAGGCCGCCGAAGAGGCCTTCGATGATGTCGCGGATGCGGGCGTCGCCGAGCCACTCGTGGTCGGCGCGGTCGGCGATGACCTCGTGCCGGATGGTGGCCTCGGGGTCGAGGGAGTCGTGCTGGGTGAGGACGGCCGGTTCGAGGCCGCCGTTCCAGGTGATCCGGCCGCCGTCCGGCTCCTCCAGCTTGGCGAGCATCCGGATGAGGGTGGTCTTGCCGTCGCCGTTGCGCCCGACCACACCGATCCGGTCGCCTTCGCTGACGCCGAGGCTGACTCCGTCCAGCAGGGCGCGGGTGCCGTAGACCTTCGTGACGGACTCGATGGTGGCGAGGTTGACGGCCACGTGTGCTGCGCTCCTGGGTTCGGCGGTCGCGGGGCGGGCTCGGCCCGCTCCTGTCTCGGGGAGACCCCGATCCACCCCAGCCTAATGGGCCGCGCCGATCGCCCCCGCCGCGTCAAGCCCGCCCGGCCCCCGCACCGACCCAACACGGCCCCGGCACGACCCCGCTCCGGCATCGCCCCGTCGCCGCTACCGCGCCGCCGCCCCCGGCACCGGCCCGTGGGTGGCGTGCGCGGTCCGGCAGGTGCCGGAGGCGCGCAGCGCCTCGGCGACGGCGGCGGCCGCGTCGGCGTCCTTGGCGAGGAAGGCGCAGGTCGGCCCGGAGCCGGAGACGAGCGCGCCGAGCGCGCCGGCCTCGGTGCCGGCCCGCAGGGTGGCGGCGAGCGACGGGCGCAGCGAGAGCGCGGCGGCCTGCAGGTCGTTGGCCAGGGCGGCGGCGAGGGCGACGGCGTCGCCCTCGGCGAGGGCGGCGAGCAGGGCCGGGTCGACGGCGGGGGTGGGGACGTCGGTGTCGCTGGAGCCGGTGCCGGCCTCGTCGCGCAGCCGGTCGCACTCGCGGAAGACGGCGGGGGTGGACAGGCCGCCGTCCGCGACGGCGAAGACCCAGTGGAAGGTGCCGGACACGGCGAGCGGTTCGAGGATCTCGCCGCGGCCGCGGCCCAGCGCGACGCCGCCGACGAGGGCGAACGGCACGTCGGAGCCGAGTTCGGCGGCCAGCTCCAGCAGGGTCTCGCGCGGGGTGTCGAGCTGCCACAGCGCGTCGCAGGCGACGAGCGCGGCGGCGCCGTCCGCGCTGCCGCCGGCCATGCCGCCGGCGACCGGGATGGCCTTGTCGATGTGCAGGTGGACGCCGGGGTCGGTGATCCCGTGGTGGGCGGCGAGCAGCCGGGCGGCGCGGGCGGCGAGGTTGCTGTCGTCGAGCGGGACGACGGCGGCGTCGGGCCCGGCACAGGTCAGCGTGACGCCTTCGCCGGCGCTCGCGGTGACCTCGTCGCCGAGGGCGACCGCGAAGAAGACGTTGGTCAGGTCGTGGAAGCCGTCGGCGCGCAGTCCGCCGACGCCGAGCTGGACGTTGACCTTGGCCGGCACCCGTACGGTGATCACACGGTGTCCTTGGGCTTGTGTTCGGCGATCGCGGCGAACTGTTCCACCGTCAGCATCTCGCCGCGCAGCTTGTGGTCGATTCCGGCGGCCGCGAGCGCCTGCTCGGCGCCGGCGGCGGAGCCGGCCCAGCCGGCGAGGGCGGCGCGCAGGGTCTTGCGGCGCTGGGCGAACGCGGCGTCGACCACCGCGAACACCTCCGTGCGGCTGGCGGTGGTCTTCGGCGGCTCGCGGCGGATCAGCGAGACCAGCCCGGAGTCGACGTTGGGGGCGGGCCAGAACACGTTCCGCCCGATGGCGCCGGCCCGCTTCACGTCGGCGTACCAGTTGGCCTTGACCGAGGGGACGCCGTAGACCTTGTTGCCGGGCTTGGCGGCGAGCCGGTCGGCGACCTCGCTCTGCACCATGACCAGGGTCCGCTCGATGCTGGGGAAGGTCGCCAGCATGTGCAGCAGGACGGGCACCGCGACGTTGTACGGCAGGTTGGCGACGAGCGCGGTGGGCGCCGGCCCGGGCAGCTCGGTGACCTCCATGGCGTCGCTGAACACCAGGTCGAAGGAGTCGGCCTTGCCCGGCATCCGCCCGGCGACGGTGTCCGGCAGGTGCTGCGCGAGCACCGGGTCGATCTCGACGGCCGTGACGTGCCGCGCCACCTCCAGCAGCGCCAGGGTGAGCGATCCGAGCCCGGGCCCGACCTCCACCACCGCGTCCTGCTCGGTCACCCCGGCGGCCCGGACGATCCGCCGCACGGTGTTGCCGTCGATGACGAAGTTCTGCCCGCGCTGCTTGGTCGGCTTCACGCCGAACGCGGCCGCCAGCTCCCGGATGTCGGCGGCGCCGAGAAGGTGGCTGTCAGGGGTGGGGTCGGTGGTGCTCACGCGCCAAGGATACGGGCGCGCAGGGCGCCGCCCGGACCGGACGGCGCCCTGCGGGTGCCGGACGACTCAGTACCCGAAGGCCCGGGCGGTGTTCTCCGCGATGGCCGCCGACAGCTCGTCCTCGTGCAGCCCGAGGGTGGCGGCCATCGAGCGCACCGTGACCGGGATGAGGTACGGCGCGTTGGGCCGCCCCCGGTAGGGGTGCGGGGTGAGGAAGGGCGCGTCGGTCTCGACCAGGATCCGGTCGAGCGGGGTGGCGAGCAGGGCGTCGCGCAGCGGCTGGTTGGCCTTGAAGGTGACCGGGCCGGCGAAGGAGAGGTACCAGCCGTGCTCGGCGCAGGTCTTGGCCATCTCGGCGTCGCCGGAGTAGCAGTGGAAGACGGTCCGCTCGGGGGCGCCCTGCGCCAGCAGGACGGCGATGACGTCCTCGTGGGCGTCGCGGTCGTGGATGACCAGGGCCTTGCCGTGCCGCTTGGCCATCTCGATGTGGCGGCGGAAGGACTCCTTCTGGATCTCCACGCCCTCCGGCCCGGTGCGGAAGTAGTCCAGGCCGGTCTCGCCGACCGCCCGGACCTGCGGCAGGGCGGCGAGCGCGTCGATCTCGGCGAGCGCGGCGTCCAGCGCCGCGGCGCCGCCCGCCGGGCGCTGCTGCCCGGACCACCCGTCCGGGTCGCCGAGGAAGATCCGCGGCGCCTCGTTGGGGTGCAGGGCGACGGCCGCGTGCACCTGCTCGAACCGGGCCGCCAGTTCGGCGGCCCAGCGCGAGCCGGGCACGTCGCAGCCGACCTGGACGACGGTGGCGACCCCGACCGAGGCGGCCTTGGCCAGCCCCTCCTCCGGGGTGCCGGACTGCATGTCCAGGTGGGTGTGCGAGTCGGCCACCGCCACGGCCAGGGGTTCCGGCAGCGGCGGCGGGGTCGACCGGTCGTCGTCCTTCTTCGCCATCAGGCGGCGGGCTTCTCTTCGAGGCGCGGGAAGAGGATCTCGCCCTTCGTGACGGTGGATCCGGCGGGCAGCCGGCCCCAGTCGGCGACGGTGGCGATGGTCTGGGCCGACAGCGCGCCCAGTCCGGCCTCGGCGCCCAGGGAGACCCACAGCTTCTCGGCGGTGGACGGCATCACCGGGTTGAGCAGGACGGCGGTGGCGCGCAGCGCCTCGGCGGCGGTGTAGAGGATGGTGGCCAGGCGGGCCCGGCCCTCCTCCGAGTCGTCCTTGGCGACCTTCCACGGCTCCTGCTCGGTGAGGTAGCCGTTGACCTGCTTGACGAACTCGAAGATCGCCGCGAGGCCGCCGGCGAAGTCGAGCTCCTCGCCGATCTTCAGGTCGGCGGCGGCGACGGCCTTGGCGAGCCCGTCCGCGACGGCCTGCTCGGCGTCGCCGTGCGCGGCCGAGGCCGGCAGCGACCCGTCGAAGTACTTGCCGACCATGGCGGCGACCCGGGAGGCCAGGTTGCCGAAGTCGTTGGCGAGCTCGGAGGTGTACCGGGCGGTGAAGTCCTCCCAGGAGAACGAGCCGTCGGTGCCGAACGGGATCGCCCGGAGGAAGTAGTACCGGTAGGCGTCCACGCCGAAGTGCGAGGTGAGGTCGGTGGGCGCGATGCCGGTCAGGTTGGACTTGGACATCTTCTCGCCGCCGACCATCAGCCAGCCGTTGGCGACGACCCGCTTGGGCAGCGGCAGCCCGGCGGCCATCAGCATGGCGGGCCAGATGACGGCGTGGAACCGCAGGATGTCCTTGCCGACCAGGTGGACGGAGGCCGGCCACAGCTCGGCGAAGCGCTCCGGGTCGCTGCCGTAGCCGGCCGCGGTGATGTAGTTCTGCAGCGCGTCCACCCACACGTAGAGGACGTGCTTCTCGTCCCAGGGCAGCGGGACGCCCCAGTTGAAGGTGGAGCGGGAGATCGACAGGTCCTTGAGGTCCTGCTCGACGAAGCGCAGCACCTCGTTGCGGGCCGAGGCGGGCTGGATGAAGTCCGGGTTGGCCGCGTAGAACTCCAGCAGGCGCTCGGCGTAGGCGGAGAGGCGGAAGAAGTAGTTCTCCTCCTCCAGCCACTCGACCGGCCGCTTGTGGACGGAGCAGAGCTTCTCGTCCGCGGTGGCGCCGTCGAGCAGCTCGGAGGGGAGCTTGAACTCCTCGCAGCCGACGCAGTACGGGCCGGAGTAGCCGCCCTTGTAGATCTCGCCCTTGTCGTACAGGTCCTGGACGAACTCCTGCACCCGGGCGGTGTGCCGCTGCTCGGTGGTGCGGATGAAGTCGTCGTTGGCGATCTCCAGGTGCCGCCAGAGCGGCTTCCAGGCTTCCTCGACCAGCTTGTCGCACCACTCCTGCGGGGTGACGCCGTTGGCGTCGGCGGTCCGCATGATCTTCTGACCGTGCTCGTCGGTGCCCGTCAGGTACCACACCTTCTCGCCGCGCTGGCGGTGCCAGCGGGTGAGCACGTCGCCGGCCACGGTGGTGTACGCGTGGCCCAGGTGCGGACGGTCGTTGACGTAGTAGATCGGGGTGGAAACGTAGTACGCCGGGGCGTTCGCCCCGGTGGTGCTGTGGTCTGCAGTGTCCGCCATGGTCGGAAATCTTAGTCGCGCGCGGGGGCCGCCCTCGACCGCGTTTCGCCGCGGGAGGGCGGCCCCGGCCCGCACCCCGGTGTCAGCCCAGCAGCCGCGACCAGAACCGGGCCCAGCGTCCGCGCGGCTTCGCGGGCCCGGGCACCGAGGGCGGCCCGGCCGGCTCGGCGTGCGCCGGGTAGCCGGGGGCGTGCTGCCAGGGCTGGTCGGCGACGGCCACCCGGCCCTCGCGCATGATCCGGACGGTGTGCCCGCCGCAGCCCGGGCAGGTCGGCTTGAGGAGCGGCGACGGCACCCGGACACCGTTGGCGTGGTACTCGAACACGACGTGTCCGTCCCGGGCGACGTGGTGCTCGATGTCGTACGCCTGCTCCCAGCCGTACCCGCAGCGCAGGCACGCGAAGGAGTAGGCCTCCCGCACGGTCTCGACGGGGGTGTTCGGCCGGCCGGCCAGGCCTGCGGTGCTCAGCGCGCTGCCGCCGAGGGGGCTACCGACGATGTCACTCATAGCCGTCTCCCAGCGCCCGCCGGGCGCTCGCCCGGCTGGGTCTTTCCGTTCCAGGAAATGCCCGGACCGCCTCGTTGGACGCCCCTCTTGTGAAGACTTGGACGCGGATTGGAGAGACCTATACGAAAGGCCCGTCGAGTTCCGGAATCCGCGACCAAAACTTCAGCTCAGTGGGCGTTTACCGGGGCCTTCTCTCCAAGGTACGACTCCCCGCGCGCCACGCAACCCCCGGAATTCACCCGTTTTTCCGGGGCGCCTGTGCGCCGTCCTTCTTGGCCGCCACGACGGCGTCGAAGACCTCCCGCTTGGGCAGCGCGAGCTCGGCCGCGACGGCCGCGATGGCCTCCTTGCGCCGCTCCCCGGCCTCCTCGCGGACGGCCACCAGCCGGGCCAGCTCGGCCGGGGTGTGCTCCTGCGGCGCGGCCGGCGGGGCGCCGGCGACGACGACGGTGATCTCGCCCTTGACGCCGTCCGCCGCCCAGGCGGCCAGGTCGCCGATCGGGCCGCGCTTGACCTCCTCGTAGGTCTTGGTCAGCTCCCGGCACACGGCGGCCGGCCGCTCCGGGCCGAACGCCTCGGCCATCGCGGTCAGCGCCTCGGCGATCCGGTGCGGCGCCTCGAAGAAGACCATGGTGCGCGGCTCGGCCGCGATCGTGGCGAGCTGCCGGGCCCGGTCGCCGGTCTTGCGGGGCAGGAAGCCCTCGAAGGTGAAGCGGTCGACGGGCAGCCCGGAGAGGGCGAGGGCGGTGAGCACGGCGGACGGCCCGGGCACCGCGGTGACCTTGACGTCGGCGGCGACGGCCGCGGCGACCAGCCGGTAGCCGGGGTCGGAGACGGAGGGCATGCCGGCGTCGGTGACCAGCAGCACCCGGGCGCCGCCGAGCAGCGCCTCGACCAGTTCGGGCGTGCGGCCGACCTCGTTGCCCTCGAAGTAGGAGACCACCCGCCCGGCCGGGGTCACCCCGAGCGCCTGGGTGAGCCGGCGCAGCCGGCGGGTGTCCTCGGCGGCGATCACGTCCGCCGTGGCGAGTTCGGTGAGCAGCCGGGGCGGGGCGTCCGAGACGTCGCCGATGGGGGTGCCTGCGAGAACGAGTACTCCTGTCACGGGCCCTATCCTCCCAGCTGCCGGGCGCCGGGGCGTTTGGTGACGATTCGGGCAGCTTCCGAGGGAGCGCTCACGCGTGCGAACGGCGCGCCTACGATGTGGCGGGTGAACGGCGACACGGCGACGCAGACGCCCACCGGTACAGACCACACCGCGCAGGGCGGCGTCGGCCTGCCGTCCCCGCGCCCGCCGGTCGAGGCGTCCCCGGGCTGGCGCGAGCGCCTGTCCCGGTTCGGCCGCCCGGGCCGCGCGCCGGTGCCGCTGACCGAGCGCCTGGTGCCGCCGATGCCGGACGGCCCGCGGGTGACGCCGCGCGACGTGCCGCAGTCGCCGCTGCTGCTGCGCCTGGGCCTGTCGCTGCCGCAGGGCCTGTGGTGGTTCCTGTGCCGCTGGTCCGGCTGGCTCGGCCCGATCGCGGTGGCGCTGTTCGCTGCCGCGCTGCGGTTCGTCCACCTCGGGCAGCCGGACGCGATCATCTTCGACGAGACGTACTACGCCAAGGACGCCTACGCGCTCTGGCACGGCGGCTACGAGATCAACTGGCCGGAGGACGCCAACACGCAGATCATGGCGGGCACGGCCGTCCCGTACCGCCCGATGGCCTCGTACGTGGTGCACCCGCCGGTGGGCAAGTGGATCATCGGCGCGGGCGAGCAGCTGTTCGGCATGAACCCCTTCGGCTGGCGGTTCTCGGTGGCCCTGCTCGGCACCCTGTCGGTGCTGATGCTGGCCCGGATCGCCCGCCGGATGTTCCGCTCGACGCTGCTGGGCTGCGTGGCCGGACTGCTGCTGGCAGTGGACGGCCTGCACCTGGTGCTCAGCCGGTCGGCGCTGCTCGACCTGGTGGTGATGTTCTGGACCGTCGCCGCCTTCGGCTTCCTGCTGCTGGACCGGGACCGCACCCGGGCCCGGCTGGCGGCGAAGCTGGGCGGCGTGGAGAACGCCGAGCTGGCGCAGCGGCTGCGCCTGGGCTGGCGCCCGTACCGGATCGCGGCCGGCGTCTGCATCGGGCTGACCTGCGCCACCAAGTGGAGCGGCCTGTACGTGCTGGCGGCCTTCGGCCTGATGTCGGTGCTGTGGGACGTCGGCGCCCGCCGCCTGGCCGGCGCGCCCCGCCCGTACCTGGCCGTGCTGACCCGGGACGTGCTGCCGGCCTCCGTGTCGCTCGTGCTGGTCTCGATGGCGACGTACGTCGCCTCCTGGTGGGGCTGGTTCGCCAGCAGCAACGCGCCCGGCCAGGGCGGCTGGGGCCGGGACTGGGCGGTCGCCCGCACGACCGACTACCCGTGGATACCGGAGGGCCTGCGCGCTCTGTGGCACTACCACTCGACGGTCTACGAGTTCCACACCAACCTGCACGACCCGCACGTCTACCAGTCGAACCCGTGGTCCTGGCTGGTGCTGGGCCGCCCGGTGTCCTTCTACTACGAGTCCCCCAAGCGCGGCGAGGCCGGCTGCACGGCGGCCGACTGCGCCCGCGAGGTGCTGGGCATCGGCACCCCGCTGCTGTGGTGGGCGGCCGTGGTGGCGCTGGTGTACTGCCTGTGGCGCTGGGCGTTCCGCCGGGACTGGCGGGCCGGCGCGCTGCTGTGCGGCCTGGCCGCCGGCTACCTGCCCTGGTTCCTCTTCCAGGAGCGGACGATCTTCCTGTTCTACGCGGTGGCGTTCGTCCCGTTCCTGGTGCTGGCGGTGACGATGCTGATCGGCGCCCTGATCGGCCCGGCCGGCGCCTCCCGGGACCGCCGGATCATCGGCTCGGCGGCGGCCGGGCTGCTGGTGCTGATGATCGTGTGGAACTTCCTCTACTTCTATCCGCTGTTCACCGGGCAGACCATCCCGCTGGACGACTGGCGGGCCCGGATGTGGTTCAACAGCTGGGTCTGAGAACCGCCCGGAAACGTGCGCCGCGGTGGCGGGAATCGTCCGTATGCGGTGCGCGACACGTACCAGATCCGTCACAAGTCCCCGGCGTTTCGTCGGCGCACCGATCGACGCTGCCTAGGGTGGGGGCGTACCGCGTTTCCGGCCCCGGCCGGTTGCGCCCGGCCGCGAGACCCCTGGGGGATTTGCACCATGCGCAGAGGCGCCAAGATCGGGATCATCACCGGCGTGTCCGTCGCCGTCCTCGCGGGCGGCGGTTACGGGGCGTACAGCCTGATGGGCGGCTCGGACTCCGGGTCGGACGGCGGCAAGAAGCCGCGCACGGTGGTCGCCGAGCCGCCCTCGGCGGACCAGGCGGCGAGCGGCGCGAAGGACTTCCTGACGGCCTGGGCGGCCGGTGACCTCGCCAAGGCGGCCTCGCTGACCGACGACCCGGCCTCCGCCGAGAAGGCGCTGACCGCGTTCCGGGACAGCGTGAAGCCGAGCGCGCTGACCCTCAACCCGTCCGGTCCGGCCACCCCGCAGGCCTTCGCCTCGGCCACCGGCACCCCCTCCCCCACCGCCAAGCCCTCGGCCGGCGCCTCCGCGACGCCGTCCGCGAGCGGCACGCCGGCCGCCGGCGACTCGCCGTCCGCCTCCGCCACCCCCGGGCCCACCGGGGTGCTGATGGGCTACAAGGCGCGGGCCGAGTTCGCGGGCACCAGCCGGGTCTGGGACTACAACGGCTTCCTGAACGTCGTGAAGATGAGCGACGACACCCCGGCCGTGCACTGGGCGCCCACGGTGATCCACCCGCACCTGAGCGGCACCGAGACGATCGCCGTGCAGCCGGTGTTCGCCCCGCCGTCCACCGTGGTCGACCGCAACGGCAAGGTGCTGCAGAGCCCCTCGCTCACCAGCGCGCTGATGGCCTCCGTGCAGGAGAACGCCCACAAGCTGCTGCCGCCGGACCCGAACAAGGACCAGGACGCGGGCAGCGCGGTGGTGATCAGCGACCCGAACGGCAAGGGCGGCCAGGACAAGCTGTTCACCATCGTCGAGCCCAAGCCGGCCAAGCCGTTCAAGGTGACCATCGACGGCACCCTCCAGGCCGCCGCCGAGAAGGCGATGACCGACCTGGGCGGCAAGCCCGGCTCCATCGTGGCGATCGAGCCGAGCACCGGCCAGGTGCTGGCCTTCGCCAACTCCCCCGCCAACGGCCAGAACCGGGCCTTCAACGGCCTGCTCGCGCCCGGCTCGACGATGAAGATCGTCACCTCGACGGCCCTGCTGGAGGCCGGCATCAACCCGGACACCGTGGTGGCCTGCCCGGAGAAGAGCAGCAACCCGGTGGCGATCCCGAACGACTTCACGGGCGCGTTCCCCAACAACACGCTGCAGCAGGACTTCATGGTGTCCTGCAACACGGCCTTCATCAACCAGGGCCTGACCAGCCTCAAGCCCGAGACGCTGTCCAGCACCGCCAAGGACGTCTACGGCATCGGCCTGGAGTGGAAGACCGGCCTGCCGAACGCCGACGGCAAGATCCCGGCGACGCCGGGCAGCAAGGACGAGCAGGCCATGAACTACATCGGCCAGGGCAAGGTCCAGATGAACCCGCTGGCCATCGCCTCGATCACCGCGACCGTCCAGAGCGGCGCGTTCAAGCAGCCGATCCTGGTCGCCGGCCTGCCGCAGCAGGCGGCGGCCCGGCAGATCTCGCCGGACGTCGCCGCCAAGCTGCGCGCGATGATGAACGCCACCGCGGTCGGCGGTACGGCCAAGGACGTGATGGCCGGCATCACCGACAACGCGGGCGCCAAGACCGGCTCCGCCGAGGTCCAGGGCGCGTCCACCACCAACAGCTGGTTCACCGCGTTCCGCGGCAACCTCGCGGTCGCCGCCGAGGTCCAGGGCGGCGGCCACGGCGTGGACGCGGCCGGCCCGGCCGTCGCCTCCCTGCTGAAGGCGGGCGGCCGCTAGGGCCTCGAACGCACCGGAGCCCGCTCGGCCGCGAAGGCCGAGCGGGCTCCGGTGCGTTCCGCCGCCGGCGGGGTCAGCCGCGCGGCAGGGCGGGCTCCGGCGTCTCCCGGCGCCGGCCGGGCGGCAGCGGCCGGCGGCTGCTCCAGCGCCGGGCGGCCAGCCGGGGCCAGATCAGCAGCACGGCCGGCAGCCCGAGGTAGCCGAAGCGTCCGGCCGGGGCGAGCATGAAGGCGATGGTGAGCCCCACGGCCAGCAGGTCGGCCGCGGCGATCGCGGTGACCGGCGGCCGGGCCAGCAGCCAGATGGTGACCCCGACCGCGCCGATGGTCACCAGCGCGAGCGAGATGCTGTGGCCGGTCGGCCCGATCCCGGCCAGCACCTTGCCGGGCAGCGGGCTGCCGGCCGGGGTGCGGATCGCGGTGAGCCCGAGCGGGAAGCGCACCACCTGGTCGCGCAGCGCGTCGCTCTGCCGCAGCCACGCGGGCAGCATCACGGCCACGCTGGTGCCGACCGCGATCAGCGCCGTCCGGGCGGCGGGCCGGCGCCCGTAGAGCCGCCAGAGCAGCAGCACGGCCACCGGCAGGGCGGGCCAGGCCGTCCACTTGAGGGTGCAGGCGAGGGCGAGGACCAGCCCGGTGCTGACCGTACGGCCGCGTTCGGCGAGCGCCATGGCCAGACAGCAGACCCCGATCAGCGGCAGGTCGATCCCGCCGACCACCAGGGCGAGCGCTATCAGCGGCGAGGCGGTGAGGACGGCCAGCGGCAGCAGCGGTGCTCGGTCGCGGCTGGGCCGCAGCAGCCGCCAGGCGGCCAGCAGGCAGACGAAGAAGGCGAGCGCGAACCAGATCCGGGCGTCCCCGGCGACCCGGGCGAAGGCGGTGGAGCCGCCGAACAGCTGGCGCGGCAGCCCGAACAGGGACATCGCCGGCAGGTACGGGTTGTAGTCGGTGACGATGGCCGGGTGCGGCAGGTAGACGTCGCCGGTGGTGAGCAGCAGGTGGGCCGAGCGTTCGACGACCATGACCTCGGACTGGTGGCGGCCGGTGACGGCGAGCAGCCCGAGCGGGGCGAGGACGGCGCCGACGAGGGCGACGGCGGCTGCGGCGTGGGCCGCGACGCGGCGCGGCAGGGTGAGGCAGAGCAGCCCGGCCAGGGCGTAGGCGGGAGCGGCGATCAGGCCCCAGAGCCGCTGGTTGGGCAGGTCGGAGACGATCGGGAAGGCGGCGGCCCAGCCGGCCGCGATCAGGCAGCCGATCAGCTGGACGGAGCGCAGCGAGGCGAGCCGGGCGGGATTCAGCCGATCGGGCGTGGGCGGAAACGTGCTCTCGCCACGCTGTCGGGGGAACGGCCGGGTGGAGAAGCCCCGCGGGGACCGGGCGGGTCCCGCCGTGGCCTCGGCGGCGGTGCTCTGGGCCGGCTCTCTGGTACGGCCGGTGAAGCGGCCGCGCGGGCGGGAGAAGCCGGGCGTGCGGGTGCTCACCATGGAGGAAGGTTATGGGTGCGGGCCGGGCGCTGTCGCCATCGCCTCGGGCGTCGGATGCGGGGTGGCACGCGAAGGGCCGCCCGGAGCTGTGCAGTTCGGCGGCCCTTCACGATCGGGTAACGGCGGAGTCAACGCGCGTCGACCTCGACGGGCTCGGCCTGCGGGGCCGGCCGTTCGAGCCGGGAGTGCTTGATGCTGTAGCCGAAGTAGACGGCCACGGCGACGACGAGGGCGATGGCGCCGGCCCGGAAGGTGTCGGCGTGCAGACCGCTGATCAGGTAGGCGCAGAAGCCGATGCTGAGCACCGGGACGACCGGGTAGAGCGGGACCTTGAAGCCGCGCGGCAGGTCGGGCTGGGTGCGGCGCAGGACGATCACGCCGACCGAGACGACCGAGAAGGCGATCAGGGTGCCGAGGCTGGTGATGTCGGCGAGGACGTCCAGCGGGATGAAGGCGGCCAGCGCGCCCACGCCGACCCCGACCACGACGGTGTTCCAGACCGGGGTGCCGGTGCGCGGGGAGACCCGGGCGAAGCGCTTGGGCAGCATGCCGTCGCGGCCCATCGAGTACAGGATGCGGGTCTGGCCGTAGATCACCACGAGGGTGACGCTGAAGATCGAGATGATCGCGCCGACCGCGAAGATCATCGCCGGCCAGCCCTGGCCGGTGATGTCCTGCATGATCTGGGCGAGGCCGGCCTCCTGGTCCTTGAACTGGTCCCAGGGCTGGGCGCCGATGCCGGCCAGCGCGACCAGGATGTAGAGCAGGGTCACCACGACCAGCGAGATGATGATCGCCATCGGCATGGTGCGGCGCGGGTTCTTGACCTCCTCACCGGCCGTGGACACCGCGTCCAGGCCGATGAAGGAGAAGAAGATGCTGGACGCGGCGATCTTCACGCCGTTCACACCGAGCGGCATGAACGGGGTCAGGTTGCCGGAGTGGAAGCCGGTCAGGGCGACGCCGACGAACAGCAGCAGGATCAGGATCTTGATCCCGACCATGGCCGCGTTGACCTTCACCGACTCGCTGACGCCGCGGACCAGCAGGAAGCAGATCATCGCGACCAGCAGCAGCGCCGGCAGGTTGAACCAGTGGCCGCCGCCGGGGGCGCCGGACAGCTGCTCGGGGATCCGGAAGCCGAAGGCCAGGTCGAGGAACTTGTTCAGGTACTCGGCCCAGCTGACCGCGATCGCGGAGGCGGAGACGCCGTACTCCATCAGCAGGCAGATGCCGACGCCGAAGGCCACGCCCTCGCCGAGGGTCGCGTACGCGTACGAGTACGAGGAGCCGGAGACCGGGATCGCGGAGGCCATCTCGGCGTAGCAGAGCGCGGTGAGCCCGGCGGTGACCGCGGCGATCACGAAGGACAGGATGACGGCCGGGCCGGCCGCCGGCACGGCGCTGCCGAGCACGAAGAAGATGCCGGTGCCGATGGTGGCGCCGATGCCGATCGAGGACAGCTGCCACAGCCCGATCGAGCGGCGCAGGTGGATGCCGGAGCGCCCGCCGCCCTCGGGTGCGCCGGCCGGAAGGCCGCGGCCCTCGCTCTCCGCGATCAGGGTCGAGACGGGCTTGCGTCGCAGCAGGCGCGAGCCGAGGGTGTTGCTGGCCAAAACCACGGTCCTTCTGGGCGGGGGAGGGTGTCCTGGTGGCCGGTCACCCGGGACGACCGGGGGCGCCATCGGGGACCAACCGAACAAACATGGGACAGTACCCCGCGAATGCACCAGTGTCGCAAACGAACAGTCTTGATCGGCGCATTGTACGAATTGGCACATCAGACATCGCAAATCAGACACTTCGCACGCGGCGGATCCCCTGGAGATTTGGTAAACACCCAGCTCAGAAGCCATGCCCGGGCCCGGGCGGGCCCGGTCCGGCTCAGCCGCCGAGCACCGCCCGCATCACCGAGCGGGCGATCGGCGCGGCCAGGGCACCACCGCTGACGTCCGTCGCGTCACTGTCCGCGACCACCACCGCGACCGCGACCGGCGGCACCGCGTCCGAGCCGGCCGGCCTGGCCCAGGCGATGAACCAGGCGTACGGCGTCCCGCTGTTGTCCACACCGTGCTGGGCGGTGCCGGTCTTGCCGCCGACCACCGCCCCGGCGATCCGGGCGTTGCCGCCCGTACCGCTCTCCACCACGTCCGTCATCAGCTTCTGCAGCTGCCCGGCGACCGCCGGGGTGACGGCCCGCCGGTAGACGGCCGGCTTCATCAGCCGCACCACGGCGCCGTCGCTCCTCGTCAGCTTGTCCACAAGCTGTGGACGCATCACCGTGCCGCCGTTCGCCACCCCGGCCGCGACCATGGCCATCACCAGCGGCGTCGCGGCCGTGTCGAACTGCCCGATCGAGGAGAGCGCCAGCTGCGCCTGGTCCATCCGGGTGTCGAAGTTGGAGCGCGCCGGGCGCACCGGCATGTCCAGCTTCGGGTCGTTGAAGCCGAAGTTCCCGGCCATCGCCGCCATCGCGTCCAGCCCGGTCCGCACCCCGAGGTAGCCGAGCACGCTGTTGCAGCTGGCGGTCATCGCGGCGGACAGCGACTGGCCCGGCCGGTCGCAGGCCGCGGTGTCGTTCACCAGCGGCGTGCTGGTGCCGGGCAGCACGTACGGGAACGGCGCGGTGGTGGGCGCGGCCGGGTCGGTGACCACGCCGGCCGCGAGCGCGGCCGCCGCCGTGACCACCTTGAAGGTCGAGCCCGGCGGGTAGGTCTGGCGCAGCGCCCGGTTGAGCATCGGCTGGTCGGCGTCGGTCTGCAGCCGGTTCCAGGCCTCCTGGTCGGCGGAGGTGGAGCCGGCGAAGCCGCCCGGGTCGTAGGAGGGGGTGCTGGCCAGCGCCAGGATCCGGCCGGTGGCCGGCTCGATCGCCGCCACCGCGCCCTTCTGGCCGCCCAGCCCGCGCATCGCCGCCTCCTGGGCGGCCCGGTTCAACGTGGTGGACACGCTCCCGCCGGGGTTCTGCCGGCGCGAGACGGCGTCCCAGACCGCCCAGCCGGCCAGTCGCGGGTCGGTGCCGATCAGCAGGTCGTCCTCGGTGCCCTCCAGCTGGGTGGTTCCGTACGCCTGCGAGGCGAAGCCGGTGACGGCCGCGAACATCGGGCCGTCCGTGTAGCTGCGCTTGTAGGCGTACCGGCCCCGGGTCGGCACCGAGCCGGTCACCGCCTCGCCGCCGACCAGGATGTCCCCGCGCGGCCGGGCGTAGCGCTCGATGGTGAGCCGCTGGTTGGCGCCGTTGTGGTTCAGGCTCCGGGCCTCGAACACCTGTACCCGGGTGGCCTGCATGCACAGCGCCGCCACCAGCAGCAGGCAGAAGGTGCCGGCCCGCCGGCCGGTGACCGAGATCCCGGGCAGGCCCTGCGGGCCGTTCCCGCGCGGCTTGGTCCGCAGGGTCCACGGGGGCTGCTCGGGCCGCTCCGAACGCGAGGGCCGCTCGGGCTGGTCGGGCCGGTCGGGAGGCTCGGGGCGCGCCATCACACCGCCTCCGGCACCGAGCGCCGCCTGGCCTCGTCACTCATCCGCACCAGCAGCGCGACGATGATCCAGTTGGTGACCACCGAGGAACCGCCCTGGGCCACGAACGGCAGGGTCATCCCGGTCAGCGGGATCAGCGCGAGCACCCCGCCCGCCACCACGAACACCTGCAGGCCCACGATCGCCGCCAGCCCGATCGCCAGCAGCCGCCCGAACGGGTCGCGCAGCGCGATGCCCGTCCGGAAGCCCCGGGAGACCAGCAGCGCGTACAGCAGGAACACCGCGATCAGTCCGGTCAGGCCCAGTTCCTCGCCGAGCGTCGCGAGGATGAAGTCCGACTTGGCGGCGAAGCCGATCAGCACCGAGTGCCCGTTGCCCAGCCCGGTGCCCAGCTCGCCGCCCCAGGCGAAGGCGAACAGCGACTGGGCGATCTGGTTGGCGCCCCGGCCCGCCGCGATCGAGCCCAGCGGATCCAGCCAGTCCACCACCCGGCTGTGCACGTGCGGCGACAGCCAGCCCACCGTCACCGCGCCGACCGCCGCCAGCCCCAGCCCGATCGCGATCCAGCCGCTGCGCGCGGTCGCCACGTAGAGCATCACCACGAACAGGCCGAAGTACAGCAGGGACGTCCCCAGGTCGGTCTCCAGCACCAGCACCCCGACGAACGCCGCCCAGATCAGCAGCACCGGCCCCAGCACCCGCCCGCGCGGCAGCTGCCAGCGCCAGACCCGGCGGCCGGTGAGCGCCAGCGCGTCCCGGTGCACCGCCAGGTAGGCGGCGAAGAAGACGGCCAGCAGGACCTTGGCGAACTCCCCGGGCTGGAAGGACAGCGGCCCGACCACGATCCAGATCCGGGAGCCGTACACCGGCGGGAAGAAGATCGGCAGCACCAGCAGGACCAGCGCCGCCAGCGCCCCCAGGTACGCGTAGCGCCGCAGCCGCCGGTGGTCGCGCACGAGCAGCACCACCGCGATGAACAGCGCCACCCCCAGGCCCGACCAGAGCAGCTGGGCGGAGGCGGCCTCCCGGCCCGGCGTGGCCCGGTCCAGGCGGTGGATCGCCACCAGCCCGATCCCGTTGAGCAGCACCGCGATCGGCAGCAGCAGCGGGTCCGCGTACCGGGCCCACCGCCGGACGGCGAGCTGCGCCGCCAGCGCCAGCCCGCCGAGCGCGGCCCCGGCCCCGTAATCGATCTTTGGGGCGACGGCCGCGGGCACCGCGCCGTCAAGGTCGGCACCCACCTCCACGTAGCCGTACACGGCGGCCAGGACGGCCACCAGCACCAGCACGAGCTCGGTCGTGCGCCTGGGCGTCACCGGCCGGCTCGGCCGGGTGGCGGATCTCGACACGGCGGAGGGTGTCGCCATGGACCGTCCTTGGACCTGGGTCTCGGATCATCCCGACCGGGGCGGACGGCGCCCGCGCCCGGAATCGACACCCTAACCAGCGACGTCCGCCCCACCGCCCCTTGGTGACGGTGTGTCCGCCGGTGTCCCGATCAGCCCGGCCGCCGCCCCGCCAACGCCACCACCCCGCCGCCGGCCGCCACCAGCAGCACCACGGCGAACAGCAGCTCCGCCCACGGCACCGCGAGCCGCCCCGTCCGGGCCGCGGTCACCAGCGCGCTCACCGCCGCGTTGGCCGGCGAGCCCGGCACCACCAGCGCCGCCGCGGCCAGCCCCAGCGCCGCCAGGATGCCGTACGGCGCGCGGACCGGCAGCGGACGATCGGCCAGCGCCCCCGCCAGCACCCCCAGCAGCACGCAGACCACCGAGGTCGCCAGCCCGGCCGCCAGCGCCAGGCCGAGGCCCGGGTCCCGCCGCGCCCCCGGGTTCGCCACCGCCCCGCTGACCCACCACAGCGCCGCCACCTCGCCCACCGCCAGCACCAGGGCCGCCGTCAGCGCCGCCAGCAGCGCGCCCAGGTGCACCCGCACCGGGCCCGCCGCCGCGACCAGGCAGGCCCGGGAGGCCGGCGGCTCGGCGGTCAGCACCCCGCGCACGTACCAGGCGCTCACCGGCACCAGCAGCACCGCGCCGTAGCCGAGGCCGCCCAGCAGCGGGTCCCCCGCCGTCACCCCGATCACCAGCAGCAGCGCGAACGCCAGGAACGGCGGCAGCCACGCGTGCGAGCGCAGCAGCAGCTCCAGGTGGTACCGGGTCAGCGCACCGACCTGTCTCATCGCCCCTCCCCCTCCACCCGCCGCCGCACCGCCAGCACCCGGACGGCCGGGCGGCCGAGCAGCAGGCGGCGCAGCAGCGCGTCGGAGTGCGCGGCCGGCACCGCGAGCCGCACCGCCGTCCCCGGCAGCGCGGTCGCCCGCGGCGCGCCGGGCAGCGGTTCGGGCAGCGGCCGACCGTCCGGCACGTCCACCTCGATCTCCATCACCGCGCCGCCGGCGGCCTCCGGCACCGCCGCCTCCTCGTCGGCCGGGCTCAGTCCGCCGTCCGCGCCGACCCGGTACGCGGCACTGGTCAGCCCGGCCAGCCGGGCCGGGTCGTGGTCGACGAACAGCACCGCGCCGCCCGCCGCCGCCCGCTCGGCCGCCGCCTCGTCCAGCACCGCCCGGGCCTGCGGGTCCAGCCCGGTCCAGGCCTCGTCCAGCAGCAGCACCGGGGCCTCGGCGATCAGCGCCTGCGCCACCGCGACCTTCTGGCAGGTGCCTTTGGACAGCCGGCTCAGCGGGGTGCCCGAGCGGTCCGCGATGCCGAACCGCTCCAGCCACTCCCCGGCCCGCCGACGCGCCACCTCGGCCGCCAGCCCGTGCACCCGGCCCACCCGCAGCAGGTACCCGGCGGCGTCGAACGGCAGCGCGGGCGGGAAGCGTTCGGGTACGTACGCGGCCGCGGCGGGCCGCACCACCCGGCCGGCGCTCGGCCGCTCGATCCCGGCCACCAGGCGCAGCAGCGTCGACTTGCCGCTCCCGTTCGCCCCGGCGATCCGCACCAACTCCCCCGGCCCGACCGCGAGATCGACCCCGCGCAGGACCCACCGCCCGCCCCTCCCGTACCGCTTGCCGACCGCCGCCAGCTCCATCCGCGCCCCACCTCCGTCCAAATCGTTGTGAAGGCTATCCGGCGGACGTAAGGCCGGCGTGAACACCGAAACCTCGGCGCACACACCGGAGTTCATGCCGGGGCGCACGGGGGGCGCGATCCGGACTCGTTTGGCCTTGGCGAACTGATGCTCCCTAGGATCGGCCGGGTGAATACCGGACGACGACCGAAGACCAGGCTCGGCAGCCTGCTGGCCGCCCTGGCGATAACGGGCGCCTCGCTGCTCCTCGGCCTGCCCGCCCACGCGGACGAACCATCAGCAGGCGCCCCGCCCGCGCCCAAGGAAGCCCCCCGGGTGGACCTGATCCTGGACGTCAGCGGCTCCATGCGCACCCCCGACATCCAGGGCAAGAGCCGCATCTCGGTGGCCCAGCAGTCGCTGAACGAGGTGATCGACGGCCTGCCCGCGGAGACCGACTTCGGCATCCGCACCCTCGGCGCCACCTACCCCGGCGACGACAAGACCCTCGGCTGCCAGGACACCAAGCAGCTGTTCCCGGTCGGCAAGACCAACAAGGTCGAGGCCAAGACCGCGGTCGCCACCCTGCGCCCCACCGGCTGGACCCCGATCGGCCTGGCCCTGCGCGGTGCGGCCCAGGACCTGGGCAAGGGCGACGCCACCCGCCGGATCGTCCTGATCACCGACGGCGAGGACGACTGCGCCCCGCCGGACCCGTGCGACGTGGCCCGCGAACTCGCCTCCCAGGGCATCCACCTGGTGGTCGACACCCTCGGCCTGGCGCACGACGACAAGACCCGCGCCCAGCTGCTCTGCATCGCCAACGCCACCGGCGGCACCTACACCGACGTCCGCACCCCGCAGCAGCTCACCGACAAGGTGAAGCAGCTGATCGACCGCAGCGACGACACCTACACCGTCAACCCGGTGAAGACCTCCGGCACCGACAAGTGCGAGAGCGCCCCGGTGCTCACCCCCGGCGTCTACAGCGACCGCGAGAAGTTCTCCGAGCACCGCGTCTACAAGGTGCCGGTCAAGGCCGGCCAAGAGCTGCGCGCCTCGGTCAGCGTCTCGCTCGACCGCGCGGTGAACCGGGACTACGGCGTCCTGCTGCAGGCCACCAGCGCCACCGGCCAGGAGCTCGTCCGCGGCACCGACGCGGGCAGCACCCGCACCGACGTGGTCTCCAGCGGCCTGCGCTGGTCGACCGACGACTCCAAGGGCTACGTCACGGCGAGCCCGAGCTCCTCGTCGAAGGACTCGAAGGACAAGCCGGACACCACCGTCTGCCTGATCGTCAGCAACTCCGCGGCCCCGCAGGCCGGCGTGCACACCGACCCCGGCATGCCGGTGGAGCTGACCGTCGACCTGGCCGCCGCCTCGCCCTCCCCCGAGGGCGCCGCGATGGGCCTCGGCCGCGGCTGGATCCTGCTGCTCACCCTCACCCTGGCCGGCCTGGCCTTCGGCCTGGTCTCCGGCTGGATCGCGCGCTGGCGGATCGCCGTCTGGCGGGAGAACTGACCATGCGTACGACGTTCCGCGGCGCCCTCGCCGCCCTCGCCCTGCTGCCCGCCCTCGCCCTCGGCGCCCCGGCGGCCTCCGCCGCGCCGTCCCCCTCGGCGACCGCGAGCGGCACCCCGGCCCCGGCCACCAAGGCCGGCACCTCCTTCCTGACCGCGGTCAACCTGTCCCCGGGCCAGGACGCCAACGTCCCGGTCTCCACCGGCGACTACCTGTACTGGGCGTTCGGCGCCTCCGAGGGCCAGACCCCGACGGTCAAACTGACCGTCAACCTGGCCCCGGGCACCGACCGGCACGGCCCGCAGACCTGGACGGTCGAGGTCTTCGACGGGCTGCGCCGCCGCCAGGCCTGCACGGCCGGCACCCAGAACGCGACCGGCGACCAGAACGCCACCGCCCTGCAGCTCGACTGCACCCTGCGCGAGGTCCGCACCTGGGCCGAGCCGTGGTCCGGCGACCCGCTGCCCGGCACCTACTACGTGCGGTTGTCGGTCACCGACGCCCCGCAGCCCGACCTCGGCCTGGCCGGCTCCGTCCAGCTGCATGTCGCGGCCAAGGGGAACGCCGACAACGCCCAGCCGGAGGGCGGGGAGCTGAAGGCCCCGCTGGTCCCGCCGGTCGGCGGCGGCGCCTCCACCGCCAAGGCGGCGGCCCCGGTGGCCGAGGAGAAGCACTGGTACACCGGCTGGTTCTCCGGCTGGAACAGCCGCTGGTACTGGACGATCGGCGGCGGCTTCCTGGCCGCGCTGGCGGGCGTCCTGGGCTACCACCTGACCCGGCACCCGCGCGGCCACCGCCCGGCCCGCTACGGCGCCGTCCCGCCGCAGTCCGGCGCCCATCACCACCACGAGGGCTACGCCGAGCGCTGACCCCCGCCCGAGGCGCCGAGGGCCGACCGGAATCCCTTCCGGTCGGCCCTCGGGCTTTCACGACGCCTGCGCGGGCGTCAGCCGCGGAACAGGTTGTGCCCCACGTCCGAGGGCACCTCGTCCTGGACGGGCGTGCTGCCCGGCCCCGGCACGTGCTCCCCCGGCACCGGCTCGGTGCCCTCCCGGTGCAGCAGCACGACGCCGTCCTCGGCCCACAGCTGCCGGTACCCGTGCGCCAGCAGCAGTTCGATCCGCGCGGCCTGCTCCTTGTCCGTCTTGAACGGGAAGGAGCGCTTGTCCGAGCGGGTCAGCACGTACTCGCGCCCGCGCGGCGTGCCGTCCACCAGCACCACGTCCGCCCGCGCGGTCAGCCGCGGCGCGATCTGGTTGTCGGCCTCGACGGACGCGCCGTCCGGGATCAGCGCGGCGGCCCGCACCAGCGCGGCCTCGCTGGTCCTGGGCGTCCAGGAGGACGGCACCGCGAGCTGCGCCAGCCCGATCGGCACGGCGGCGGCCAGCGCGATCCCGGCCGCGGCCAGGCCCAGCCGCCGGGCCCGCCGGACGGTCCGCGCCGGCCGGTCGGCGGCGCTCAGCCGCCCCAGCACCTCGATCGTGGCGACCAGCAGGACCGGCCACAGCATCGAGTCGTAGTGCCGGGCGATCGACCAGTGGTTGGGGTTGCTGGAGAGGATCCGCTCGGCCAGCAGCGGCACCAGGCACAGCACGGTGGCCGAGCGCAGCGGCAGCAGCAGCAGGGTGCCGAACAGCCAGAGCAGCAGCAGCGGCTTGAGCGGCTGGTCGAAGGCGGTCCGCAGCAGCAGGAACGGGTCGTGCAGCAGGTGCCGCACCGCGTCGCCGCCGTCCGCGCCGAGCGCCTTGTAGTTCCAGTAGTAGCCCGGCTGGCCGCCCATCGCCGGGATCAGCCAGGTGATCGCGACGGCCGAGGCGACCGGCCCGCCGAGCAGCAGCCCGAGCCCGGTGTACCGGCCCGTACGGTCGCCGGTGCGGCGGGTGCGCAGCAGCAGCACCAGCCCGTACGCGCCGGCCAGCAGGCCGAGGTCCTCCTTGGTGCCGCACAGCAGCAGGGCCGCGAGCACCACGGTGCCGTACCGGCGGGCGAGCCCGCGCTCCAGCATCAGCAGGATCAGCGGGACGGCGAAGGCCACCTCGTGGAAGCCGACCCGGGCGGCGACCAGCAGCGGCCAGCCGAGCGCGTACACCAGGGCGGCCAGGTCGGCGGCGCGGCGGGCGGTGCGCGGCTCGGCGGCGGCGAAGGCGTGCGCGGTGATCCGCCGGATCAGCGGCACGCCGGCGGCGAACAGCAGCGACTGGCCGATGATCAGCGAGCGCGGGTCGTCCCAGATCCAGTACAGCGGCGCGAGCAGCGCCAGGACGGGCGAGAAGTGGTCGCCGAGCAGCGAGAAGCCGGGCGGGAACTCGTGGTGGAAGCTCTTCAGGGTGGAGACGGGCAGCCCGAAGTGGGCGTAGCCGCGCACGCCCTGGTCGAAGATGCCGAGGTCGAAGCCGCCGAGGCCGACCGAGGTCCAGCCCTGCAGGCCGACCGCGCACATGACGGCGAAGCACAGGGCGGTCAGCAGCGCGGTGCGCCGGCCCGGGGTGAGGGCGGCGGCGAGGGAGCGTGCCCGGCCGGGCGCTTCGGCGGCGCGCGAGGGCGCGGCGGTTCGGGTCTCGGTGGTCACGTCAGGTCTGCTTCGTCAGGTCCGCGGTCAGGTCTGTTTGGTCAGCGCGGGGTCGTGGTCGAGGGCGGAGACGGGCAGCGCCCAGGCGCCGTCCTCGGCGGCCCTGCGCCGCACCCGGTACAGCCGCAGGCCGACCGCCACCAGCACGGCGATGCCCATCGGCGGGTAGATCGAGCCGGGCAGCTGCCAGTACCAGGCGACCCCGCGGCCCCAGCGGTGCGGCACCGTCCACATGACGTGCGAGAGGAACACGGCCAGCGTCACGCCGAGCAGCACCCGCCGGCCGACCGTCCTGGCCTCGGCGGCCAGCAGGGCGAGCAGCGGCAGGCACCAGACCCAGTGGTGGGTCCAGCTGATCGGCGAGACCAGCAGCGCGGTGAGCGCGGTGCACACGGCGCCCCAGGCGTCGGCGCGGCGCAGCACCCGGGTGGAGCGCCCGGCCAGCACGGCCACCGCGATGCCGAGCGAGGCCACCAGTGCGGAGGCCACCAGCCCGACCAGGCCCGGGTCGTTGACGTCGAGCAGCCGGCAGACGGCCCCGCGCAGCGACTGGTTGTCCACCAGGACGGTGACGCCGACCCGGCTCGGGTCCCACAGGTACGTCGTCCAGAAGCCGTACGAGGCGTCGGGCAGCGCGGCCCAGCCGATCAGGCCGGCCGCCAGGAAGGTGGCGCCGGAGACCAGCGCGGCCCGGATCCGCCCGGTCAGCAGCAGGTAGACGGCGAACAGGCCGGGGGTGATCTTGATCGCGGTGGCCAGGCCGATGCCCACGCCCTTGAGCGGGGAGCGGTCGGAGCGGGTGAGGTCCCACAGCACCAGGCAGAGGATGGCGAGGTTGACCTGGCCGTACTGGAAGGTCGTGAAGACCGGCTCCAGCCAGATGCCGAGGCCGGTGGCGGCCAGCACGGCGGCCGGGCGGTTCCGCCGGGCCGGCCAGCCGGCGAGCCGGAAGGACAGGTACGCCGCCAGGGCGAGCAGCGCGTAGTTGCCGAGCATCACCAGGACGCGCAGGGTGCTCACGTCGAACCAGGTGCTCGGCACGAACAGCATCGCCGCGAACGGCGGGTAGGTGGCCGGCAGGTCCCAGCCGGGCAGCCGCATCGCGTAGAGGTCCTCGCCGTTCACCACGGCCTGGCCCTCGGCCCGGTAGACGAGCATGTCGACCATGGTCGCCCCGTGCTGGTGCCGCACCAGGGTGAACACCGCGAGCGACACCGCCGCGAACACGGCCGCCGCGACGGTCCAGGTCTTCGATCTCCCGGTCACCGGTGCCCCGCCGGGCCGATCGGACGCCGCGCGCCGCGACCACCGTGAAAGACCGAACTCGCGCACCGCGATGGCACCCCGTTGAGATAGACCAGATCGTCCGCCGTCACCGTCTGGGCCCACCCACCATAACCGACCCCCCTGAAGCCCAGGCCGCGTCAGAAACGCACCCCTGACACGGATGTGACCTCGAACACAGGGGCCGCCGGGCTCCTCTCCCGGACTCCCGAACCGGGCCGGACCCCCACTCGGCCCGGGAAACGCGAAATCCCGCCGGGAGTTGCCTCCCGGCGGGATTTCGTCGACCGGTCGAACCGGCCGTTGGGTGGAGCTGAGGGGATTCGAACCCCTGACCCCCTCGATGCGAACGAGGTGCGCTACCGGACTGCGCCACAGCCCCAACGAGAAGAAACTCTAGCACCTTTCGGAGGGGGTCCGTGACCACCCCCCGGTCGGGGTGGCCGCGGACCTCATTCGTTGGCGGCGCGGGGGCGGGACTCGGGGGCCGGGGCCTCCGCGTACTGGTCGAACAGCGGGGTGGTGCGGGGCTCGGTCGGTCGCCCGGCGGTCCAGGTGCCGGGGGCCGACAGGTCGAGGTTGCGGGAGACCCGGGGGGCGACCGGCGCGGTGACGTAGGTCGGCAGCGGGACGGGCACCGGCTCCCAGGAGTCCGGGCCGGCCGCACCGCGCTCGCGCATGCCGTCGACCCACTCCTCGTGCTCGGTCGCCTCGGCCACCGCGGACGCGGAGCCGGCCGACGCGGCGGCCTGCTCCGGGTCGACGGCCAGCCGCAGGTGCGGTCGCCGCGCGGCCCGCTCCGCGACGGGCGGCGCGGGCGCGTCCGGCGCCACCGGGGCGGCCGGGACGGTGGCCACCTCGACGTGCGACGGCCCGGCCGGGGCGGCCCCGGCGGCCTCCGCCCGCTGCTGCTCGCGTTTGCGCAGTCGCTCGGCCGCCTGGGCGGCCCGGGCGCGGTCCAGCTTCACCTCGTACCGCTGGCGCTCCAGCCGGCGCAGGTGGCCGATGTAGCCGGTGAGGAGGGCCGCCGGGACGGCCGGGACCCAGAGGAAGGCCAGTCCGGCCACCGCGGCGACCACGGCGCCGAGCGCGAAGGCGAGGAAGAGGACGGTGACCATCCGGCGGCGGCGGGCCAGCAGCCGCGCCCGCCGCTCCACCCCGTCCTGCCGCACCGCGGCCGAAGCCGGGGTCGGGGCCGGGGCCGCCGACGGCGCCGGGGCGGACCGCTCCGCGGGAGGTTCGGGCTCCCGCGCCGCGGGGCCGCCGGGGGCGGCCTCGTCCCGTTCGGGAGGGCCGTCGCTGGTGTGCTCGTCGTCACGCGGTTCGTCGCCCAGGGCCCGGGCTGCCCGTCGCTCCAGCGCCGAACGCCCGGCCAGCAGGCGGATGGCGGTGCTGAAGCGTTCCGTCGGGCGCGCCTCGTTGAGTTCGTCCTGCCTGCGGAGCCACATCGGCACCAGATAGGCGGCCCAGGCCCCTACGATGACGGCGTAGATAAGGCCGCTACTGCTCACGATTCACACCGTACGGGCGCCGGGGAAGGCCTGGCAGCAATTTGACGCGGCGTGTCGTGTGATCAAGCTGATTCTCCGACTATTTTGCCGGTATTTGTGCCGGTCCGGTGGGGCAGCGATGCCATATCGATATTTCTTTCGAACATATATTCAATTACCCGGCCAGTGGCCGGAACTGAGAGCCCGCCGACGTTCCAGCATCCCCTCCGGAACCTCCTCGGCGGTCAGCGCGTAGACCAGGTGGTCCCGCCAGTCGCCGTCGATGTGGAGATAGCGCGGGCGGATTCCCTCCGAGCGGAAGCCGAGCTTTTCCACCACCCGCCGGCTCGGGCGGTTCTCCGGGCGGATGCAGACCTCGATCCGGTGCAGCCCGAGGGTCTGGAAACAGTGGTCCACGGAAAGCGCGACGGCGGTCGGCATGATGCCCTGGCCGGCCACCGCCTCGTCGATCCAGTAGCCGATGTTCGCCGCGCACATCGAGCCCCAGGTGATCCCGCCGACCGTCAACTGGCCCACCATGCGGCCCTTGTGGACCACCACGAAGGGCAGCATCCGCCCGTGCGCGGCCTCGCCGCGCAGGAAGCGGACCATCTGCCGGTAGGTCGGGCGCGGGGCCGAGGCCTGGCCGGCCGGGCCCGGCGGGACGGTGGCCTCCCAGGGCTGCAGCCAGTCCCGGTTGCGGCGGCTCACCTCCTGCCACTCGCGCTGGTCGCGGCCCCGGATCGGGCGCAGCACGACCTCCCCCTCGTGGAGTTCTACCGGCCAGCCGGCGTTCAGTGCGCTCTCCCGGAAGCTGGTGCGTCAGGCCGGGGGTGGTCCCCGCCGCGGAGCTGGTCCACGGCGTGGGCGAGCAGCGGCTCCAGGACGGCCAGGCCGTCCCTGACGCCGCCGGTCGACCCCGGCAGGTTGACGATCAGGGTACGTCCGGCGAGCCCGGAGAGCCCGCGGGAGAGCGCCGAGGTCGGCACCTTCTCACGGCCGTACGCGCGGATCGCCTCGGCGATGCCGGGGACCGGCCGGTCGATCACCCGGGCGGTCATCTCGGGGGTGAGGTCCATCGGGGAGATGCCGGTGCCGCCGGTGGTCAGCACGACGTCGTAGCCGGCCGCGACGGCCTCGCGCAGCACCGCCTCGACCGGCTCGCCGTCCGGGACGACCCGGGGGCCGTCCGCGGTGAAGCCCATCGCGGTCAGGCCGGCCACCAGCAGCGGGCCGCCCTTGTCCTCGTACACCCCGGCCGAGGCGCGGTTGGAGACGGTCACCGCCAGGGCCCGCATGCCCGGCGCCGTCACGCCTCCACCTCCGGCGCGAACCAGTCTCCGCTCTTGCCGCCGGTCTTGCTGAGCACCCGGACGGACTCGATCGCCGCGCCCTTGTCCACGGCCTTGACCATGTCGATGACGGTCAGCGCGGCGACCGTCACCGAGGTCAGCGCCTCCATCTCGACGCCGGTGCGGTCGGCCGTCTTCACGGTGGCGGTGATCTCGACCGCGTCGTCCGCGACGGCCAGGTCGACCTTGACGCCGGAGACCGCGATCGGGTGGCAGAGCGGGATCAGGTCCGGGGTCCTCTTGGCGCCCATGATCCCGGCGATCCGGGCCACCGCGAGGGCGTCGCCCTTGGGCATGCCCTCGCCGCGGAGCAGCTCGACCACCTTCGGGGAGACCCGGACACGCCCGGCCGCGACGGCGGTGCGCGCGGTCGTGGCCTTCTCGGAGACGTCGACCATCCGGGCCGCGCCCTGCTCGTCGACGTGGGTCAGGCGGTCGCCGGGGGGAGGTGTCGTCACGGGTAACTCCAGGGGCGCACGGGTCGAATACCGCGCTACCGTACCGCTCCGGCGGGCGCCCGCTCGCCTCCGGGCGCGCCCGGCCCCGAGCCCGGGCGGGGCGCCGCCGGGCTCAGGAGTCCAGCAGCACCACGTCGACCGTGCTGCCGGCCGGCAGCACGGTGACGTCCTCGGGGACGGTGATCAGGCAGTCGGCCCGGGCCAGGGCGCCGACCAGGTGGGAGTCGGAGCCGCCGACCGGCTCGACGGTGCCGTCCGCCGCCGAGTAGCGGCCGCGCAGGAACTGCCGGCGCCCGGCCGGGGAGCGCAGCGCGGACGGGCAGAGCGCGCGCACCACCGGGCGGTGGACGTCGGCCGCGCCGAGCATGGTGCGGATGACCGGGCGGACGAACAGCTCGAAGGAGATGTAGGCGCTCACCGGGTTGCCGGGCAGGGCGAGCAGCGGCACCCCGCTCCGGCCGCCGATCCGGCCGAAGCCCTGCGGCTTGCCGGGCTGCATCCGGAGCTTGCGGAAGTCCACCCTGCCGTAGTCCTCGAAGACCTCCTTGACGACGTCGTACGCGCCGACGCTGACGCCGCCGCTGGTGACGATCAGGTCGGCCCGGCCGAGCTGCTCCTCCAGGACGGCGCGCAGCCGCTCGGCGTCGTCCGGGACGGCGCCGACCCGGAAGGCGATGGCGCCGGCGGCCTGGGCGGCCGCGGTGAGGGTGAAGCTGTTGGAGTCGGCGATCTGCCCGGGCCCGACCGGCTCGCCGGGCTGGACCAGCTCGCTGCCGGTGGAGAGCACCACGACGCGG
Organism: Kitasatospora sp. NPDC094028; assembly: GCF_049543595.1. Classification (NCBI taxonomy): domain Bacteria; kingdom Bacillati; phylum Actinomycetota; class Actinomycetes; order Kitasatosporales; family Streptomycetaceae; genus Kitasatospora; species Kitasatospora sp. NPDC094028. The sequence goes on along the minus strand of NZ_JBMVFA010000005.1, from coordinate 286,402 downwards.
GGGCGCGGGCGGACCTTGACGGTGGCCCGGCCGATCGCGGCGAGCAGGCCGAGCTGGGTGGGGCCGAGCCGGGTGCCGGCGGTCAGGACGGTCGTGCCGGCCGCGACGTCGCTGCCCCGGCGGCGGATGTGCGCGCCCTCGGCGACCGGGCGCAGCACCCGGACCTCCTCGCCCGCGACGGGCGCGGCCATCGCGGCGGCGGCCACGCCGGTGCCGGTGCCGCCGTCCGTCCACTCGACCGGGGCGACGGCCTGGGCGCCGGGCGGGAGGGGGGCGCCGGTCATGATCCGGGCGGCCTGCCCGGGCCCGACCTTGGGCAGCTCGTCCGCGCCGGCGGCGATGTCGCCGACCACGGAGAGCACCGAGGGGTAGGTGTCGGTGGCGCCGTCGGTGTCGGCGGTGCGGAGGGCGTAGCCGTCCATCGAGCTGTTGTCGAAGGGCGGCAGGTCGCCGGCCGCGAGGACGTTCTCCTCCAGCCGGCAGCCCTGGGCGTCGAGCAGCTGGAGCTCGATCGCGGGCAGCGGGCCGACCGCGGCCAGCACGTCGGTGAGGTGCTCGTCGACCGTCCAGAGGCGAGGAGCCGCCGGTGCCCGGTCCGCGGACCCGTCACAGCAGGCTGCGTCGGTGCTGGTGTGCTCCGTGGACCCGGTCATCGGCGGCTCGCTCTCTGTCTGTCGGGGTGTCAGTCCTGCAGCTCGGTGGCGACGAACCCGCGCAGCCAGGAGCGGAACTCCGGGCCCAGGTCCTCGCGCTCGGCGGCGAGCCGGACGATGGCGCGCAGGTAGTCGGCGCGGTCGCCGGTGTCGTAGCGGCGGCCCTTGAAGAGGACGCCGTGGACCTTGCCGCCCTCGGCCTGGTCGCGGGTGGTCAGCTCGCGCAGGGCGTCGGTGAGCTGGATCTCGCCGCCGCGGCCGGGCTTGGTCTCGCGCAGCACGTCGAAGACCAGCGGGTCCAGGACGTAGCGGCCGATGACGGCGTAGTTGGAGGGGGCCTCGCCCGGCTCGGGCTTCTCGACCAGGTCGGTGACCTCGAAGACGTCGTCGCCGAAGCCGTTGGCCTTGACGGCGGCGCAGCCGTAGAGGTGGATCTGGGAGGGGTCGACCTCCATGAGGGCGACGACCGAGCCGCCGAACTCCTGCTGCACCTCGATCATGCGGGCCAGCAGCGGGTCGCGGGGGTCGATCAGGTCGTCGCCGAGCAGGACGGCGAAGGGCTGGCCGGCGACGTGCTGCTCGGCGACCGAGACGGCGTGGCCGAGGCCCTTCGGGTCGCCCTGGCGGACGTAGTGCATGTTGGCCAGCTCGACGGACTCGCGGACCCGGCGCAGGCGGTCCTCGTCGCCCTTGCGGGCGAGCAGCTCCTCAAGCTCGTAGGCACGGTCGAAGTGGTCCTCCAGCGCGCGCTTGTTGCGGCCGGTGACCATGAGTATGTCGGACAGGCCCGCGGCGGAGGCCTCCTCGACGACGTACTGGATGGCCGGCTTGTCGACGACCGGGAGCATCTCCTTCGGGGTGGCCTTGGTCGCCGGGAGGAAACGGGTGCCCAGTCCGGCCGCGGGTACCACGGCCTTGGTGACCGGAATTCGGGAGTTGCTCGTCGTCATGCGTTTACCTTACTCAGGCACGTTTTTGCCCGGCCGAGCACGGTCGGTCCCTGCTCAGGACAGCAGGTCGCGGGGCCCGGCAACGGTGGCAGGCGAATGGAAGGTGACCGGCTGGGCGAGGGGGTCCCGTCCGGCACAGGCCGACAGACTACCCGCCTTTTCCGAACGGTCACGTTCGGCAGTCGGCCCGTCCTCCGTACCGGAAATGACCGGTTCGCGCGGCTCGGCGGCGGGGGGCGCCGCACCGGCCCCGGAGGAGGTCCGCCAGCAGTCGCCGCCGGCCGCCCGGGCCTCGGCGAGCGCCCGGTCGGCGGCGCGCAGCAGGACGGCGGCGTGACCGCCGTCCTCGGGCAGCACGGCGATGCCGACCGCGGCGGTCAGGCCGTTGCCGTGCGCGGCGCGGGGCTCGCGCGGGCCGGAGGACCAGTCCAGCAGCAGGTGCCGGCGCACCGACCAGACCAGCCGCTCGGCGACCTGCGCGGCGCCCTCGGCGCCGGTGTCCGGCAGTACCACCAGGAACTCCTCGCCGTTGTAGCGGCCCAGGGTGTCGGACCGGCGGATCTCCATCGCGAGCCGCTGGGCGAGGTCGCGCAGCACGGCGCCGGACCGGGCCCGGCCGTGCTCGGCGACGACGGCCCCGAAGCCGGCGATCTCCAGCAGCAGCACGGCGAGCGGGCGCGGCCCCTCGGCCTGCTCGCTGTGCTCGGCCCGGCGGGCGCGCTCGATCTCGCGGTCGAGGGTGAGCTGCAGGTGGCGGTAGTTCCACACCCCGGTGAGCGGGTCGCAGGACGCGGTGCGCTCCAGCTCGGAGCAGCGGGCCTCCAGTTCGGCGATCCGCTCGCGCTGGCTCCGCTGCCGGGCGGCGGCCTCGGCGGTGCCCCTGCGCAGGCGCAGGCCGAGCACGGCGGTGCCGGCCAGGGCGGGGGCGCTCAGCGCGGCCAGTGCCTGGACCAGCAGCGGGGTGGACAATCGCGGCGCCCTTTCACATGTCAGGCTCTGCGGACGTGGAGGATCCGATGCACAACGACAAGAACGCCCTGAGGACACGGCTGCTCGCCGAACGCCGGGCGCTGGGCGAAAGGGAACGGGCCGCGGCGGCGCTCGCGCTGGCCGGGCACGCCGGGGAGCTGGCCGGGCCGGGCGCGACGGTGGCCGCGTACGTCTCGGTGGGCGCGGAGCCGGGGACGCGGCCACTGCTGGACGCGCTGCGCTCGCGCGGGGCGCGGGTGCTGCTGCCCGTCCTGCTGCCGGACAACGACCTGGACTGGGCCGAGTACGACGGGCCCGGGTCACTCGCCCCGGCCGGGCGCGGGCTGCTGGAGCCGGTCGGGCCGCGGCTGGGGCCGGCGGCGGTGACGCAGGCCTCGGTGGTACTGCTGCCGGGCCTGGCGGTGGACGGGCGCGGGCTGCGGCTGGGGCGCGGCGGCGGCAGCTACGACCGGGTGCTGGCCCGGCTGGAGCGGTCCGGCGCGCACCCGGTGCTGGCGGTGCTGCTGTACGGGCACGAGCTGCTGGAGCGGGTGCCGGCCGAGCCGCACGACCTGCCGGTGGACCTGGCGGTCACGCCGTCCGGGGTGCACCGGCTGGGCTGAGCGGCTCTCGGAACGGCGGCGGGCCCCCCCCCCGGGGGGGGGGGGGGCGCCCGCCCGCCCCGGGGGGGGGGCCCGGGGGGGGGCCCCCCGTGTGGGTGGTGGGCGTCTCGTCCCCGGGCCGGGGGTTCGCCCCCGGCCGC
>NZ_JBMVFA010000005.1:0-283058 GCF_049543595.1 Kitasatospora sp. NPDC094028 | reverse complement strand
GGGGGGCGGGGGGGCGGCCCGCGCCCCCCGCCGGCGGGGGGCCCGGGGGGCCCCGGGGGGCGGGGGGGCCCGGGGGGGGCGGGGGGGCCCCCGGGGGGGGGGCGCCCCCGCGCGGGGGGGGGGGGGGGCCCCCCGGCCGTACCCGGGGGCTCAGCCGTTGGTGAGCACCAGCTTGTGCTTGCTGGCCTTCTCGACCGCGTCCGGGGTGAACGCCCAGGTCAGCAGCTTGCCCTTGAGCCAGAGGTCGGTCTGGTCGTTGTAGTTGGCGTGGAAGGCGTGGCCGGAGGCGCCGCCGACGTTGATCCAGCGCGAGGAGTCGAGGTCGCTGAGGTCGACCACCATCCGCATCGACGGGATCCAGTCCACCTGGTAGCCCGCGGCCGCGTTCCAGCCGGCCGCGTCGACCGCGGCGGAGCCGCCGGAGAGCCGGTACGGGCCGCGGTTGAGCAGCTTGTGGACGGCGCCGGAGGCGATCGAGGAGTCGTCGGTGCCGAGGGTCTGCTCCTTCAGCTCCAGCTTGTGCAGCCGGCCCCAGCTCCAGGTGGAGATGTCCTTGCTCAGCAGCGAGGTGAGGTCCTGCCGGGCGTCCTTCATCGCCTCCTTGAGCAGGTTGTCCAGGCCCTTCTGCTCCTTGTGGTCGGAGTCGATGTACGTCCACCAGCTGCTGTCGGGCTTGTCGAGCTGCTGGCGGACCACCTCGGTCCAGCGGTCGCCGCCGTCCGGCTGGGCCTTGCCCGGGTCGCGGGTGCCGCACTCGTTGACGATCCGGCTGCCGCTGTCCGGCTTGGTCGGGTCGCCCTGCTGGCGGACCAGCAGGCAGTCGCCCTTGGCCCGGAGGTCGGCCGGGAACTTCTGGCCGAAGGCGAGCGTGAGCAGGTTGCGCCAGACGCCGTTGTAGTAGGCGGCGGCGGCCGAGTCGGCGTCCTGGTGGTAGTTCCAGTCCTTCAGCAGGTCCTGGGCCTCGCGCACGTACGGGTCGTCGATCTGCTGCTTGAGCAGCAGCGGGACGAGCGTCTTGGCCATGATGCTGGTGTTGTCCAGCTGGAGGGTCTGCATGTCGTCCGGCGAGATCTTGCCGTTGTTCTTGAGCAGGCCCTCGATCTGCTCGGTGATCTCCTTGGCGCGGGTGCCGTACTCCCAGTCCTTGGTCAGGTTGTACTTGTAACTCGGGTCCACCACGGCCTGGTTGGCGGTGACGATGTAGCCGGCCGCCGGGTCGAAGCTGTACGGCAGGGCGGAGAAGGGGATGTATCCCTTCCACTGGTAGCCGGAGTCCCAGCCGGGGGCGGGCATGGTGCCGTCGCCCTTGGCGCGGATCGGGATGTCACCCGGGGCCTGGTAGCCGATGTGCTTGGCGTCGGCGTAGATCAGGTTCTGCGCGGGGACGGAGAAGTCCTTGGCGGCGTTGCGGAAGTCGTCCCAGTTCTTCGCCTTGTCGAGCCCGAAGACGGCGTCCATGGTCTTGCCGGGGTTGAGCGCCGTCCACTGCAGCGCGACGCCGTAGCCGGTGGTGCCGCGGTCGGGGGCGGCGCTGCCGTTGGGCGCGTACTTGCCGACGTTCTGCTGCTCGGTGCTCGGGTCGGAGATGAGCGGGGCACCGGTCCTGGTGGTGCGGACGGTGATGGTGCGGTCCTCGCCGCCGGCGACCTTGATGGTCTCCTTGCGGAGGTCGAACTTCTCGTCCTTGCCGTCGACCTGGTACGTGTCCGGGCCGGTGACCTTCTCCAGGAAGAGGTCGCTGACGTCGGCGCCGAGGTTGGTGAAGCCCCAGGCGACGTCCTTGTTGTGGCCGATCACCACGCCGGGCATGCCCGCGAAGGTGAAGCCGGAGACGTCGAACTGGCAGGCCGGGGAGGCCGTCCGGCAGTGCAGGCCCATCTGGTACCAGACCGAGGGCAGGCCGGGGCCGAGGTGCGGGTCGTTGGCGAGCAGCGGCCTGCCGGTGGTGGTGTGGCTGCCCGCGACGACCCAGGAGTTGGAGCCGATGCCCTGGCCGGGGCGGCCGAGCAGCTGCGGCATCCTGTCGACCCGGTCGGTCAGGCTCTGCAGCAGCGCCTTGGTGGTGGCCGCACCCTGGGCGGTGCCGGCGCCGGGGGCGCCGGGGGCCGGGGCGGGGCCGTCCGCCGGGCGGTAGGTGTCGCCGCTGACGGTGCCGGTCTTCACGATGGTGCCGTTGCGGCTGTACGGGTAGTCCGGGTACAGCTCGGCGATCTTGTCCGGCGCGAAGTCCTGGGACAGCAGCGAGCGGTCGATCTCCTCCTGGAGGTTCCCGGAGAGGTTCCAGGCCATCGCCTTGAGCCAGGCCACCGAGTCGACCGGGGTCCACTGCTCGGGCTTGTAGCCGTCGTTGACCAGGCCGAGCAGCGCGTACTCCAACGAGGCCTTCTCGCCGCCGGGGTGCTCGCCGAGCCAGGCGTTCACGCCGTCCGAGTAGGCCTGCAGGTACTTCTTGGTCTCGGGCGACAGCTTGGTGTCGAACTCCTTCTGCGCGACCTGCCGCCAGCCCATGGTGCGGATGAAGGCGTCGTTGTCGACCTGGCTGTCGCCGAACATCTCGGACAGCCGGCCGGCGGTGATGTGGCGGCGGACGTCCATCTCCCAGAACCGGTCCTGCGCCTGGACGTAGCCCTGGGCGCGGAACAGGTCCTCGGGGGTGTCGGCGTAGAGCTGCGGGATGCCGTTGGCGTCCCGCTTGACGTCGACCGGTGCGCTCAGGCCCGCGACCTTGACGCTGCCGTCGACCTCCGGGAAGGAGGCGCGGACCGCGGCGACCCCGCGGTAGCCGCCGTAGCCGACGCCGGCCACCAGCAGCACGACCAGCACGATCACGATCAGACGGGCGCGCCGGAACTTCTTCAAGCGGGGCATCTGGGTCCTTGCGGTCCTGACTTCGGGGCGGGCGGGCGTGTCCAGGGCCTGGTGCCGGGACAGGGCACCACATTAGGCCGAGTCGGCCGGACGCTGTGAACGGGGGACCAAGCTAAAGATATGGCAAAATGTTAGACTGAGTAACGATCCGCAAGAGGAGCATTGACGACTTCTTAACGGGTCACCCCCAGCACCACCCAGACACCCCGTCCGCCCCTGCCTGCCCGAGGTGCCCCTGCGTGAACGTCGCCCACCTGAACCAGATCCTGCTCGAATCCTCCGTGATCCTGCTGGTCGCGGTGGTCGCGGTGCGGTTCTCCACCAGATCGGGGCTGCCCAGCCTGCTGATCTACCTGGGGATCGGCGTCGCACTGGGCCAGAACGGAATCGGCGTCACCTTCAACAACGCCGAGCTCACCCAGGTGCTCGGCTACGCGGCCCTGGTGGTGATCCTGGCCGAGGGCGGGCTCAAAACGAACTGGCGCGAGGTCAGACCGGCGATGCCGGCCGCCACCGTGCTCGCCACCGCCGGCGTCGGGATCAGCGTCTTCGTCACCGCGGCCGGCGCGCACTGGCTGGTCGGCCTGGACTGGCAGACCTCGCTGCTGCTCGGCGCGATCGTCTCCTCGACCGACGCCGCGGCCGTCTTCTCGGTGCTGCGGATGGTGCCGCTGCCGCACCGGCTCACCGGCCTGCTGGAAGCCGAGTCCGGATTCAACGACGCGCCCGTCGTCATCCTCGTCGTCGCCTTCGCCGGCACCGGCGAACTCGACACCTGGTACGTCCTGCTCGGCACCATCGTCGCCGAGCTCGCGATCGGCGCGGCCGTGGGCCTCGCGGTCGGCAAGCTGGGCGCGTTCGCGGTCAAGCACGTCGCGCTGCCCTCCTCGGGCCTGTACCCGATCGCCGTGGTGGCGCTGACCGTGCTCGCCTACGCCGGCGGCGCGCTGCTGCACGGCTCCGGCTTCCTCGCCGTCTACATCAGCGCCGTGATCCTCGGGAACTCCAAGCTCCCGCACGGACCGGCCGTGCGCGGCTTCGCGGACGGCCTGGCGTGGATCGGGCAGATCGGCATGTTCGTACTGCTCGGGCTGCTCGCCGCGCCCGAGAGCATGGGCGACGCGGTGATCCCCGCGCTGGTGATCGGCACGGTGCTGGTGTTCGTCGCCCGACCGCTGTCGGTGGTGCTCACCCTCACCGCGTTCCGGGTGTCGATACGCGAGCAGGCGCTGCTCAGCTGGGCCGGACTGCGCGGGGCGGTGCCCATCGTGCTGGCCACCATCCCGGTGGTGTCGGGCGCGCACGGGGCCGACGACGTGTTCAACATCGTCTTCATCCTGGTCGTCGTCTTCACCCTGCTCCAGGGGCCGACCCTGCCCTGGGTGGCCAAGCGGCTGCGGATCGGCGAGGGCGCGATGGGCCAGGACCTCGACATCGAGTCCGCCCCACTGGAGAAGCTGCACGGGCACCTGCTGTCCGTCTCGCTCGCGCCGGACTCCAGGATGTCCGGGGTCGAGATCAGCGAGCTGCGGCTGCCCAAGGGGGCGGCGGTCACCCTCGTCGTACGGGAGGGCAGCTCCTTCGTGCCGGACAAGGCGACCATGCTGCGCGGCGGGGACGAACTGCTGGTGGTCACCACGGACGAGGTCGGCGAGGCGGCCGAGCGGCGGCTGCGGGCCGTCGACAAGGGCGGCAAGCTCGCGGGGTGGCTGAACGGGAAGTGATCCCGGCCGGGGCGGGACGGGGCTGGGGATGCGGGGGCTCGGGGGTGCGGGGGCTCGGGGGTGCGGGGCTCGGGGGTGCGGGGGTCGTCTCGTCCAGTGAGCCGGTTCACCGGGCCGGCCTAGCGGGTCTACGCGCGTAACCGGTATGCTGGGGCGGATACTCCGTTCGACTACTGTGAGAACACACCCAGCATCTGCCTGACGCAGAGTTGGCGCGACCGCTCGGCGGCCGCGGTCCGGACCCCGGCCCACCGGCCGGGCCGACCCGGTATCTACCCCGGTCGACGCGCGAGAGGACGACTCTCGGCGCCGTCGGGGCCACCCCATGCCCTGCCGCGCTACCAGGCAGCAGGAAGGACCGACCGTGACGGCCCGCCGAACGGTCGACGACTCCGCGCAGATCGCGGACAACACCGGCACCGCAGCCCAGGCCCCCGCCCGCGTCGGGTACGGCGCGCTGCTGCGCACCCCCGGTGCCTGGAGGTTCCTGGCGCCCGCCCTCGTCGCGCGGCTGCCCTACGCGATGCTCAGCATGGGCATCCTGCTGCTGGTCACCAAGACCCACGGCTCGTACGGCACAGCCGGCACGGTCACCGCCGTCGCCGCCGTCGCCCAGGCCCTGATCGGGCCGCAGACCGGGCGGCTCGCCGACCGGTACGGCCAGGCCGCGGTGCTCGTCCCGACCGTGCTGGTGCACGGCGCCGCGGTCGGCCTGCTGATCGCGCTGGCGCTCGGCCACGCGCCGGCCTGGAGCCTCTTCCTGGCCGCCGTCCCGGCCGGCGGCAGCGTGCCGCAGATCGGCGCGATGGTCCGGGCCCGCTGGGTGGCCCGGTTCACCGCGGACGGCCCGTCCGACGCCGCCGCGGCCCGGGTGAGCACCGCCTTCGCCTTCGAGTCCGTCACGGACGAGTTCACCTTCGTGATCGGCCCGATCCTGGCCTCCGGGATCGCCGCCTTCGCCAACCCGGCGGCCGCGCTGGTCGCCGAGGCCTCGCTGACCCTGGTCGGCGGCCTCGCCTTCGCCGCGCAGCGGCGCACCGCCCCCGCCCGGATCGTCCCCGAGCCCGGGGTGCGGCGCGCCTCCGCGCTCGCCTCGCCGGGCGTGCGGCTGCTGGCCGCGGCGTTCCTCGGGGTCGGCACGGTCTTCGGCGGGATGCAGGTCTCGGTGAACGCCTTCGCCGACTCGGTCGGGCAGCACGACGCCGGCGGCACCGTGTACGGGATCTTCGCCGGCGGCTCGATGCTGGCCGGCGTGCTGTACGGCGTGATCGCCTGGCGGCGGCCCGTCCAGCAGCGGATGGTCCTGAGCTACTCGATGCTGGTGCTGGGCGCCTCGGTGCTGTGGGCGATGCCCAACCTGGTCGCCCTCACCGTCGCCGGGCTGGTCTGCGGCCTGGCCATCGCACCCACCCTGATCAGCGGCTACACCCTGGTCGAGACGCTCGTCCAGGACGGCGCCAAGACCGAGGCCTTCACCTGGCTGACCGGCGCGATCGGGCTGGGCCTGGCGATCGGCTCGATGGTGGCCGGCAAGCTGATCGACGGGCACGGCCCCTCGGTCGGGTTCCTGGTGCCGGTGGTCGGCGCCGGGCTGGGCCTGGTCGCGCTGGTGTCGCTGCGGCACCTGCTGGTGGCGCCGGGGACGGCGAGCCGGGTGGTCGCGGGCTCCGCGGAGCGCGGCGGCGCCGGGGCCCTGGTGGGGGCGGTCGAGGGCTGAGCGGGCGGCGGGGCTGAACCCGGGCGGGCCCATCTCACACCCGGGGTCGCTGGACTGATCCCGCGGAATACCGCATCATTGACCATCGTTAGCACTCATCAGGCGAGAGTGCCAGGAGGAAGCAAGTGCCCACGTACCAGTACCAGTGCACCGAGTGCGGCAACGGCCTGGAGGCGGTGCAGAAGTTCACCGACGAGGCGCTGACCACGTGCCCCGACTGCCAGGGACGGCTCCGCAAGGTCTTCTCCGCGGTCGGCGTCGTGTTCAAGGGCTCGGGCTTCTACCGGACCGACAGCCGCTCGTCCTCCAGCAGCTCGGTGGGCGCCGGATCCTCGTCCTCGACGTCCTCGACGACCTCCACTTCGTCGTCGTCCACGTCCTCTTCTTCTTCGTCGTCCTCCTCGACGACCTCGTCGGCCCCGGCTTCGACCGCGAGCTGACCTCGGCGCAGGCCGGCTCGGCCGGCGGCCCGGTGAAGGCGTCCGAAGGCTCTCCAGGCTCTCCAGGCTCTTCGGAGGCTCACCAGGGCTTCGAGAACGCTTCGAAAAAGGCCCGTCGCTCCCGCTTCACGCGGGGCGGCGGGCCTTTTCGCGTCCGGTTCCAAACCTCGGGCGGGCCGAATTGATCCGTAGGGGGGAACCGGGTTTCGGATGGGGGCGGGTTTTCCACAGGCGGGGGGAAAAGGATTTCCCGTGACGGGTGGAGCGCGCATCGTGTGGGCACCGGCGATCGACCGACCGGCTGATCGACCGACCGAGTGCGGAGGTGCCCGATGACCGCCCTGAGCTTCACCGTCCCCCTGCCCGCCCCCACCGTCCCGCCCCGGCGGGAGGTGCCGAGCTTCCCGCCGATCCGGCGCGGGTGCGGCGGCCGGCACCGCTGGCGGGCCGCCGTCCGGCGGCGGGCCGGGCCGGCGCTCCTCCTCGGGCTCGCGCTGCTCGTGCTCGCGGTCGCCGCGGCGCTCGCCTCCGGGCCCGCGTGGGCCGGGCTGCCGCCGCCCGGCGGGGGCCCGGTGGGCCGAGCGGGTTGTCAATCCACGGCTTCGGAAGATCACCCGTGACCAGGGAACGACTCCGTCGTTCGAGGCGGCATGAAAGGCTTCAAGGAATTCCTGCTGCGTGGAAACGTCGTCGAACTCGCCGTCGCCGTGGTCATCGGCGCGGCTTTCACCAACATCGTCAACGCCTTCGTCAAGGGCGTGATCAATCCGATCATCGGCGTGTTCGGGAGCAAGGACCTGGCGTCCTACAGCTCCTGCCTCAAGGGGCCCTGCGAGGTGAGCGCCACCGGTGAGGTCACGCGCGGGATCCTCATCCTGTGGGGGTCGGTGCTCAGCGCCGTGCTGCAGTTCCTGATCACCGCGGCCGTCGTCTACTTCGTCCTGATCGTGCCCATGAACAAGCTCGCCGCCAGGCGGCAGACCCCCGCCGAGGCGACGGCCAAGGCGGAGGCCAAGGAGGTCGAACTGCTCACCGAGATCCGTGACGCGCTGGTCGCCCAGCGCTGAGCCCCCGGGGCTCCGACCGGCTGGGGCGCGGCACTACCCGCCGTGGTGCGGCGGGCGCTGGCTCAGGTACCAGTCCAGCCCCCGCCCACCGCTCTCCCCCGCCCCGGGGCGGTCGCCCCAGCCGGTGTCGGTGTCGTCCCGGGACTGCTGGTCCAGCGGGTCGCCGAAGATCAGGCGCGCCTTGGCCCGGGCCCTGGCCCGAGCCTCGCGCTCGTCCTGCGCTCCCTGCGTCTCCGGGGCCACCTCGGCCGCCTCGGCCTCCGGCTCGGACGCCCGTCCCTGCTCGCTCATCCCGTTCACCCCGTCGTTCACCGCGCCACGCCCTGCCGATCCCGCCCCGCCGATCCCGCCGGGCCTGATCCCACCAGCCTACGAGCACCGCCGCACGGCGCGGGCCCGGGTGCGGAGCGCTCCGCACCCGGGCCCGTGGCCGGCGGGATCCGCACCCGCCCCGGTCAGGCGGCTTCGAAGCCCGCGTGGTCGGCGATCTTCTTCAGCTCGGCCAGCGCGTGCTTCTCGATCTGCCGGATCCGCTCGCGGGTGAGGCCGTGCTGCTTGCCCACCTCGGTCAGGGTGCGCTCGCGGCCGTCCTCCATCCCGTAGCGGGAGCGGATGATCGAGGCCGTGCGGTCGTCCAGCCGCCCGATCAGGTCGTCCAGTTCCTCCCGGCGGAGCATGACCATCACGGCGTCCTCGGGGGACGTCGCCCCGGTGTCCTCGACCAGGTCGCCGAACTGGGTCTCGCCCTCGTCGTCGACGGACATGTTGAGGCTGACCGGGTCGCGCGCCCAGTCCAGCACGTCCTTGATCCGGGCCTCGGTGGTGTCCAGCTCGGCCGCGATCTCGGCCGGCTCGGCCTCGCGGCCCAGCTCCTTGGACTTCTCCCGCTGCACCCGGCGGATCCGGCCCAGCTCCTCGACCAGGTGCACGGGCAGCCGGATCGTGCGGGACTGGTCGGCGATCGAGCGGGTGATCGCCTGGCGGATCCACCACGTCGCGTAGGTGGAGAACTTGAAGCCCTTCGCGTAGTCGAACTTCTCGACCGCGCGCACCAGGCCCGCGTTGCCCTCCTGGATGAGGTCGAGCAGCGGGAGGCCGCTGCGCGGGTAGCGGCGGGCGACGGCGACCACGAGGCGGAGGTTCGAGCGGATGAAGACGTCCTTGGCCCGCTCGGCGTCGGCGGCTATCGCCTCCAACTCCTCGCGGGTGACGCCCTTCGGCAGCTCGTCCTCGTCCAGCAGGTGCTGGGCGTACACGCCGGCCTCGATCCGCAGCGAGAGCTCGACCTCCTCGGCGGCATCGAGCAGGGGCGTCCTGGCGATCTCGTCGAGGTACATGCCGACCAGGTCGCGGTCGGCTTCGAAGTTGGTCGGGCGGGCCGCGCGAGTCCGGTCGGCCCTGTCGCGAACGACGGCACGGGTGGCCATGCTTGCTCCCTTTGACTGGTGTTGCCGAGCTCTGCCTGCCTGCCCCCGAGGGCAAGAAGTGCGGGCCCCACCGGGCCTCACACGTAACGATCCAACGAACAGATTCCGGACAACATTCCCAAGTCACTCAGATTCTTCCCGATGATGCAGTATCCTGCCGGTTTTCACCTCGGTTCTGGACGCTCGGTGACGAGTCGGGCACGTCCCGTGCCACTGCGGCGACCGATTCCCGCACATCGGGTTCACCCGGCCGTCATGCGGCCGCCACCCCCTCGGTGAACCCCCGGAAGTTCGTGGACGTTCCCGCGCACCCCCGACTCCCACCCGCTCACGCACCCACGCGCACACCCGGGCGCACGCAGGTCCTCCCCAGAAACGATGCCGAATCGCTATCACTCCAGCTCCCGATCGGCACAGGACACTGGGAAGGTGTCAGGCATGCACCTGACCAACGGCTGGGCGTCCGTCACCGCGCGTCACCGTCGCCTCCTCCGGGACGCGGCGGTCGCGCTCGGATGTGCGGGGGCCTTCGGACTCCTGACGGCCCTGGTGACCGGCCACTGGCACCCGCTCGTCCGGTTCGACCAGCAGTGGGTCGGCGAACTGCACCTGCACGCCCGGGACCACCGGATCTGGACCGCCTCGGTGCAGACGCTCTCCGACATCGGCGGCACCGTCACCATGCGTGTCCTGCTCGGCATCGCCGCCGGCTGGCTCTGGCTGATCGGCGCCCGGGTGCTGGCCGGCTGGGTGGCCGCCCAGGCACTGATCGGCTGGGGCGCCCAGTGGGCGCTGAAGCTGGCCGTCGACCGGCGGCGGCCGGAGTTCCCCGACCCGGTCTCGCACGCCGGCGGCCCCGCCTTCCCCTCCGGGCACGCGATGGCCTCGGCGATCACCTGCGCCGTCCTGGTCGCGCTGCTCTGGTACCGGGTCGGCCGGCGCGGTCGGACCGCGGCCGTCGCGGTGGCCGCCGCGACGGTGCTGACCATCGGCTGGACCAGGGTCGCCCTCGGCGTGCACTGGCCCAGCGACGTGCTGGCCGGCTGGCTGGCCGCCGGGATGGTGCTCGGCGCCGTCACCGCCGTCACCGAGCTGTGGCGCCCCGGCGCGCTGGCCCGCGACGTACGGAGGGTCAAGTGGCGTACCAGGCCCCGGGTCCAGCGCGTCCTCGCGCCGCCCGTCCGGCCGGTGGCCGACACCGAATCGTCCGACGAGGCCGCCGGGGCCGCCGAGCGGATCGATGAGACGGCCGGTCAGAAGGGCTCCTGGCCGACCCGGTGACCCGCGGGCCCCGGGCCGAGCGGCTCCGACCCGGTCGCGTACGCCGCCCGGCACGTCCTGGGCTGACCTCCGGGGGCACCGGGAGGTGCCGGCGGCACGGAACGCGACGAAGGCCCGGGCCGAGGGATCATCCCTCGGCCCGGGCCTTCGTCGTGTTCTCCGCTGTGCCCCAGACAGGAATCGAACCTGCGACACCGGCTTTAGGAGAGCCGTGCTCTATCCCCTGAGCTACTGAGGCCGGGGCCCGCTCGCGGGCTCCGGGCGGCCGGCCCCGGAGGGTGGCCACCGAGGGCTCAGTGTAGCGGGTCGGGCGGTGCGGGGACGGTTGCCCGGTGATCTTGCGGGCTCAGGGCTGGGAGGGGACGGGGCGGGGCCGGTGCTGGAGGTCGACGGGGTTGTCGGGGTCGGCCGGGGGCGGGGTGGCGGCGGGGGCCGGGGGTGCGGTCGGGAGCTTGGCGGAGGGGTTGGTGGGGGCCGGGGGCACGGGGCGGGTGACGGCCGGGGGCGGGGTGGCGGCGGGCGGGGTGGCGGCGGGAGGGGCCGGGTTCGCGGGGAGCGTCGGCGGGGCCGGCGGGGTCGGCGGGGCCGGGACCGCGGTCGGCGGGGGCGGGGAGGCCGGGGCGACCGGGGAGGCCGGGGTGGTCACGGAACTCGGGGTGGGGGCGGAGGGCGCCGCGGTGGAGGTGCAGGCGGTGGCGGCGAGGAGGAGCAGGAGCAGGGCGGCGGGTCGTTTCATGGGGAGGGCGTCTCCGGTGGGGTCGTGTCCGGGGTTGGACGGTGCCGGTGGCGAAGCGGTTCCCCGGACGCGCCGGTGCCCGGCCCGCTCGGGGTGAGCGGGCCGGGCACCGGTGTCGTGGCGGTCGGGGACGGTCAGTGCTGGCTGTCGCCGTCCTCGTAGATGTCGCGGGGGTCGATCGCCCAGATGCCGCGGCCGAAGGTGGCGGCGTAGAGCTTGCCGTCCGGGCCGGTCTTCAGCTGCTGCACCGAGGTGGTGGGCAGGCCCTTGCCGAGCACCGAGAACCTGGTCTCGCCCGGGGCGCGGTAGAAGGCGGCGAGGTCGGTGCCGAGGGCGAGGCCGCCGTTCGGCAGGAGCTTGACCGAGGTGGCGGGGACGTCGGGCAGGTTGGCCGAGACGTCGGTCCAGGTGGCGCCGCCGTCGTGGGTCTCGAAGAGGTGGCCGATGCCCGCGCCGGGGCCCTCGGTCCAGGTCCGCGAGAAGCCGTTGAAGGCGACGAAGACGTGCTGGGCGTCCTTCTCGTCGACGGCGAAGGAGGAGATGTAGCGGTTGGGCAGGGTGCCGTCGACGGGCAGGTTGAGCTGGTGCCAGCCGGTGCCGTCGGTGTTGCCGACCGCGATGCCGCGGCTGAAGCCCTGGTTGTTGCAGGGGCCGCACCAGCCCGCGTACACGGTGCCGTTGACGGTGGCGACGGCGGTGGCGACGTGGCCGGCGCCGAGGTCGTACGCGGAGGTCCACTCGCTGCCGCTGCGGATCGCGTAGCCCTTGTGCTGCACCCAGACGTGCCGCCCGCCGGCGATCCAGGTGTTGCCGTCCTTGGGGTCGGCGGTGATCGGCGCGATGAAGCGGGCGGAGTTGGTGTCCTTGTCGGGCGGGGCGACCTCGAAGGAGGTGGCCTTGCTCGGGTCCTTGGTCCAGCTGCCGTCGTTGACGGCGCAGTTCTGGGTGACCCACATGTCGAGGTAGACGTACTCCTCGGCGATGTTGCAGCCGTTGGCCGGGTCGACCAGGGTGTCGGCGCCGTCGCCGCCGAAGTTGGAGCCCATCACCTTGTCGTGGGCGCGCAGGATGGACTCGCCGTTGTCCTGCAGGCCGCCGCTGACGATGACGCCCTTGCCGGTCCTGTCGGCCGGGTCCTTGCCGACGCCGACCGAGTAGTACTGCAGGGTGTCGATGGTGCCGTCCGCGAGGGACTTCCAGTCCTTGCCGTGGCCCCACTGGTCGAGCTGGCCGTTGGTCGGGCGGGTGTAGATGCCGCCGTCGTTGCCGACGTAGACGTTCGACTTGCCCTGGTAGCTGCCGAAGGCGACGGCGTGCTGGTCGGAGTGGGTGGTCGGCGAGCAGTCGCCGGTCTGCTTGGTCGGGTCGATGCTCCAGCAGGGGAACCCGTTGTTCCAGTACGGGCCGACGGTGGACCAGTCGGCGCCGCCGTCGGTGGTCTCGAAGACCTCCTCCAGACCCATGTAGACGTGGTCCGGGTTGGCCGGGTCGACCTGCAGCGACTGGTTGTACCAGGCCTGGATGCCGGGCTGGTAGCCCGGGTCCTGGAGCGCGGAGCCGGAGTTCTTGAGCTTGTCCTTGTCCGCGATCTGGGTCCACGGGCCGAACGGGGAGCCCGACTTGGAGACGTAGACGCCCTTGAGGCCGGTGTCCGGGTTGTGCGCCATGACGTCCGGCGACTGGTCGATCGCGTAGTAGCGCGAGCCGTCCGCCGAGCGGGCGAAGGTGACGTTGCCGACGTTCGCGGCGTCGGTCGGCAGGTCGCCGAGCGAGGCCACCCGCTGCCAGCTTCCGTCCGCGGCCTTGCTGTAGAAGCCGTTGTAGGTGTCGCCGCCGCGCCAGCCGACCGCCAGGACGACCTTGGACGGGTCCTTGGGGTCGATCGCGATGTCGTTGGCGATGTTCTTGTACGGCGCGCTCGGGTCCTTGGCCTTCGAACCGCCCGGCAGGTAGTCCGGGTTGGGCGCGAACTCCATCACCCACGGGCCGGTCAGGTCGGTGGCGGAGTGGCTCCAGACGCCGCGGCTGGTGGCCGCCCACACCTTGCCGCCGCCGAAGCGCAGCGCGTGGATGATCGTGGACTCCAGCTCGTTGCCGCCGATGCGGTCACCGGGCTTGAAGGTGCCGTGCTTCGGGTCGGCGAGCACGTACACGCCGGTGCCGACGTACGAGGTGGCGCCGGTGTTGGACTCGCCGGTGGCGTACCAGAGGCGGCCGCCCTCGTCGAGACCCACGGTGCCGGTGGACAGCGTGGGCAGCTTGTCCGCGATCGGCTCCCAGTCGCCGCCGCCGGTGCGGGAGCGGAACACGCCGCCGTTGGCGCCGCCCGCGTAGACGTAGCCGTCGTTGTCGGCCGCGATGCCGGTGATCCGGCCGGTGACGAAGCCGGCGCCGCCGCTGGAGTTGGAGTTGACGTCGCGGTAGCGCGGGTCGTCGCCGTTGTAGGGCTTGTTGGTGACGTGCTTCCAGTCGCCCTCGGTGTGCGGCATGGCCCGCAGGGCCGACCAGGCGGCGCCGTACGCGCCGGGGGCGACGACGCCGGGGGCGGTGCGGGCCTCGGTGTACTGCGCGACGCCCTCGGCGGAGTTCTCCGCCTCGTCGGAGCCGCCGCTGTCGCTCGCGGTCTCGGCCTTGGCGGCGAAGGTCGCGAGCGGGGCCGCGGCGGGGCCGGAGCCCTGGACCTGGCGGGCGTGCTGCCGGCCGACCTCGGCGAGGTGCTGGGCCTGGCGCGAGCCGCTCTTGGGCGCCCCGGCCGGCGCGGCGAGGGCCTGGGTGGTGGTCAGTCCGAGCACGGTCAGGGTGACGGCGGGCAGCAGGAGCCGTCGGCGTTGCCTGTTGGGCACGATGGTGGGTCCTCCCCATGGGCGGGTCGCGCGGTCGCGCGGTTCCCGGCGGAAATCCGTCCGAAGCTTCGCCGGTCGGGGGCGGGCGACGGAAGGGGATCAAACGTTACGAATGGTTAAAACCAAATCAGTTAAGACAGTTCACACAAAACGGAATGCCCCTCCCGGCCCGGCAGCACCAGGACGGCAGGGTGCGAACGGTCGCGCTGCGGGGCACGGCCGGTCGCCGTGTGCGGATCCGGGCGGCCGCGGTCCGGGGGTACCGCGACCGCCCGGGTCGGTGAACGGGCCCGGGTTCGCGCGGACATGCGCGCGCGTTCCCGCAAGTCGGAAGTGTGGCCCGGGACATGACATCGCACAAGATGTGCGACCAAATCGCCGGTCGCGGCGCCGGGGACGAAACCACCCGAGCATGAACGTTCTAGGAGAAAAGGACGGCGTCGAGGCAGCGCGCGAACGCCACCCCGAGGTCGGCCGCGGCCGCCCCGACCACAAGCAGCGCGCCGGCGGCCGGCCAGACCCGGTGCCAGCGGTTCACCGGCCGTTCCCGCTGCAGCGCGGCCGCGCGGTCGGCGATCCGGTGCCGCAGGTAGGCCAGCACGGACGGCTGCTCCGGCCGGCAGGCGCCGGCCAGCGCCGCCCGGGCCAGCGAGCGGACGGCGAGCCCGCGGGAGGCGACGGCCTCGGCGGCGACCTCGTCGGCCCAGCGCTCGACGCCGTACACGACCTCGTCCCGCAGCCGCCCGAGCAGCGGGTTGACCAGGACGGCGGCCTGCGCGAGCGTCGCGTGGCGGTCGTGCCGGCAGGCCAGGTGGGCGCGCTCGTGGGCGAGCAGCACCGCGCGCTCCTCGACGGTCAGGGCGCGCAGCATGCCGGCCGTCACCACGATCCGGCCGGGCCGGCCTGGCAGCGCGTAGGCGTCGGCCCGGTCGTCGGGCAGCACCAGCAGGTCGCCGGCCGCCGGGGCCGACCGCACCGCGCCGAGCGCCCGCCGCTGGGCCGCATGCCGCCGCCACCCGGCCAGCAGGCGCACCGCGACCACCGCGAGGACGGCCGCGGCGAGCACGCCGAGCCCCCACGGCACCGGGTCCGCCACCGCCAGCGCCCGCCCCTCGCCGCCCCACCGCCCGCGCACCTGCGGGAGGTTGGCCAGGCCGGCGACGGCGAGCGCGAACAGCCCCCAGCAGGTGGCCGCGGCGGCCGCGGCCAGCAGGACGGTGAGCACCCGCACGGCGGCGGCCGGCGCGAGGTGCCGCGCCACCGCCGGCCCGAGCACGGCCAGCGCGGCCGGGGCGAGGATCACCAGGTAGACGGTGAAGTACACGGCCAGTTCCCCGCTCGGCTCGGTCAGTCCCGGGTGTCGAGCAAGGCGCGCAGGGCCTGCTCGTCCGCCGGGTCGAGCCCGGCGACGAAGTGCTGAAGGACCGCCAGGCGGTCGGCGCCGCGGACGAGTGCCTGGTTCATCTGCGAGGCGACCTCGTCGGCCGGGCCCCGGTTCGGCGCGTAGGCGTGCGCCCGGCCGGTCCGCTCCCGGCCGAGCAGGCCCTTGGCGTGCAGCCGGCCCAGCACCGTGAGCACCGTCTTGGGGTGCAGGTCCGCGGCGCCCAGCGCCTCGTGGACCTGCCCGGCCGTCATCGGACGGCCCTCGGCCCACAGGACGGCCATCACCTCGGCCTCCAGGGCACCGTGGTCCCGCCGCTGCTCGCCCAAGTCCGCCCCCGGTCCTCCGTCGCCCCGCGCTGGGGAGACCCTACCCACCCGGGCGGGCGGCGATCCCCCGGCCCCGGCCCTCGGCGGCCTCAGGTGACCTCAGGTGACCTCAGGTGACCCCAGACGGCCTCAGGCCGCCTCAGGCCGCCTCGGCGGCGAGGGCGCGCTCGAAGTGCTCGTGGCCGTCCTCGACGCCGAGCACGACGTCCTTGAAGGTCAGGTAGCCCTGGCCGACCAGCGGGGTGTCGCGCAGTTCCTCGACCAGGTGGTAGTAGGCCGTCAGGTCATCGGTCTCGAACAGCGCGAAGTCGCTGAACCGGGTGTAGAACGCCTCGGCGTCGAAGAAGCGGGCGCGCACCCGGTCCGCGTACTTCTCGATCAGCGGCGCGAGGTGGGCGACCTTGAGCCGCTGCCGCTCGGTGCGGGGCAGGGCGAGCCACTGCGGCGAGATCGAGTAGCCGAGCATGACCATGTACATCCGCGGGGTCCCTTCGTGTGCGGGCAGGCCGAGGAGGCTCGGGAGGGTCCCGCGCCGCTCGAAACGCTAACGGTGTAAGCTAAAGCTAACGGTATCAACAAAGTCAAGGGGAGTCCGCATGCCCGACCAGCCGCCCAGCCGCCGCGAGCTCCGGCGCGAGCAGACCGTGGCGGAGATCCTGCGGGCCGCCCGGCACCTGCTCGCCGAGGACGGGCCGACCGCACTGACCCTGCGCGCCACCGCCCGCGCGGTCGGCATGACCGCGCCCGGCCTCTGCCGCTACTTCCCCGACCACCGCGCCCTGGTCCAGGCCGTCGTCGCCGACCTCTACCGCGACCTCGCCGCCGGGCTCGAAGCCGCCCGCGACGCCCGCCCCGACGCTCCCACCGCCGAGCGCTTCGCCGCCGCCGCCCGCGCCCTGCGCCGCTGGGCGCTCGGCCACCGCAGCGAGTTCACGCTGCTCTTCGGCAAGCCCGTCCCCGACGCCGGCACCGCCCCCGAGGACCCGGCGCACGAGGCGGGCTGGCAGTTCGGGCAGGTCTTCCTCGGCCTGCTGGAGCAGCTGTGGCGGGACGGCGCGATCCCGGCGGAGCCCGCCGTGCGGCCCGTCCCCGCCTGGTGGTCCCAGTTCGACGACCTGCGCGAACACCTCACCGAGGACCTCCCGCTGCCCGTGCTGCACCGCTTCGTCCAGGTCTGGAGCCGCCTCTACGGCCTCATCGCCCTGGAGGTGTTCGGCCACCTCGACTTCGCCATGGCCGACCCGGAGCCGCTGTTCGAGGAGAACCTGGGCCAGCTCGTCGACCTGCTGGCCCCCGGGCGCTGACGCACCGCCCGTAGCATGGCGGGCCTGCGGGCCTGCGGGCCGCGGACACGACGAGAGGGGCGGGCGGTTGAGCACGGGCGGGCTGACAGGTGGTCTGACGGGCGGGCTGGGGCGGCTGGTGGGAGCGGCGGCCGAGCTGGGCGACGCCGGACGGCGGGCGGTGCTGCGGGCCGGGCGCTCGGCGGCGGGCGGGCGGTGGGCGCTCTCGGCCCTCACCTCCGTCGCCCCGCCGGCCGTCCCCGCCGTCGAGCCGTGGAAGCTCTCGGTGGGCACGCTGCTCGGCCGCCACCCCCGGACCCCGGCGGTGGCGCACAAGCTGCTCGGGCTCCTCGACGACTACGGCGCGGTGCACCTGGGGCCGGGCCGGGTCGGCTTCGACGGCCAGGAGATCGACTGGGACAAGGTGGTCGAGATCCGCACCCGCAACGCCTTCGAGGTGCTGACGACCAGCTCGCTGGAACGCGACGTGGACCGGATCCGCGAGTTCCTCCCGCCGGTGCCCGGCCGCAAGTGGGCCGTCACCAAGGCCGGGGAGGCGCTGGCCACCGTCGTGCTGGCCGCCCTCGAACGCGGCTCGGTCGACCAGCGCCTCGACGAACTGACCGTCCCGGCCCGGATCGTCCACCGCGGCGGCCTGCTCGGCCGCCACCACACCCTGGACGCCGGGTCCTTCGCGGCCGCCACCCTGGTCGTGGCCGGCCAGGCCGCGGAGAGCCTGATCGCGACCGCCCGGCAGCGCGGCATCCCGGTGCTGCCCGCCGAGCAGCCCGTCGAGGCCGAGCGGGCGGCCCGCGTCGCGGTGCTGCGCGAGCGCACCGACGCCGTCGCCCGGCTGCTGGGCCGGATCGAGCAGGACGACCCGGAGGCGGCGGGCGGGCCGGCCGGGGCGCCGGTCGACGCCGTCCCGGTCGACGCCGTCCCGGTCGAGGCGGCCCCGGTCGAGGCCGTCTCGCTCGACAAGCCGGCGGCCGACAACGGGCCGCAGCCGCACGGGCGTTGAGGGCCCGGGAGCGGTAGGGCCGGGAAACGCGACGTGCCGCCGCCCGGAGGTCCGGACGGCGGCACGCGTGGCCGGTGCGGCTCAGAGGGTGCGGAGCAGCCGGGACTGGATGGACGGCGGGTCGAGGTCCGCCTGGAGGGCCACCGGGACCTCCACCTTGTCGTCACCCGAGCCGACCCGCAGCGAGCCGACGACCTTGCCGGCCTTCTCCTGGTGGCCGAGCTTGCCTGCGTCCAGGGTGACGGTGCCGGAGATGCCGGGGAAGCCCGCCACGACCAGGTCCTTGGTCGCGACGACCGGGACCTTGCCGCCGAGGCCGTCCTCCACCGTGCCGACGACGTCGCCCTTCTTCACCACGGTCTGGCCGGTCAGGCCGTTCTGCGCGGCCTGGATCTGCTTGCCGCTGACCTTCAGCACCGTGGGCAGGATGCCGTCGCCCGGGGCGGAGGAGGTGGCCTGCTGGCCCAGGGTGACGCCCAGGATCAGCCGCTTCACGCCGCCGATCTCCTTGTAGGCGGCCCACATCAGGCAGCCGCCGGCCGGGGTGCTGGAGCCGGTCTTGACGCCGATCACACCGGTCTTCGGGTTGATCAGGTTGTTGGTGTTGAGGATCTTCGCGTTGTTGAAGTTGGTCTCCGGGGTGGAGACGATCTGCCGGAAGATCTCGTCCTGCATGACCTGCTCGGCCAGCTTCAGCTGGTCCTTGGCGGTGGACTTGGTCTCCGCGTTGAAGCCCGCCGGGTCGGCGTAGGTGGTGTTGGTCATGCCGAGCTTGGCCGCGGTCTCGTTCATCAGCTTGACGAACGCCTCCTCGGATCCGGAGTGCTGGCGGGCGAGCAGCCGGGCCACGTTGTTGGCCGAGGGCAGCATCAGCAGTTCCAGCGCCTGGTACTCGGTGAGCACCTGGTTCTCGGTCAGGGTGACACGGGACTCGTCGCTGTTGCCGGACTCCTGCGCGGCCTGCTTGTCGACGACGATCTTCGGGCCGCTCTCCCCCTTCTTCAGCGGGAACTTCTGCAGGAACAGGTAGGCGTTCATCACCTTGGTGACGCTGGCGATCGAAGCCGGCGTCTCCTGGCCCGAGCTGCCGAGGCTGCCGACGCCGACGACCTCGGCGGCGGACTGGCCCTTGGCCGGCCAGGCCAGGTCCAGCTGGTTCCCGGCGAAGCTGTAGGTCCCGGCGGCCGTCATCCGCACCTTGGCGTCCGGCAGCGGGCGCAGCAGCTGGGCCACCACGGCGGCGCCGAGCACCACGGCCAGGAACACCGTCCAGATGGTGATCCGCTTGAGCGCGCGGCGCAGCGGCGACACCGGACGGGAGTTGAGGGTGGCCAGCACCTCCATCGCCTCGGCGGTGTTCTCCGGCGAGGGCAGCGGCTCGGGCGCCGGCAGCGGCGGCGGGGCGGGCAGCGGCGGGACGGGTGGCACCGGGCGCGGGTCGGGCTCGGGCAGCGGGGTGGGGGCCGGGCCCGGCGTCGGCGCGGGCTCGGGGGCCGGCTTCGGCAGCGGCTTCGGCGCCGGTTCCGGCTCCGGCAGCGGCTCGGGCTCCGGCGGCTCGGGGACCGACCCGGCCACGGACGGCACCGCGGCGGACGGCACCACGGCGGGGACGGCGGCGGGGCGCAGCGGCTCCGGCTTCTCCAGCTTCCCGGCACCGCCCGTGTGCTGACCAGGCTGCCCGGTCTTGGTCAGCACGACGGGGGCGACGGGCCCGGCGGGCGCGTCGTCGGTGTCGGACCCAGTGTCGGACTCGGTGTCGGACCCGGCGTCGGACCCGGCGTCGGACCCGGCGTCGGACTCGGCGTCGGACCCGGCGTCGGACTCGGTGTCGGACCCGGTGTCGGACTCGACCGAGGGCTCCCCGGCGTCATCGTCCTCGTCCTTCGGGGTGTCAGAGGCCTTCGACCGGCCGGATGCCTCCGCGGCCGTCCGGATGGCGAGACGCGGGTCGGTGCCGGACGGCTTCTCCTCGGCCTTCTCCGGCTCGCCGCCCTCGGCTTCGGTCGCCGGCTCGACCGCCTCGTCCGCCTCGTCCGCGGAACCGTCCTCGCCGGCGGGCTTCAGCAGCTCCGGCGGCAGCCGCAGCGCGGTCGTCCTGTTGTCGACCGGCAGCCTGAGCGAGGTGGTGCGGTTGTCGACGGGCAACCGCAGCATCGCGGTCCGCTCGTCCGCATCCTGGACACGCAGCTGTACGGTCGAGCCGCTCCCGGCGCCTCCGCCGGAGGGCTTGGCGGGGTCGGCAGCCTTCGCGTCGTAGGTCCTCGCATCGGAGGCCTTCACGCCAGGCGCCTTCGACGAGGCGTCCCGTTCCTCCTCACGATCCTGCTCCCGCTCGCCGTCCCTCAGCACCCTGTCGGGGGACTCGCCCACGTATCCCAGCCTCCTCAACGCCCGGCGGGGCACCGGCGAACCCGATTTCGGGAAGCCGACGCCCCGCCCCGTGTACCTGTACAGTCTCCGCCACCGAGGGCCGATCCGGCCGCGCACACCCCGCCCGACCGGCGCTTATCGTCCGCGCGCGGCCGCGCCGCGGCCTGTTCACCGGTCAGACGCCGTGTCCGCGGCCGCCGGTTCCGCGCCTTCACCGCAAGGTCACGATTCGGAGGCGTACTCGACAAGCCCGTGTGAGAGGCGTCACTCTGTCTCTCATCCACGCGGGGAGGCTTGGATGGGCAAGAGCCGCAGAACTGTTCCCGAGGAACTCTTGCTGCTCGCCTTGGACCCGACCACGGGTACCACGGCGCAGCCGCAGACCCTCGACCTCGGACTCGCCGGGGCGCAGCTCGTCGAGCTGTCCCTGGCCGGACGGATCGTACCGGAGGGTGACCGGATCGCCGTCGTGCTCGCACGGCCGACCGGTGACCCGACTCTCGACCACGCACTGGAACTGCTGCGCCGACGCGGCAGCCCGGTCCGTGCGGCGCACTGGATCGGCGGGCCGCGACTGGGCCTGCGGCAGACCTACCTGGCGCACCTGGAGCGCTGCGGCATGGTCACGGCCGTGCCGGGCCAGGTGTGCGGCGTGCTGCCGACGACCCGGTACCAGGCGTCCGACGACTGCACCAACGCCGCGATCAAGCAGCGGCTGGACACCGCGATCCGCACCGGCGTGCCGCCGGACCCGCGGACGGCCGCGCTGGCCGCCCTGGCCCACGCGGTGGGCCTGGGCAAGCACCTGTACCCGGGCAACGAGGGCAGGTCCTCACGGTCGCGGCTGCGCGACCTGATCCGCTACGACCCGTTGGGCGGCATGGTCGCGCACGCCGTGATGGACGTGCAGAACGGCCTGCCGACCCAGCAGAACCGTTCACCCCAGGGTTCCGGGACCGGCTCCGGCCGCTCCGGCGCCCGCGCGGCGGGCCGGAGCACCGGCGGGCGGGTCACCGTCTCCCGGGTCGGCGTCCGCTAGCCGGACACCGCGCACCGGAAACCGGACGGGGCGCGCGCAGCGGCGCGCGGCAGCCCGTCCGCGCCGGCGCAGGGGGCTCAACGCCCCCTCGCGCAACCGGTTCCACCCCGGCACCACGCACCACCGAGAACCGCACCGAGGGGCGGTCGCCCGCGACGGAAGTCGCCCGGCGACCGCCCCTCCGCCGTCCCCGCGGCCGTCCCGGCCGGTCCCGGGATCCGTCGGCCCGCAGACCCGCGCACGTGCCAGGGGCAAGCGCGCCGCCGCCGGGGTAGAGCATGCAGGTAGCAACACTGGTCCGATGCCACCGAGCCGCATTACCACCTGGGAGCACCCGCTGTCTCACGGAAGCGCTTTTCCGACGATTCGTCCTACCGCGCTGCCGAGATTCCCCGGCGCCGACCTGGCCCAAGGTGACATGCTGCTCCGAGTCAGGGGGGTTGGTCCCAATGTCCGAAGTGTTCCGAGGACTGCCGTTCCCACGTTCACCAGAGGTACGGCCGGAGGTCGACGTGTCCGCGAACATCAATCCCACCGTGCGCCGCCGGCGCCTCGGTTCGGAGCTGCGCAGGCTGCGCGAGGGCCTCGGGATGACGGCTGAGGAGGTCGCCGGGCGGCTGATGGTCTCCCAGTCGAAGATCAGCCGGCTGGAGAACGGCCGCCGCAGCATCAGCCAGCGGGACGTCCGCGACCTCTGCGACGTGTAC
This sequence comes from Kitasatospora sp. NPDC094028, assembly GCF_049543595.1. NCBI lineage: Bacteria > Bacillati > Actinomycetota > Actinomycetes > Kitasatosporales > Streptomycetaceae > Kitasatospora > Kitasatospora sp. NPDC094028. The sequence goes on along the minus strand of NZ_JBMVFA010000005.1, from coordinate 260,825 downwards.
AACGTGACCGACGAGCAGATGCGCACCAGCCTGATGGACATGGCCAAGGAGTCGCGCCAGCGCGGCTGGTGGCACGACTTCAACGACATGCCGACCCCCTACAGCGTCTACATCGGGCTGGAGGCCGAGGCCTCGTCGATCCGGGCGTACGAGTCCTCCTTCGTCCCCGGCCTGCTGCAGACCGAGCAGTACGCGCACGCCGTCGTCGAGGGCACCCAGCCGGACACCGACGCGTTCGCCGTCCAGCGCCGGGTGCAGGTCCGGATGAAGCGCCAGGAGCGCGTCAACGGCGAGAACCAGCTCGGCAGCCTGTGGACGGTGATCGACGAGGCCGTGCTGCGCCGCGAGGTCGGCAGCCGCGAGGTGATGGCCCAGCAGCTGAAGCACATGCTGGAGCTGAGCCAGCGCAAGAACATCACCATCCAGGTGATCCCGTTCTCGCACGGCGCCCACCCCGGTATGACCGGGACATTCTCCCTGCTGGAGTTCCCCGAGTCAGCCGATTCCACGGTCGTCTACTTCGAAGGTGTGACGAGCGATCTCTACCTTGAGAAAGAGGCGGACGTGCGTCGTTATACCGGTCTCTACGACTACCTGAGGGCGGCGGCGCTCGGAGTCGCGGAGAGCCGGACGCTGATAGCCCAGATTGAAGAGGAATACCACCGATGAGCACTTCCCCCGAGCACGGCACCCGCTGGCGCAAGAGCAGTCACAGCGGCGGCCAAGGCGCCTGTGTGGAGATCGCCGGTCCGACCGCGGGGGCGGTCGCGGTACGCGACTCGAAGGACCCTGAGGGCCCGCAGCTGCGGTTCTCCGCCGACGCCTGGCGCGCGTTCGCCGCGGCGGCGGCGACCGGCCTGTTCGCCGCCGCCTGACCCGACCGGCTTTTCCCGTACGGGAGTTGCCCGCAGTGGGGCCCGCCGTCTCCCCCGGCGGCGGGCCCTACTGCGGGCAACCGCCGTCCCGGGGCCGGGCAGGTCCGGGAGCCGGGCAGGTCCCGGGGCCGGGCAGGTCCCGGCGGCTCAGCCCACCACCGGGTAGCGGCCGGCCCAGACCGCCCCCTCCGGGCTCCGCCGGTCGTGCAGTTCGCCGCCGTGCACCAGCTCCAGCACCAGGTCGTCGGCGAGTTCGAGGATCGCGGCGCGCCCCTCCAGCCCGGCGACCAGGCCCGGCGGCAGCGCGGTGTCGCCGTGCAGCACCCCGAGCAGGCTGCCGCAGATCGCGCCGGTGGAGTCGCTGTCCCCGGAGTGGTTGACCGCGAGCAGCAGGCCGGAGCGCACGTCGTGGGCGACCAGCGCGCAGTAGACCGCGATCGCCAGCGCCTCCTCGGCGACCCAGCCCTCGCCCAGCGCCTCGACCCGGTCGGCGGAGGGCTCGCCGGCCCGCACCGCGTCCAGCGCGGCCCGCAGCGCGGCCGTGGTCTCCTCGTGCGCCTGCCGCTCGGAGAGCAGCGCCAGCGCGAGGTGGACGCCCTCCTCCAGGGTGCCGCCGCGGGCCACCGCCTGGACGATCACCGCGAACGCGCCCGCCGCGAGGTAGCCGGTGGGGTGGCCGTGGGTGAGCACCGCGCACTCCACCGCGAGCTGGAACACCAGGCCCGGCTCCCAGGTGGTGAGCAGCCCGAACGGCGCCGCCCGCACCACCGTGCCGCAGGCCTTGGAGTGCGGGTTCTTGGGGTGCTCCAGGGTGCCGAGCCGCTCGCCCTCCGCGCCGGTGAGGCCGGACAGGCAGCCCTGCCCGGGGGCGCGCCGGGCGTACAGCCATTCCTCGCGGCCGAGCCAGCCGAGGTCGGGGCGGCGCTCGTCCGGGCCCCAGTCGCGCTGGGTGGCGGCCCACCGCAGGTAGGCCAGGTGGAGATCGGTGGGCGGGTGCCAGCTGCCGGTGTCGCGCCGGATGTGGGCGCGGATGAGGCCGTCGACCGTGAACAGGGTGAGCTGGGTGTCGTCCGTCACCGCGCCGGTGCGCCCGTAGGCGGGGACGTAGCCGGTGACGCCCTGCGGCCCGTGCCGGTCGAGGATGTCCTCCAGCGGCTCGAACTCGACGCAGGCGCCGAGCGCGTCGCCGATGGCACCGCCGAGCAGACAGCCCCGCACCCGGCTGCGGAAGTCCTGCTGCTGGGCGCGTGACCACAGTGGCATCACGACGGGGCGCCTTTCGTCGGGGTCGGGGGCGGCGTACGACGGCGTACGACGGCGATGCTGGGCGGCGCGCCGCACGACCGCGGCACGCGCCCTGGCACTGTATTCGAAGGCCCGAGCGATTCGAAGGTGTCCCCGGCACCCGGTCCCGGCCGCCGCACGGGGCGGCGGCCGGGGGCGGGGGTCAGTCCAGGACGGGCAGCAGCTCCGGCAGGTGCCCGTCCGAGGCGAGCGCGGCGGCCTGCCGCTCGGCCGGCACCTCGCCGTAGGTGGTGGTGCGCTGCCGGTGCGGGCGGCCCGCCGCCCCGGCGATCGCCTGCAGGTCGCGCACCGACTTGTAGCTGCCGTACGCGGAGCCGGCCATCCGCGAGATGGTCTCCTCCATCAGCGTGCCGCCGAGGTCGTTGGCGCCCGAGCGCAGCATCTCGGCGGCGCCCTCGGCGCCCAGCTTGACCCAGCTGGTCTGGATGTTGGGGATGTGCGGGTGCAGCAGCAGCCGGGCCATCGCGACCACCGCGCGGTTGTCCCGGGCGGTCGGGCCGGGCCGGGCGATGCCGGCCAGGTAGACCGGCGCGTTGGTGTGCACGAAGGGCAGGGTGACGAACTCCGTGAAGCCACCGGTGCGTTGCTGGATTTCGGCGAGCAGCCGCAGGTGCCCGAGCCAGTGCGCCGGGGTGTCCACGTGCCCGTACATCATCGTGGAGGAGGAGCGGATGCCCAGCTCGTGCGCGGTGCTGACGACCTCGACCCAGGTGGCGGCGGGCAGCTTGCCCTTGGTGAGCACCCAGCGGACCTCGTCGTCCAGGATCTCGGCGGCGGTGCCGGGGATGGTGTCCAGGCCGGACTCCTTGGCCCGCTGCAGCCAGTCGCGGATCGACAGGCCCGTCCTGGTCGCGCCGTTGACCACCTCCATCGGGGAGAAGGCGTGCACGTGGATGCCGGGCACCCGCTCCTTCACCGCGCGGGCGATGTCGAAGTAGGCGGTGCCGGGCAGGTCGGGGTGGATGCCGCCCTGCATGCAGACCTCGGTGGCGCCCACCTCCCAGGCCTGCGCGGCCCGGTCGGCGACCTGCTCCAGGGAGAGGGTGTAGGCGTCGGCGTCGGTGCGGCGCTGGGCGAACGCGCAGAACCGGCAGCCGGTGTAGCAGACGTTGGTGAAGTTGATGTTCCGGGTGACGCAGTAGGTGACGACCTCGCCGACGGTGTCGCGGCGCACGTCGTCGGCGATCCGGCACAGGGCGTCCAGGGCCGGGCCGTCGGCGTGGAACAGGGCCAGCGCCTGGTCGTCGGTGAGCGCGGTCGGGTCGTCGGCGGCCGTCGCCAGGGCCTCGCGCAGGTCCCCGGCCAGCCGCTCGGGGGCGCCCTTGGCGAGCACCTGCTCGCGCAGCACCTCCCAGTCGCCGTACACGTCCTCGAAGTCGGCCCGGCGGTCGCCGGTGCGGCCCTCGGTGTCGATGGTCGCGTGCAGGTCGGTTCGCCCGTACGACTCCGGCAGGTCCTCGGGCTCCTGCCAGGGCAGGCCGCGGACGGGGGCGTCCGGGTTCGCCAGGCCGGTGGCCGGGTCGGCCAGGGCGCGGACGTGCGGCAGCACCCGCGGGTCCAGCCAGGGCTCGCCGCGCAGCACGTACTCGGGGTAGACGGCGAGGCGTTCGCGCAGCTCGAAGCCGGCCGCGGCGGAGCGCTCGGCCAGCCGGTCGATCTGCGGCCAGGGGCGCTCGGGGTTGACGTGGTCGGGGGTGAGCGGGGAGACGCCGCCCCAGTCGTCGATACCGGCCGCGATCAGCCGCTCGTACTCGCCGTCCACCAGGTTCGGCGGCGCCTGCAGGCAGGCGGTGGGGCCGAGCAGGTGCCGGGCGACGGCCACCGTGGCGACCAGCTCGTCGAGTTCGGCGTCCGGCATGCCGCGCATCGCCGTGTCCGGCTTGGCGCGGAAGTTCTGCAGGATCAGCTCCTGGACGCCGTGGTAGGCGCGGGAGACCCTGCGCAGCGCGAACAGCGACTCGGCGCGCTCCTGGTACGTCTCGCCGATGCCGATCAGCAGGCCGCTGGTGAACGGGACGGAGCTGCGGCCCGCGTCCTCCAACACCCGCAGCCGGACGGCCGGTTCCTTGTCCGGAGAGCCGAAGTGCGGGCCGCCGGGCTCGCTCCAGAGCCGGGTCGCGGTGGTCTCCAGCATCATGCCCATCGAGGCGGAGACGGGCTTGAGCCGCTGGAAGTCCGTCCAGCTCAGCACCCCGGGGTTGAGGTGCGGCAGCAGTCCGGTCTCCTCCAGGATGCGGATCGACATGGCGCGCACGTAGGCGACGGTGTCGTCGTAGCCGTGCGCGTCCAGCCACTCGCGGGCCTCGGGCCAGCGGTCCTCGGGCTTGTCGCCGAGCGTGATCAGGGCTTCCTTGCAGCCGAGTTCGGCCCCGCGCCGGGCCACCTCCAGCACCTCGTCGGGGGACATGAACAGCCCGTGGCCGTCGCGGCGCAGCTTGCCCGGCACGGTGGCGAAGGTGCAGTAGTGGCACTTGTCGCGGCAGAGCCGGGTGAGCGGGATGAAGACGCTCTTGGAGTAGGTGATGACCCCGGGCCGGCCGGCCGCTTCGAGACCGGCGTCGCGCACCCGGGCGGCGCTCGCGCAGAGGTCGCGCAGGTCCTCGTCTCTGGCCTGGAGCAGCACGGCGGCCTCGCTCAGGTCGAGCGCGACGCCGTCCCGGGCACGGCGCAGGGCGCGCCGCATCGCGTTCGCGGTCGGGGGGTTGCTTGCGTCCACGGAGGTTCCGTCCATGGCGCCAAACCTACGCCAGGGGTCGTACCGGAGGACCAGCCAACCCTGAGCCGTCTCAGGGTCGGGTGAGCCACCAGGCTCACCCCGATCTGGCCCCGCAGGGCGATGACGCCCCATCGGCCCCGGCATCTAATGGAGTGGCACAGTCAATCGCTCATGCCCACAGAGGAGTTGAGTACGCCATGACGAACGACACAGCGTCGGCGGCAGGCCCCGAGGACGGCGGCACGCCGTACCGCTCGCGGCGCCGCATGCTGGTCCGGGCCGGGGTGCCGGTGGCGGTGGCCGCGGCGATCGCCACCGGGATCGGGCTGGTGCCGGCCCTGGCCGCCGACTCCCCGCCCGACCTGCCCTCGCTGACGGCCGAGCAGGTGGTGGCCAAGGCGCTCGGCTCCGACACCCAGGCGCTGTCCGGCACGGTCTCCGTCGCCACCGACCTCGGGCTGCCCACCGCGCTGCTCGGCGCGGCCGGCGGGATCGGCGCCGCGGGCGGGCACGGCGGGGGCTCGTCCGCCTCGGCGGACCCGCAGGCCAAGCTGCTCGACCTGCTCGGCGGCGACCGCACCGTCCGGGTCGCGGTGGACGGTCCGGACCGCCAGCGGGTCGAACTGCTGGAGAACTCGGCGGGCTACACCGTCGTCCACAACGGCGACCAGGCCTGGGCCTGGGACAGCGCCACCAACAGCGCCGTGCACACCACCGGACGGCCCGGCGAGCACCCGAAGGCCCCGGCCGCCCCGCTCACCGGCGCGCCCACCACCCCGCAGGAGGCCGCCAAGCAGTTCCTGTCCGCGAGCGCCGGCACCACCACGGTCAGCGTCGCCGGCACGGCCCGGGTCGCCGGGCACGACGCCTACCAGCTGAGCGTCAAGCCCGCCCAGTCCGGCTCGACGCTGAGCGAGGTGCGGATCTCCGTCGCCGCCGACAACGGGGTGCCGCTCGCCGTCGTGGTGAAGTCCACCGGCGGATCCACCGTGCTGGACGTGCACTTCACCGAGGTGTCCTTCGCCAAGCCGGACGCCAAGACCTTCGACTTCGCCGTGCCCAAGGGCGCCAAGGTCACCGAGCACGCGGCCGGGGCGCACCCGCAGGCCGCCGCGCCCGGCGGCACCGCCGAGCACGACGGGGCCAAGGGTGCCGGGGCCAAGCACGACGCGACCAAGCACGACGGCATGAACGTCATCGGCGAGGGCTGGACGGCGGTCGTCACCACGCAGCTGCCCGGCAACGTGCCGGCGCCGCAGGGCGAGGGCAAGGACAACGGCAAGGGCAACGGCAAGCACCAGGCCAAGCCCTTCAACCCGCAGGCCCTGGCCAAGTCGCTCGGCAAGCCGGTCGACGGCGGCACCCTGGTCAGCACCAAGGTGGTCAACGTGCTGCTCACCGACGACGGCCGGGTCTTCGCCGGCGCGGTGACCCTGCCGGTCCTCCAGCACGCCGCCGGGGTGAACTGACGGATGACCGAGACTCCCGTAACGGGGGACGTTACGGAGTCGGCCGGGGGCCGGGCCGCCGCGTCGCGCCCGGCCCCCGCTCCTTCCGCTCCTCCCTCCGCTCCCCTTTCCCGGGCCGCCCGCACCGACGACGTGATCCGGACCCACGGCCTGACCAAGCGCTTCCACGGCGGCCAACTCGCCGTCGACGGGCTGGACCTGGCGGTGCCGCGCGGCAGCGTCTTCGGCTTCCTCGGCCCCAACGGCTCCGGCAAGACCACCACCATCCGGATGCTGATGGGCCTGATCGCCCCCACCTCCGGCACGGCCAGCGTGCTCGGCGAGTCGATGCCGCAGTCCGTCGGCACCGTGCTGCCCCGGGTCGGCGCGCTGATCGAGGGCCCGGCCCTCTACGGCTTCCTGACCGGCCGGGACAACCTGGTCCGCTTCGACGCCGCCGACCCCACCGCCGACCCGCGCACCCGCCGGCAGCGGGTCGACACCGCGCTGGAGCGGGTCGGCCTGAGCGCGGCGGCCGGCAAGAAGGCCCGCGCCTACTCGCTCGGCATGAAGCAGCGTCTCGGCCTGGCCTCCGCACTGCTGCAGCCGCGCGAGCTGCTGGTGCTGGACGAGCCCACCAACGGGCTGGACCCACAGGGCATGCGGGAGATCCGGACGCTGGTGCGGGAGGTCGCGGCCGAGGGCACCACGGTGTTCCTCTCCTCGCACCTGCTGGACGAGATCGAGCAGGTCTGCAGCCACGCCGCGGTGATGTCCCGGGGCCGGCTGGTGGTGCAGGGCACCGTCGCCGAGCTGGCCGCCCGGGCGCAGGGCCGACTGGTCGTCCGCACCCCCGACACGGCGAAGGCCGCCGAGGTGCTGACCGCCCACCTGGCCGCCGGGCCGGCGGTCGAGGACGACCGGGTGAGCGGCGAGTTGGGCGGCCTCGGCGAGGAGGTGCTGCCCGGGCTGTGCGCGGCGCTGGTGGAGGCCGGCGTCCGGGTGCACGGGTTCGGGCTGGAGCGGGGCACGTTGGAGGACGCCTTCGTGGCGCTGACCGGGGAGGGCTTCGATGTCGCGGGCTGAGGTGACGCGGGACGAGGTGACGCGGGCTGAGGTGGCGCTGGACGGGACGGCGCGGGACGAGGCGGCGCGGAACGAGGCGTCGCGGGACGAAACGGCGCGGGCCGGGGTGCGGCCGCACGGTACGGGCGGCCGGCGGGCACCGACCGCCGCCGGGTCCCTCGCGCTGTTCCGCAACGAGCTGCACCTGGTGTTCCGCCGGCTGCGCACCCAGGTGCTGCTCGGCATCCTGGCGGTGCTGCCGGTCCTGATCGGTGTGGTGGTCAAGCTCAACACGGACAGCGCGCACGACGGCCGCGGCCCGAGCTTCATCGCGCAGACCACCCAGAACGGCGTCTTCCTGATCTTCACCGCACTGGCCGTGGCGCTGCCGATCTTCCTGCCGATGACGGTCGGGGTGGTCGCCGGGGACGCGGTGGCGGGCGAGTCCGCCGCCGGGACGCTGCGCTACCTGCTGGTCGCCCCGGCCGGGCGGACCAGGCTGCTGGCCGCCAAGTTCACCGCCGGCCTGGTGTTCTGCCTGGCCGCCACCGTGGTCGTCACGCTGTCCGCGCTGGCCGCCGGGGCGGTGCTGTTCCCGCTCGGCGACGTCACGCTGATCTCCGGGGACACCATCGGCCTGGTCGACGCGCTGCCGCGGGCGGCGCTGGTGGCCGGCGTGGTGGCGCTCTCGCTGAGCGGGCTGGTGGCGATCGGGCTGTTCGTCTCGACGCTCACCGGCAGCGGCATCGCGGCGATGGCCGCCACCGTGAGCCTGGTGGTCACCGTGCAGATCCTGGACAGCTTCCCGCAGCTGGACGCGATCCGGCCGTTCCTGTTCCCGCACTACTGGATGAGCTTCGGCGACCTGCTGCGGGCGCCGATGTACTGGGACGGCATCCTGAAGGACCTCGGGCTGCAGGCCGCCTACGTCGCCGTGTTCGGTTCGGCCGCCTGGGCCCGGTTCACCAGCCGGGACATCAGCGCGTGACGGCGGCCTCCGCCGCTTCGGCCTCGACCGGCAGCACGGGTCGGGCCGCCGCGGCGGCGGCCCGGCCGGCCCGGTCGGCCCGCACCTGGCGCAGCGCGTCCCAGGTGAGCACCGCCAGCGCGGCCCACACCAGGGCGAAGCCGGCCCAGCGCGCGGGCGGCATCGACTCGTGGAACACCAGGACGCCGCACAGGAACTGGAACACCGGCGCCAGGTACTGCAGCAGCCCGAGGGTGGTCAGCGGCACCTTCACCGCCGCCGCGCCGAAGCACAGCAGCGGGACGGCCGTGATCACGCCGCTGAGCATCAGCAGCGCCGAGTGCCCCCAGCCGTACGAGCCGGGGACGGTGTGCCCGAAGGTGCCGTGCCCGGTGACCTCCAGGTAGACCAGGTAGCCGAGGGCGAAGGGGAACATGAAGGCGCTCTCCGCCGCCAGGCTCTCCAGCCCGCTCAGCCCGACCTGCTTCTTCAGCAGCCCGTAGGTGGCGAAGGAGAAGGCCAGGGTCAGCGCGATCCAGGGCAGCTGCCCGTACGCGACGGCCAGCACCGCGACGGCGGCGGCGCCGATGCCGACCGCCGTCCACTGGGCGCCGCGCAGCCGCTCCTTGAGCACCAGGACGCCGAAGGCGATGGTGACCAGCGGGTTGATGAAGTAGCCGAGGCTGGTCTCCACCACGTGCCCGGCGTTGACGGCCCAGATGTAGACGCCCCAGTTGACCGAGATCACGGCGGCCGCGCCGGCCAGCATGGCGAGCCGGCGGGGCTGGCGCAGCAGCGGGCGTATCCAGCCCCAGTGCCGCTGGGCGACCAGCATCAGGACGACCGCGACCAGCGACCAGACCATCCGGTTGGCCAGGATGTCGTCGGCGGCGCCGGGCTCCAGCAGCGGCCAGAACAGCGGGAAGAGCCCCCACATGCCGTAGGCCGCGATGCCGTTCCAGAGGCCTCGGCCGCTGTCCTGCTGGGTCGTCTGTGGCATGGCCGAGTGCCCTCCCGCGCGCGCGTGTGTCGAAGGGCGACGGTAGCGGGCGGGAGGGCAGGCTGTCATCTCCGTTTCCGGAGTTTGGTCATGACATTGCTTGAATGCTGGACAGGTCCGGGCGTTTCCCGAGGTCAGACGGTTGCGTGAGGCATCCGTCACCCGCCCGTTCAGGCGCCGAGGGCCTCGCGGACGGACTCCGCCAGCGGCACGGTCGGGCGGCCGATCAGCCGGGCCAGGTCGCCCGGGGTGCCGGCCAGCTCGCCGCGCGCGATGCCCGCGTCCACGTCCACCAGCACCTCGGCGAAGCCCTCCGGCAGGCCCGCGCCGACCAGCGCGGCCAGCTGCTCGGCCGGGGCGACGTCCCGGTGCCCGACCGGACGGCCGGAGGCCGCGGCCAGCTCCGCCGCCAGCTCGCCCAGGCTCCACGCGGTGTCGCCGCTCAGCTCGTACACCGTGTTCTCGTGGCCCGCGCCGACCAGGGCCGCGACGGCGGCGTCCGCGTAGTCCCGGCGCGGGGCGGCGGCCACCCGGCCGTCGCCCGCGCTGCCGAGCACCACGCCGCGCTCGACCGTCCCGACCGCGTCGCCCAGGTAGTTCTCCGCGTACCAGCCGTTGCGCAGCAGCACGTACGGCAGCCCGGAGGCCAGGACCAGCTCCTCCGTCGCCTTGTGCTCGTCGGCCAGCCGGAACGTCGCCGCGCCCAGGATGCTGGTGTAGGCGAGCAGCGCCACCCCGGCCGCCGTCGCCGCCTCGATCACGGCCCGGTGCTGCGGGATCCGACTGCCGACCTCGTTGCCCGAGATCAGCAGCACCCGGTCCCCGGCGGCGAAGGCGCCGGCCAGCGACTCCGGCCGGTCGTAGTCGACCACGCGGACGGCCACCCCGCGCGCGGCCAGGTCCGCCGCCTTCTCGGCCGAGCGGACGGCGACCGCCACCTCACCCGCGGGGACCCGTGAAAGCAGCCCCTCGACGACGAGACGGCCGAGCTGGCCGGTGGCTCCGGTGACGACGTACATGGCAGTGCTCCTTCTGGTGTCCTTCAGGTGTCCCCGACCTCGGAACTCACCCTAAGGACGGCACTAACCTTTCGAAAGTACGCACTTCGAAGTAGGGTACTGATGTGAAGGTAAGCAACGAGGTGAACACCGGGGCCGGCACCGAGATCGGCGCACTGCCGCCGGCGAACGTCTTCGACCGGATGTGCCCCTCCCGGGGCGTGCTGGAGCACGTCACCAGCCGCTGGGGCGTCCTCGTGCTCGGCGCGCTGCACGAGCGCGGCTACCGGTTCAGCGAACTGCGGCGGCGGGTCTCGGGGGTCAGCGAGAAGATGCTCGCGCAGACCCTCCAGACCCTGGAACGGGACGGCTTCGTGCTGCGCGAGGCCCACCCGGTGATCCCGCCCCGCGTCGACTACAGCCTGACCCCACTCGGACGGGAGGCGGCCGCGCACGTCTCGGCACTCGCGCACTGGGTGGAGTCCCGGATGTGCGCGGTCGCCGACGCACGCGAGGAGTACGACGCCCGGGCCGTCTAGGGTCTGTCCCCATGAGCGATCCCACGGCCGGTCCCGAACCGATCCCCGGCACCGACACCGAGCAGGCCGTACGCCACCGGGTGACCTGCCGGCGCTGCCACCGGCCGCTGCACGACCCGGAGTCGCGCATCCTGCGGCTCGGGCCGGAGTGCCGGGACCCGGCCGAGCGGGTCGCCCGGTACGACGTCGACCAGGAGCCGCTGCCGGGGATGGGCTGAGGGCCGCTCAGCCCCTTCCTCGGCCCCTTCCTCAGCCCTTCCCGAAGAGGCGGCGCAGCAGGCCCGGGCGGGGCTTCGACCGCTCGGTCGCCCCGGGCTCGGACTCGCTCGCGGGCTCGGACTCGCTTGCGGGCTCGGACTCGGGCTCGGACTCGCTCGCGGGAGCGAGCACGGGCGCCGTCCCGGCCGGCGGCGGCGTGGCCGCCCCGTCCTTGCGCTCGGCGCTCCTGCGCTCGGTGCGCAGCACCAGTTCGCGGGCCAGGGTGAGGGCGTCCGGCCCCAGCCAGGGCGCGGCCAGGACCAGCTGGGCGAACGAGCGCTGGATCGTCACCACCCGGGTCCACTGCGTCTCCGCGATGTGGACCAGCCGCTGCTGGAGCAGGTCGGCGATGTCGGGGCGGGCGTCCGGGTCCGTCCAGCCGATCGCGAGCAGGGCGAAGCCGGCCGCCTCGACCACCCAGTCCTCGGGCCCGAGCAGCAGGTCGCGCAGCAGCCGGCGGCGCTCGGAGTCCGGCCACGGCTGGTCGGTGCGGTGGTGGGCGAGGCCGAGGCAGGCGAAGGACTGGACGGCGCGCACCCAGATCTCGGGCTGGCGGGCGAGCAGGGCGCGGCCGAGGTCGTCCTCGCGCGGCATCGGCGGGTGGACGAGGACGGCGAGCAGTTCCGCCGGCGCCAGCCCGGCCAGCCGGACGGCGTGGTCGTAGGCGGCGGGGACGGTCGGCCAGACGATCTCGGCGGTGGCGCGGACGAGTTCGGCGCTCTCCGGTGCCGGTGCGGCGACGGCCGGGCGCGGCTCGGTGCCGTCCCAGGCCCAGATCCGGGTGGTCGGCTCGGTCAGCGGCAGCCGGAGGTCGGGCTCGCCGACCTGCTGGTACGTGACGGTGGAGCGCGGCAGCGCGAGGTGGAGCGCCAGCAGCGAGCTGGGCGGCTCCAGGGCGGAGACGGTGCAGTCGATCTCGCTGTCGCGGGTGGTGCCCTCGTCGGCGAGCACCTGGCGCAGCACGTTGACGGTCGCCTCGGTGGCGCCGGGCACCATGCCGAGCCAGGGCTCCCGGTGGCTGAGCCGCTCCAGCAGCTCCTGGGCGTACTCGTGGTCGGGGTGGGCGCGGTGGTGGTCGGCGAGGCCGAGCAGGTGTGCCGGGTCGCCGTCGACGGCGTGGCGCAGCGCGTACCGGGCCGGGCCGGCCTTGGGGTGGTCGGGTTCGGCGGCGAGCACCCGGTCCAGCCAGGGCAGGCCTTCGGCGGCGCGGCCGAGGGCGCCGTACAGTTCGGCGACGTCGACGGCCAGGTAGCTGCTGGAGTCGTCCTGCTCGGGCGGGGTGCGGTCGAGCTCCGCCTCCCAGACGGCGAGCGCCGGCTCGGGGCGGCCGTCCGAGCGCAGCGCGTTGCCGAGCATCACGGAGGACAGGTAGCCGGGGGCCAGGCGGTGCGCCCGCTCGGCGAGTTCGACGGCGCGGGTGGTGGCGCCGAGGCGGCGGGTCAGGCCCGAGGCCATCGCCAGCAGCAGCGGGTGGTCGTCGTGCCGGGCCACCACGGCCCGCACGAACGCCTCGAAGGGGCGTACGGAGTCGGCGAGTTCGGCGGGCAGCGGGTCCGGTAGCGGGCCGGCGGTGCGGGCCACCGCCTGGGCGACGGTGTCCGGGTCGACCAGGGCGGGCAGGTCCTCGCGGGCGAGCCAGGCGGTGTGCGCCCAGGGGCGGGCCGGCTCGTACTGGATCGCCGAGGCGAGCAGGCTCACCGCGCTGTCCCAGCCCCCGGCCGCGGCCTCCACGTGGGCCCGGCAGACGACGACGCCCAGGAACACCTGGCCCTCCAGCGGGAACAGCTCGCGGGCCGCCGCCGGGCCGCCCGCCGCCGCGCACAACTCGGCCAGCGCCTCGTGCAGTTCGGGCAGCTGCGGGTCGGCGACGATGGCGTCGGCGAGGTGCTCGGCGGCGTGGTCGAGTTCGCCGGAGTCGATCGCCAGCCGGGCGACCGCGACCTCGCCCTCCGCCGCCAGCTTCCGGTCGTCCTCGTCCTCGGCGCGTCCCATGGCCCGTCCCCCGTCAGTGGTGTCGCTCGTGCGCGGACGAGGCTATCTCGCACATACGACAGGCGGATGATCACCCCGGCGGCCGTCTCAACTTCCCTACTGGATACAACTCTTACGAGTGGTTTAAATCGCATCCGATCCAGGTTCCGGCGCCTTCCCGAGACGATGGCGACGGTGGTTCGCCTCCGAATCACCGTCGCGTTCCACTTCCCGTTCCCCCTGTCGACGGAGAACCGATGAAGCTCTCCCGCACCCTCGCCGCGATCGCCGCGACCGGCGTCCTGAGCACCCTCGCCCTGACCGGCCAGACCGCCCCCGCTGCCGCCGCCGGCTCCTTCGTGGTCAGCGAGGCCCAGTTCAACACGATGTTCCCGAACCGGAACTCCTTCTACACGTACAAGGGCCTCACCGACGCCCTCGGCGCCTACCCCGCCTTCACCACCACCGGCGACGCGGCCACCCGCAAGCGCGAGGCCGCCGCCTTCCTCGCCAACGTCAGCCACGAGACCGGCGGCTGCGCTACGTCGTCGAACAGAACACCGCCAACTACCCGCACTACTGCGACGCTTCACAGCCCTACGGCTGCCCGGCCGGCCGGAGCGCCTACTACGGGCGCGGCCCGCTGCAGCTCAGCTGGAACTTCAACTACAAGGCCGCCGGCGACGCCCTGCACATCGACCTGCTGCACGACCCGTACCAGGTCGAGAAGAACCCGGCCACCGCCTGGAAGACCGGCCTCTGGTTCTGGGACACCCAGAACGGCGCCGGCCGGATGACCCCGCACGACGCCATGGTCAAGAACAAGGGCTTCGGCGAGACCATCCGCAGCATCAACGGCGCGCTGGAGTGCGACGGCAAGAACCCGGACGAGCGCAACGACCGGATCAACCTCTACAAGCGGTTCGTGGGCGCCCTGGGCACCGACGTCGGCGGCGGCAACATCTCCTGCTGACACGGCCTGGTTGTCGGTGCCGTCTGCTCTGATGGCGCACGACAGCGGAACGAGCGAAGCGGGTTGCGGCGATGGGTGTACTGACCGACTACTTCCGGGCGCCCGACGCGGCCGCCGTGGTGCGGGAGTTGGAACTCACCGAGGGCGGGCGACCGGTCTTCGACGGCGTGGAGGCCAAGGGCATCGACCCGGGCGTCGTCCTGGGCCGGCTCGTCGCGGCCCTCCGGCAGGAGCCCTGGCGGGTCGACCTGGTGGCGGACCAGCCGATCTGGCCGACCACCCCGCCCCCCGGACCGGACAGCCGCCCGGACGACGACGACCCGTGGTCGACCGGCCCCTGGGTCACCGAACTCGACGCCGCCACCCGCGACACCCTCGCCGCCGCCACCGGACCTCGGCTGGCGGCGGCCGTCGAGGAGTGGGCTCGCGCGGAGGAGCTGTACGGCGCCCACCCGTCCGACCTGCTCCCCCTCGCCCAGGAGTTCACCGCTCTCGCCCGCCGCGCCCGAGCGGCGGGCGAGCGGCTGTACTGCTGGATCTGCCTGTAGCCCGCCTCGGCAAAACCGCTCGCCCCGGGCCCGCTCCGGCTGCCACCATCCGAGCATGCCCGAGCTGTTCCTGATGATCGGCCTCCCCGGCGCCGGAAAGACCACCAGAGCCCGCCGCATCGCCGCCGAGCGGCGGGCGATCCGCCTCACCCCCGACGAGTGGGTGATCCCGCTGTTCGGCGCGGAGGTGGACGGCAAGCGCGACATCCTCGAAGGCCGGCTGCTCACGCTCGGCCTGGAGGCCCTGCGGGCGGGAGCGGACGTGGTGGTCGACTTCGGCTGCTGGTCCCGCGACGAGCGCTCGGCGATCCGCTCGCTCTCCGCCTCCGCCGGGGCCGCCTGCCACGTGGTCTACCTCCCGGTCGACCACGAGACCCAGACCGCCCGCATCGCCCACCGCTGGGCCACCACCCCCGACCAGACCCTCCCGATGACCGAAGCCGAGATCCGGCTCGGCCGCGCCGGCTTCGAGGAGCCCGACCCCACCGAACTCGACGGCAGCGATCCCGGCCCACCCCCACCCGGCTGGCCCACCTGGCACACCTGGGCCGCCACCCGCTGGCCCTCCTTCACCTGAGGGTCGCCCCCACGCATGAGAAGTCGGCCGGGCCGACTTCCGGTGCCGTACCGGCCCCGGGGATCCGACGACACAGATCCCGAAATAAATCGGTGGGCAGTCGCGAACGCCTCGGTTATGGTGGCCGAACAGGCGGCTCCGCGACGCGCTTCCTTCTCACCTTCCTCTGAAAACCCGTAGCGCGTCCCCTCTCCGCCTGTTTCTCGTTTACGCCTCCGTGGGGGGATCTCACCGCATGCCCCGAGCCATCACGGCTCCTCCCTTCGACGTCCGCGTCGATCTCGATCTCGGTTCGTTCCTCCTCCGCCGGCGCGGCGTCGTCGCCGTCGACCCCGAGGAGCTGCTGCCCGCCGCCGACCCGTGGAGTGCCCGGGGCCTGGTCGCCCTGGACGCCGACCTGGTGGGGCGCGGCTACCTGCTGACGACCCAACTCCGCTCCGCACTGGCCCGGTTGTCGCCCACCGGGCTGGCCGAACTGGGCGACGGGCTGCTCACCCGGATCGACCACCTGCTCGGCGCGGACCGCGAGCACCAGCCCCTGTTCCGCCGCTTCCCCGACGCCGTACCGGACCACGCGCACGTCTTCTACAGCCGCCGGATCCGGGCACTCCTGCTCAACCAGCCCCGCCAGACCTGCGCGCACTGCGGCCGGCGCAGCACCGAGGCCGGGATCGGCGCGCTCGCCCCCTGCGCGCACCTGCTGTGCGCGCCCTGCCTGGACGGCCTGGAGGCCGAGGGCCGGGGCACCCGGTGCCCGCTGTGCGGCACCGGCCTGAGCGCCGGCACGTACCTCGGCGAGGACAGTTCGGCCGGCCGCAAGGCCGCCGAGGCGTCCGGCTTCGACCAGGCCCTGCGCCCGCTGCGCCTCGTCTCGGCGACCCGACTGGCCGCCGCCATGGCCGAGTTCCACCGACTGCTGGCCCGCCGCACCCCGCTCTCCCCGCAGGACCGGGACGACCTGGCCACCCTGCTCGCGCACGCCCCCGCCGACCTGTCGCAGCGGCTGCCCGAGCAGATCCCGCTGCGCGAGACCAAGGCCGCCGTGCTCGCCGCCCTGCTGCGGCGCGACGGCGCGGGCGCCCTGCCCGTCCTCGCCGAGCGGATCGACACGGCCACCGACGTGCTGCGGCTGCTGTGGTCGTGGTCCGGCGCCGAGCCCGACCTGCTGCCCGCCACCGCCCGCCGGCTGCGGCTGCTGAACCTCCCCCGGCCGCTGCGCCGGGGCCTGCTGGAGATCCTGGAGGGCCTGCCGCAGGCCGCCCTGTTCGAGGACCTGCGCCGCCACCGTTCGGCCTGGCTGCGCGCGGGCGAGCTACTGCACCCGTACGAGCACCGGCAGCGGTTCCCCAAGGTGACGGCCGCGTTCGTGCTGCTGCGCGAGACGGACCTGCGCACCCACGAGGTGGGCCGGGAGTTCGCCGAGCCGCCCGCGCCGCTGCGGGTGGTCGAGGCCGGCGAGCACACCCGGCTGGGCTTCACGGGCTTCGCCGGGCGGGTGGAGACGGCGCTCGCCGCCGGGGACGCGGCGGGCGCGGTGCGCGTACTGGCCGCGCGCCCGGGCGAGCTGGTGCGCCGGCTGCACCACGTCCTGCGGGTGCACGCGACCACCGCGCCGGGCGCCCCGCTCCCGGACGGCCTGCCGGAGACGGTCGCCGCCGCGCTGGCCCGGGTCGCCCCGGGCCCGCTGCTCGGCGCGTACGGACGGCTGCGCGGGGCCCGGACGGCGGGCGAGCGGCGGCTGTACTTCCCGCGCGGCACGGTCTCGCTGGCGCACGCCAAGGAGGACCACGGCACCGTCGTGCCCGCCGGACTCAGCGCCCCCGTCTGCGCGTTGATCGAGTCCGAGCTGCTGCGCCGCGCCGCCGCGGGCGGCGAGCGGTACGAGCTGGCGCTGCTGGACGAGGGCCTGGTGGACCTGGTCGCGCCGTTCGCCGAGCGGGCGGCGGCCAAGACCCTGGTGTCGGTGCCGCGCGGAAGCCGGCAGCCGCTGCCGCCCGGGGACCGGCTGCGGCTGTTCGTGCACTGGATGCAGCCGGAGCACCTGCGGGTGGACCTCGACCTGTCGGTCGCGCTGTACGACGCACGGTGGAACTTCCACGGGCTGTGCGACTACACCAACCTGGTGCACGGCGAGCGCGCGGCCGTCCACTCGGGGGACTTCACGACGGCGCCGCCGCCGGACGGGGCGACGGAGTTCGTCGACCTGGACCTCGACCGCCTGGAGCGGGGCGGCGCCCGGTACGCCGTGGTGATCGTCTTCAGCTACAACGACGTCCCCTTCGAGGAGCTGACCGAGGCGTTCGCCGGATTCCTGGACCTCGGCGCGACGCCCGCCGGCGGCCGGCACTACCACCCGAGGGCGGTGCGCCAGCGGCTCGACCTGCAGGGGGACGCCCAGGTGGCGGTGCCGATGATCGTCGACCTGGCGGACCGCCGCTACACCTGGACGGACCTCAACACCGGCGCGGACGGCGGCTTCCACAACGTCCACCGGCACCAGGCCGAGGTCGGCGCGCTCAGCCGGGACGTGCTCGCCCACTTCTCCCCCGAGAACCGGGCCACCCTGTGGGACCTCGCCTGCGCCCGGGCGGCGGCCCGCACGGACGAGGTGGTCGTGCGGGGCGCCGCTGGTGCACGGCGCTGGCGGCGCGGCGAGGCGGAGAGCGTCGAGGAGTTCGCGGCCCGCCTGCGGGCGCTGCGCGACCCGGACGACACCGCCACCGGTTCCCTCACCGATGTGCTCCAAGGACGCCGGGCCTTCGTCGCCCTGGTGAACGGGGACGTCCCGGCGCCGGAGAAGGTGGCCGGCACGCTGTACCGGCTCTACCCGGGGCCGGTGGACGCGGCGGGCGAGGAACTGGAACGCTGGACGGCGGGGGATCTGGTATCGGCTTTCACGCCGAAGCAGCGGTAGGGAACGGCAGGGACCGATGGGCAGTGCGATCGAGTGGGCGGGCGACCCGGTGGCGTTCCTGCCCGCGACCGGCGAGCGGATCGACGAGGTGCTGAGCGTCCTCGACGAGGCGGGCGGCTGGCTGCACGCACGCGGCATCACCGACCAGTGGCCGCCCCGCTTCGACCCCGCGTGGGTGGCCGAGGGGATCGAGCGCGGCCACACCTGGCTGGTGACCGTCGGAGGCAAGGTCTCCGGGACGGTCACCCTGGACCGGGCGGACGCCCTGTGGTCGGACGTCGGCGGCGAGGCCGTCTACGTGCACCGGCTCGCCGTGCGCCGACTGGCGAAGGGCCTGGGCGGCCTCATCCTCGACTGGGCCGGGGAGCAGGCCCGGCAGCACGGGGTCGGCGTCCTGCGCCTGGACTGCGTCGCGCACAACCCGGCGCTGAGGGCGTACTACGAGAGGCAGGGCTTCGCGTACCGGGGCGACGCCCAGGGCCGCTGGGGCGAGGCGCCGCCGGTCTGGCTGAGCCGCTACGAGCGGCCGGCCGCCGCGTAGCGGGACACCGGCTGGTCAGAGGAAGCGGGCGCCCGGCCCCGGCGCCCGGTAGACCTCGTCGGACGGCAGATGGGTGTGCCCGGCCGCGCACTCCAGGACGAGCGAGACCGGCTCGTCGCAGCCGTGCTCCTCGTCCGCGCCCCGGTGCCGGACGACGACCGGCGGACCCTGTTCGTCCGTGAGGTACTTGTCGCCCCAGGCCAGCAGGGCCATCAGGGTCGGGCGCAGGTCCCGGCCCTTGTCGGTGAGCCGGTACTCGAAGCGCTGGCGGTCGCCGGCCTCCTGATAGGGGACGCGCTGCAGGACGCCCGCCGTCACGAGGCTGTCGAGCCGGTTGGAGAGCAGGTTGCTGGCGATCCCCAGCCGCTTCCGGAAGTCGCCGAACCGGCTGACGCCGTCGACGGCCTCGCGCACGATCAGCAGCGACCAGCGCTCGCCGACCACGGACAGGGCGCGCGCCGCCGAGCAGTTCGAGGGGTCGATCCGGCGCAGCTCCCGCCTGTCCGTGTGGTCTGCCATGCACCCGATGATACCCGGCCCGGCACCCCTGGGTTGACAATTGCAACTCAGCAAGGGCAGGCTCTGCCCGACCTGAGTTGCGAAACGAAAGTCAGTTGGGAGACCCCGCCATGCCGATGCTCGACGTGCACATCCCGGACGGTGCCCTCCGGCCCGAGGCCGAGGCCGCGCTGCTCGACCGGATCACCGAGATCCTGATCCGCCACGAGGGCTTCGACCCCGCCGACCCGACCGTCCGGTCCGTGTCCTGGCTGTTCCTCCACCGGCCCGCCGCCGTCTACGTGGGCGGCGAACCCGCCGACGCCCCCCGCTACCGGGTCGTCCCCTCCGTCCCCGAGGGGCAGCTCCCCGAGAAGACCCGGGCCGGCGTCATCGCCGACGTCACCGAGGCGATCCTGGACGCCGAGGAGGGCGCCTGGCCGCGCGACCCCGGCCGGGTCTGGGTGTTCCCCACCGAGATCCCCGAGGGCCACTGGGGCAGCGCCGGGCGGATCAGGCCGCTCGCGGCGATCCTCGCCCGCATCACCGGGAACGACCCGGCGCGGGCCCGCACGCTGGCGACGCAGCGCCTCGCCGCCAGCCGGGCCGAGCACGCCACCTTGCCGTAGCGGCGCCCGTCCGAGGACTGCCCTGCCTTACGCCCGGAGGGCCGGCACTCCCCGTGCCGGCCCTCCGGGCGCCCGCTCAGCCGGCCTTGCCGACCGTCTGGGTGAGCCAGGTGAACACGGACGGCACCAGCGGCTCCCACGTCGACGTCAGGTGCGGCCCGTTGACCTCGACCGGGGTGACGGTGGTCGGCGCCTTCGCCGCCTTCTGCAGCGCCGCCGCGTCCTCCAAGCCGTCGCCCTTCTTCCCCGTCACGTACAGCGCGACGTTCGGCGGCGTCTGCGCCTGCTGCAGCATGTGCAGCGGGTTGGACACCTCGCGCAGGTGCGGGTCCTTGGCGGTCAGCGAGTCCGGCTCGCCCATCGGGTCGTTGTAGCCGGACATGCCGACGGCCGCGTGGTACCGGTTCGGGTGCGCCACCGCGAGCCGTACGGCGCAGTGCGCGCCCGCCGAGTACCCGGCCACCGCCCAGTGCTCCGGGCCGGTGTCGGCGCGGAAGTTGTCGAGCACCATCTGCGTCACGTCGCGCGCCAGCCAGGTCTCGGCGTTGACCTTGCCGGGCACGTCCGCGCAGCCCGTGTCGACGTGCTTGTCGAGCAGCACGACGCGCGGGGCGACCAGGATGAACGGCGCGACCTGCCCGGACTTCATCAGCGGCGCCAGCTGCTTGGAGACGTTCATGCTGCCGAACCAGGCGCTCGACGAGCCCGGGAAGCCCGCGAGCAGCTCGACCACCGGGAACTTCTTGTCCTTGTACGCCGGGTCGTCGTACTGCGGCGGCGTCCAGACCAGCACCTCGCCGTCCACGCCGGAGACCCGCCCCTTCAGGTCGGTCCGCTTCACGTCCTTCGGCACGGCGTCGTCGTCCACGGACGTGAACTGCTGGACCACCTTGGGCTGGTCGGGCGCGTTCGCCGCCGCCGTCGCGTCCGCCGGGGGCGGGACGGGCACGGCGCGCACGTGGTTGCCGGTACCCAGCAGGTCGTCCCAGTTGCTGTACAGCTGGTTGTCGTTGTTGACCATCACGAACACCAGCGTCACGGCCGTGAACTGGGCGAACGCCACCATGAGCAGCCGCACCCCGAAGCGCGCGGCCCGCGGCCCGCGCACCCGGTTCCACAGGTACATCAGGAGGCCGACCGAGAGCGGGACGAGGAGGAGCGAGAGGACGAAGAACGGGGTGCCGGTGAGCTTCACACCAGTGGAAACGTCAGGGAACGGGTGTGCGGTTGCTTCACCGAGGGACGACTTTGCCCGGGGCCGACTTCACCCAGGCACGACTTCACCCAGGGCAGAACGCCGCCCCCTTCCCCCCGCACCCCGGATCCCTAGGCTGAAGGGGTGAGCACTCAAGCGCCGAACGAAGCCCGCGTCATCCCCCTGCGGCCGCAGACCTCGCCGCCCGGGTCCGGCCACACCACCCGCGCCCCGCAGCGGCCGGCCGGGGTTCCCCCGACACCCCCGTCGCCGAGGGAACCCCTGTGGCGCGACCTCGTCGGCGACGCGCTGCGGCGCGAACGGCTCGCCCAGGAACGCACGCTGAAGGACGTCGCGGAGGCGGCCCGGATCTCGATGCCGTACCTGTCCGAGCTGGAGCGCGGCCTCAAGGAGGCCTCCTCCGAGGTCCTCGCGGCCGCCGCCCGGGCGCTGGGGCTCGGCCTCGGCGACCTGCTCTCGCTCGCCCAGGACGAGCTGGCCCGGTACGCGACCGTACGCCGGGCGGGCCAGGGCCGGACGGCGCCGAGCGCGCGCTACGACGGGCTCTGCCTCGTCGCCTGACCTCGGCCGCAGTCAGCCGAACAGGGCTCGCCGGCTCAGCACCTCGTCGGCGAGCCCGTACGCGACGGCCTCCTCGGCGGTGAGCACCATGTCCCGGTCCATGTCGGCGCGCAGCGTCGCCACGTCGTGCCCCGTGTGCCGGGACAGCACCTCCTCCACCTGCGCGCGGATCCGCACCATCTCCTTGGCGGCGAGGCTCAGGTCGGAGACCGTCCCCTGCCGCCCGCCGCTGGCCGGCTGCCCGAGCAGCACCCGCGCGTGCTGGAGCACGAACCGCCGCCCGGGATCGCCGCCCGCCAGCAGCACCGCCGCCGTCGAGGCCGCCTGGCCGACGCAGAACGTGGAGATCGGCGCCTGCACGAAGGTCATCGTGTCGTAGATGGCCATCAGCGAAGTGAACGATCCGCCGGGCGAGTTGAGGTAGATCGAGATCTCCCGCTCGGGGTTCTCCGACTCCAGGTGCAGCAGTTGCGCGATGACCACGTTGGCGACGCCGTCGTCGATCTCCGTGCCGAGGAAGATGATCCGCTCGTTCAGCAGCCGGCTGAAGACGTCGTACGACCGCTCGCCCTGCGCCGTCCGCTGGACGACGTACGGAACCGTGTAGGAGCCCATGGCTACAGCCCCATCCGTCGACGCGAGGAGGCCGGGCGGATGTCGGCGACCGACTCCACCACCCGGTCCACGATCCCGTACTCCCGGGCCTGCTCGGCCGTGAACCAGCGGTCCCGGTCGCCGTCCCGGGCGATCGTCTCCTCGCTCTGGCCGGTGTGCTCGGCGGTGATCCGCTCGATCGCCTGCTTGGTGAACTGCAGGTTCTCCGCCTGGATCACGATGTCCGCCGCCGTGCCGCCGATGCCCGCCGAGGGCTGGTGCATCATGATCCGCGCGTTCGGCAGCGCCAACCGCTTGCCGGGCGCCCCCACGGTGAGCAGGAACTGGCCCATGCTCGCGGCGAAGCCCATCGCCAGGGTGGAGACGTCGTTGGGGATCAGCCGCATCGTGTCGTAGACGGCCAGGCCCGCGCTGACCGAGCCGCCGGGGCTGTTGATGTACAGGCAGATGTCGGTGCGCGGGTCCTCCGCCGAGAGCAGGAGCAACTGCGCGCAGACGCGGTTGGCGGACACGTCGTCGACCTGAGTGCCGAGCAGGACGATGCGCTGCGCGAGCAACTGCGCCGCGAGGTGGTCGTCGAAGGGCGTGGGCGCCGTGTCGCCTTCGCCCGCGCGGGGCCGGAGTCGGGTGGCTGGAGTCATCGGGTCGTCTCCTCGTCTCGTCGAGTCAGGGATGCCGCCGACCTCCACTCTCAGCCCCGGCGGACGCCTGGCGGCGGTTTCTCTGCCCGCCGCAGATTCGCCGACGGCAGAGGCGCCGGCCGGCCCTGTCCGACCGGGGCGCTACGCTCCGCAGCGCTGACGACCGATAAGGAAACGGAGATCCAGAACATGGACGAGCTCTTCGCGGCCCTGCCCGCCCTCGACGCCGGCGAGCAGCCCGCCGGGCCAGGCCGGTACCGGCGGATCGAGCTGGACTTCCCCGAGGGGACGGCCTGGTTCGAGGACCCGTTCAGCGAGGACGCGTTCGGCGTCGAGGTGGGCGAAGGGCCGTGCACGGTCTACCTGTTGCTCGACGGCGAGGAGCGGGCCGACGTGGTGCCCGAGGTGTCCGCCGCCCTGGTGCGGTTCGGCGACGCCCTGCCGGTGGAGACGGGCTGGGAGGGCGAGGGCCTGATGACCGACTCCGGCTTCCTCGTAGTGCGCGGCGGCGGCATGGACACCGGTGTGGACGGCGTCCTCCCCGCGGCGGGCCGCGCCCTGGCGGCCCTGAAGCGCCGCCCGCCGGTGAAGGACGGCCACTGGGACCGCGCGGCCGACCTGGAGCAGGCCCTCGCGGACGCGGGCGTCGAGGCGGAGGCGCTCACCGCCGCCGACGCCGACGCCGAGCCCGGCGACTACGCCGAGGGCTGGCTCGTGGCCTCCGCCCGGCCGGCCCTGCTCGGCTGCTTCGTCGACCCGGACGGCTACCAGCTGCTGCCCTGCCTCGACGCCGAGGGCAACGAGGTCGGCGTCCTGCTCTGCGGCGGGAACACCGCGTTCTAGGGTCGGGGCAGGCCCCGCCGGGGCGAACCCGGACGGGGCTGCCTCCCGACCATCCGCTACGGGACCAGCGCCGCCCTGATCACGCCGGACAGCTCCGCCGTATCGGCGAGGGTGAGGAACCGAACCAGCGCCGTTCGCACCTCGTCCAGGGTGGACGGCAGGCGGTCGGCCGTCAGTCGGTCCGGGGCGATGCCGACGCGGAACTCCTCGTCGTGCAATGCGGTGCGCACCAGCTCCAGCCCCAGGTCGAGCGGCATGCGTTCCCGCAGCGCGAACGTCAGGTGGAACGACGGTTCGGGGTCGCCTGCCGAGCAGTAGGGGCTGTGCACCCACCCGCGGGGAAGGACCAGGGTGTCACCGGGCCCCAACTCGAACTCCGCGCAGGGCTCGGTGCTGTCCCACCGCTCCTGCATCTCCGGCGTCCACATGTCCGGCGAGTCCAGGTATTCGTCCACCGGCCCCGGGACTTCCGGCCGCCAGATCGGCCACCGCTTGCGGCCGTGGATCTGCGTGACCACCGCCTGGAACTGGTCCCAGTGGTGGGTGAGGCCCTGCCTTCCCGGTGGCGTGACGATCCCGGAGACGAACAGGCTGTATCCGGTCTCGGCGTGGATCGCGCGGCACAGCTCGGCCAGGTACGGCAGCCGGCCTTGCAGGTGCCGGAAGTTGATCGTGTGCCCGTCGTCGAACAGGGCCCGGAGCCGGCCGGGACGGATCCTGCCGTCCCGCGAGAACCGTCCGGGGTGGACGGCGCGGCCGTCCTTGACCGCCGCCGTGAGCGCGGGGTCGGTCAGCCCGTGGTCCAGGTACGTCTCGATGAGCGGGAGCGTGATCCGCTCGTCCAACGCGGAACCCTCCCGCCGGTACAGCGCCGGTTCGGTGGGGCAGGCGCGTAAGAGTGCTTCGGCCGCTTCGGGGCCCACCAACGTGGCAAGCGCCATGCAGTCGTCTCCGTTCAGGACAGGGGGCAGGGGATGTCGGGGTGGAACCGATGGGGGCACGCGACCACGGCGGCGCTGATCATCCGTTCGCCGGGGAGGTAGTGCGCCCACACCACGTCGGTTCCGTGGCCGAGGGCGTCGCGGGCGAAGTCGGCCTTGGCACCGAGCCCGCAGTCGACCGCTCCCCAGTCCGACCGGACGGCGGGGGGATGCCGGTGGTAGGTCTCGACCAGCCAGTCGACGGCCGATTCGGGGTCCTTCCAGGTCTGCGCCGCGAGGTACGACGGGCGGCGCAGGAGGTAGTGCCCGGTTTGCATGGGTGGGACGGTCCGCTGCTCGAACGGCGTGTGGGCTTCCTGGTCGGCGTGCTTCAGGCCGGAGACCATCGCGTGCCAAGCCGAGTCGAACGGCGTCGGTCGGCGCAGGTACTCGCTGTGGTACTGGTCGGGCCTGCCCGTCCAAGGGCCGTAACCGTGCAAGTGGCCGGAAAATGTCACGGGTTATCCTCCACGGAGCGCGGGGACGCCTGTTCCAACTAGACCTTGGAGCAGGCGCCCCCGTGTGCTTCAGCGGTGGGTCAGACTACGGCTTCAGACCGACAGTCCCCGGGAGCTCACCCAGGTGAGGGCGAACGCATCCAACTCGGCTCCGGTCATCCGCAGTTCGCGGCCGGCCCCCTCGGGCTTGGTGTCGGCCAGCACGTAGCCGTCGTGCGCGCCGGGGATGGCGGCGAGGCTCACGCAGGATTCGTTGTCGCTGGTGAGGTTGCCGCCGCACTGGCGCTCGAACTACGCGCTCTCGATCGACAGCGCGTACAGGTCGGTCGTCATGGATCCTCCAAGGGGATCGGTGATTCCGGCCGATCGGACGACCGGCCGGGGTCGGTGCCCCGCCTCCTCATCCGCCGAGGCGCTGGGTGCGCGAGTTGAGGCGGGTGGCGGGGAAGGGGGAGTTGCGGCCGGCGCCCTCGCGGTAGGCGATGCGCTGGACGGCCATGAGGAGGCGGTAGAGGTTGAGGGCGGCCTCGGAGTCGTCGGCGGCGATGCCCAGGTGGTGGATGAAGTCTTCGAGCGCGGGCCAGTCGAAGTCGTCGGGGACGGGCTTGGTCGCGGGAGTGCTGGAGGTGGAGTTGAACGCGGCGGCGACGGCGTAGCGGGTCGCGGCGAGGGCGTTGGCGACGGCCTCGGGGGTGGGGGCGAACTCGGTCACGGCGGGGACTCCGCTTCGTCGGTCTTTGCAACCTTGAGCGCAGTGATGGCGCCCAGCGCGACCGTGGCGATCGCGAGAGCGAGGAGGACGAGGAACGCGGAGGCGATCAGGAACCGCACGAGGCCTCGCGCTCGGCGTCGAGGAGCAGGGTGAGGAGGTTGAGGAGAGTCGAGGCCGGGGCCGTGCTGAAGCGGACGAGGACGCGACCGTCGATCGTGTGGTCGGTGGTGGCGGAGGGCCAGACCAGGCCGAACTTCTTGCCTCGCTCGTGGACTTCGGCGAGCAGGGCGCGGATCTGCTTGTCGGTGTAGTGCCTGATCCGGGGATCGGTGGGCTTCATCGGGTGGCGCTTCACGCGGCGGCCTCCAGGGCCAGCAGTTCGAACCAGACGACCTTGCCGTGTTTGCGGAGGTCGGCGCCGAAACGGTGGGTGAGGGACTGGACGAGGTGCAGGCCGCGTCCGGAGAGGGCGAGGGGGTCGGCGGAGGTGCGGGCCTCGGGCAGGACGGGGCTGTCGTCCCGGACGGAGACCCGGAGCCGGTGGCCGTCGAGGGAGACGACGACCATCGGCGCCTCGCTGCCGGCGTGGCGCCAGGCGTTCACGAAGAGCTCCTGAAGGGCGAGTTCGGCGTCCGAGATGGTGGACGGCGGCCACCCGGCGGAGCTGAGGAGGTCGCAGAGCTCCGCACGGGCCGGGGAGCAGTCGGGGGGACTGAGGGCACACATGAGCAACCCCTAGGAGGATAAGAGGGGGCACTGACGAACCGTCATGTGATCGGTGCAACACTGAGAGTAGGGGCGGCTCTAGCAAGGTTGCAAGCCCATCACTCGTTAGTGGCATCCCGCACCGGTTGTACGCGAGACTGCGCCCACAGGGAAGGACGATCGTGGGATACAAGGGACCAATCAGCCAGCGGCAGCGCAGGTTTGGCGAGGAGCTGCAACGCCTGCGCACGTCAGCCGGGTTGTCGGCGCCGGAGGCTGGCGCGCTTGTCGGCATGAAGGGCCCCGCCGTCAGCCACACCGAAGCGGGCCGCATCACCCTGAATCCCGAACGTCTTGAAGTCTGGCTCGACGCCTACGGGTGCACGGACTCGGCATACCGCAACGGCATGGCCGAAATGGGTCGGAGCAGCGGCAAGGGCTGGTGGAGCGAGTACGAGGACAAGGTCCCGATGCTTGCGTTGGACTTGGCGGAGGTGGAGGACAGGGCGAAGACCTTCTCCACCTTCGATGCTCTATACATTCCGGGGCTGCTTCAAGTTCCCGATTACGTTGAAGCCATCTACAGGAAGCCTGATCGAGACCGCCGCTGGGACATCGAGTTCCGCCTGCAACGGCAGCGCATCCTGACTGACGATAAGCACCGACAGTTCCGGTTCATCATCCACGAGGCAGCTCTGCGGATGCAATTCGCTGGCAAGTCAGTAATGCGGGAACAGCTCCTCCACCTCATCGACATGGCAGAACTTCCCAATGTCTCCATCCAGATCATGCCATTCGACGCCACCGGCGATCACTACTCGGGCAACTTCCTCATCTGCGATCCCGGGTGCGTCCCGCTCTCAACCATCGTCTTGGATGGGCCAAAGCGTGCCATTCACCTTGGCGATCCGGCAGACGTGACGGCATACCATCAGAAGTTTCGAGAGGCCATGAACCTTTCGCTCCCTGCAGTCGATGCTGTCAAGCCTCGACGTGACGCACACTCTCGTGATTCCTGGGGGCTCCTTCAACACGTCCTCTACAAGCTTCAGATCTGAAAGGCACTGCCCGATGTCCCATCTGGCCTGGCAAAAGTCATCGTTCAGCAGCGCAGACGGTGGAACCAACTGCATTGAGCTGGCAACTGATACCAAAATGCGGCTCCACCTGCGCGAGTCCGACGACCCGGCCGTCATCGTCACCACGACCACTGCCACGCTCCGGGCCTTCCTCCTCGGCGCCAAGGCCGGCGACTTCGACTACCTGGCCTGAACCCCTACCTATCCCTCTCCCGCCCGCTCGCCGCCTCGGCGAGCGGGCGGGGTGGTCTCTCCGCTCGCGCCCCTCCCCTGCCCTACCGTCTGCGCGGCACGAGTCCGGCCTCGAAGGCGGTGATCGCCAGGTGGACGCGGTCCCGGGCTTCGAGCTTGGCGAACAGGCGCGCGACATGCGTCTTCGCGGTCGCCGCGCTGATCACCAATCGCTCGGCTATCTCGGCGTTCGACAGGCCCTGTCCGACCAGGGCCAGCACCTCGCGCTCCCGGTCGGTGATCCCCGCGATGAGACGTGAGTCCGCGGCGGGCTCGGCGTCCGGTTCGGGGGCCGCGGGGCCGGACGTTCCGGCGAAGTCCGCGATCAGCCGGCGGGTCACGCTCGGCGCGATCAACGCGTCGCCGGCCGCCACCACGCGGATCGCGTCCAGGATCGCGTCCAGGGCCATGCTCTTGAGCAGGAATCCGCTGGCACCGGCGCGCAGAGCGCCGTAGACGTACTCGTCGTCGTCGAAGGTCGTCAGCACCAGCACCTTGGGCGGGTCCGGCTCGGCGGTCGCCTGCCGGGTCGCCTCGATCCCGTCCATGCCGGGCATCCGGATGTCCATCACCACCACGTCCGGCCGCAGTTCACGCACCAGGCGCACCGCCTCGCCGCCGTCGCCGGCCTCGCCGACCACCTCCAGGTCGTCGGTGTCGCCGATCAGGATCCCGAGCCCGACCAGCATCAGCGGCTGGTCGTCGACCAGCAGTACTCGCACGCTCATGCCGGGAGCCTAGCCGTCACCCGGAATCCGCCCTCCGGACGCCGGCCGGCGCTGAACTGGCCGGACAGCAACGTCACCCGCTCGCGCATGCCGAGCAGGCCGAAGCCGCTCCCGACTGGCGTCGTCGAGTGCCTGGGACGGCCGGGCCCGCCCGGGCCGTCGTCTCCGTCGTCCACCACCTCGATCGTCACTCCTTCCGGCTCGTATCCGACCGCGACCCGGCACGTCCGCGCCCCGGAGTGCCGCAGCACGTTCGTCAGCGACTCCTGGATGATCCGGAACGCCGACAGTTCGATCTCCGGCGGCAGCGGACGCCGCTCGCCCCGCCAGGCCACGTGGACCCGCACCCCGGCGTCGGCCGTGCGTTCGGCGAGCCGCGGGATATCGGCCAGGCTGCCGGCCGGCGCCAGCGGAGCGGCCTGCGGCATGGCGTCGTCCGGCTCGGCGCGGCGCAGCGCCCCGAGCATGCGCTGCAGCTCGAGCAGCGTCTGGCGGCTGGTGGTCTCGATGCCGGTCAGCGCCTGCCGCGTCTGCTCGGGCTTGGTGTCCACGACCCGCGCCGCCGCTCCCGACAGCACCGTGATGATCCCGATGCTGTGCGCGACGCTGTCGTGCAGTTCGCGGGCGATCCGCAGCCGCTCGGTGACGACGGCGCGGGCCGCCCTCTGCTCGTGCAGGGCTTCGAGGTATTCACCGCGTTTGCGATACACCCCCCCGATGACCCACGCGACCGCGAGCCACGACGCGTAGTGCCCGGCCCATCCGGCCGCGTCGCCGACGGAGCCCTCGGGGTTGACGTGGGTGAAGTTGACGAACGCGGTCGCGACGGCCGCGACGGAGCCGACGGCGGCAGCCTTCGGCCGCCGGACGGCGAGGTACCCGCCCAAGGCGATGAGCAGGACGAACACGGTCAAGGGCCGCGCGCCGAAGATGTCGCTGAGGGCCGCTTCGCCCAGGATCGCCGCGAAGACTGCCGCCGGCAGACGGTGCACCAGCAGAACCGGAAGGGCGAGCACGACGCACAGACCCATCGTCTGGAAGGGCCCGAGGCCGGGAAACCAGAACAGGCCGTCGAAGTGCCTGGCCTCAGGGACCGGCATCGTGAAGCCGAGCATCAGCGCGTAGAAGCAGGTGGTGGCCAACACCACGGCCTGTGACCTCAGCCAGGTCACGCGCTTCGATGTCGGGAGACGCTGGAGGAGCTCTTCCATACGGTGATCGTATTCAGCGGCTTCGGCTCCGCGCGTCGCCCCGGGGATGTACGCGGGGTGCACCCCCGGGCCGACTGCCTGGGGAAACGGTGACATCCACCGGCCGACGCGACGGATCACGCTCTGTTCGTAGGTTCGGGGACATGACGAACGCACCGATGATCGACGTCCGCGAGGCGACGAGGAAATACGATGACGGCCCGCCCGCACTGGCCGGTGTGAACCTGTCCGTGGCGTCCGGTGACTGTGTGGCGATCCTCGGCCACTCCGGCAGTGGGAAGTCCACGCTGCTGAACCTGATCGCCGGTCTGGACAAGCCCTCCAGCGGCAGTGTCACCGTCGACGGCACGCGCGTCGATCAGCTCGGTGAGGCCGGATCGGCGAAGTACCGCCGGGCCTCGATCGGCATGATCTTCCAGTTCTTCAATCTGCTCGACGATCTGACCGTATTGGACAACGTCATGGTTCCGGCGCAGCTGGCCGGGATGGGCAAGGGTGAGGCGAAGCGCCGGGCCGTCTCGCTGCTCAGCTCGCTGGGTATCGAGCGGCATGTCAAGGCCTATCCGCAGCGGCTGTCCGGTGGTCAGCGGCAGCGGGTGGCGGTGGCCAGGGCCCTGATGAACAAGCCGGCGCTGCTGCTGGCCGACGAGCCCACCGGCGCGCTGGACTCGAGCTCGGTCGAGGACGTGCGCCAGCTGCTGCTGGACCTGAACGCCGAGGGCCAGACCATCGTGCTGGTGACCCACGACATCCAACTGGCCACCACCACCGCGCGACGCACCATCGAGTTGGTGGACGGTGCGATCGCGCGGGACGTCGTCAACACGGTCAGCGGCGCCACCTCCGACAGCTCGGCGGGAGCGAGCCGGTGAGCGCGCTCGGAAAGGTCGTACGCTCCGGCGTGGGCCGGCGTCGGGTCCAGTCCGTCGTCATGGCGTTGACGACGTTCACCGCGGTGCTGTCATCAGTCCTCTCCCTCGGCCTGCTGACCGCCGTGCAGGACCCGTTCGAGCACGCTTTCCACACCCGGAACGGGGCGCACCTGGCGGTCCAGTTCGACGCTTCGAAGGTCACGGCCGCGCAGACCGCCGCCACCGCGCACGCCGCCGGTGTCACCGAGGCGGCCGGGCCGTACCCGATCGCCGCCGCGTTGGACACGACCATCGGCACCGACTGCCCCGAGACCGATCGGGCCGGTCACGACAACCATCCGATCACCGTCACCACCCGGCCCGACCTGGGCAGCACCTCCGGGCTGGACCAGCTGGTGCTGACCCGGGGGCGCTGGCCGACCGGCCCGGGCGAGATCGCCCTCCCCCAGAACAACTATGCCAACGCCTGCTTCGGCTCCTCGGTGGTGTTCTCCTCCCTGCCGGGCAAGCCGTCGTTCAAGGTCGTCGGCTTCGCCGCCTCGGTGACCAACAGCGCGACCGGCTTCGCCACCGCCGACGGTTTCGCGCGGCTGACCGCTGCCGGGGCCACAGCCGACGAGCAGATGCTCTACCGGTTCGCCGAGGCCGGGACCGACACCGACATCGCCGCCGACAAGCAGGCGGTGGCCGCCGCCGTGCCGGCCGGCGCGGTCGAGGACGGACAGTCGTACCTGACCGCGGAACAGCAGGCGACCGGCAACGCCAAGGCCTTCGTGCCGTTCCTGGTCGCCTTCGGGATCCTCGGGCTGGTCCTGTCGGTGCTGATCATCGCGATCGTGGTCAGCGGTGCGGTGGCCTCGGGAATCCGGCGCATCGGGATCCTGAAGTCGTTGGGCTTCACCCCTTCGCAGGTGGCCCGCGCCTACACCGCGCAGGCCGTGATCCCGGCGACACTCGGCGTGTTGCTCGGCACGGTATTCGGCGATCTCCTGGCCGGGCCGATCCTGAACGGGGCCTCCGAGCAGCTCGGCGCGGCCCATGCCACGATTCCGTTGTGGGTCAGCGCCGTGGTGCCGCTGGGCACCCTGCTGGTCGTCGCCGTCACGGCTTCGATCCCGGCACTGCGGGCCGGCCGGATGCCGGCGGTGCAGGCCCTGGTGGTCGGCCGCGCCCCGAAGGCCGGGCGCGGTCAGGCGGCGCAGCGTCTGGCCTCGCGGCTGCCACTGCCCCGGGCCATGTCGCTGGGTCTGGCCCAGCCGTTCGCCAAGCCGGCCCGGGCCGTACTGGTCGGTGCGGCGGTGCTGCTCGGCACGGTCACCGTCACCTTCGCGGCGGGGTTGGGAACCGCGTTCAGCAAGTACCAGGACACGATGATGAGTTCGGGCTTCAACGTCGCGTCGAAGCTCGTGATACCCACCGCCGACGTGGGCGCGCCGTGGGGTCTCTACGGCCCCAACGACCCGCGCCACGCGTACCTGGATGCCGCAAAGGTGGCCGACGCGCTCGCCGAGGTCCCGGGCACGAAGGCCGCGTTCGGCTGGGGCGACAGCGGCGCGACCATGGTCGGCGCGCCGATCGGCGGCGAACCGCCGGTCGTGTACGCGGTCAGCGGCGACTTCTCCTGGACGAACATGGAGCTGGTGTCCGGCCGCTGGTACTCGGCGCCCGGCGAGGCCGTGGTCGGCGACAAGCTGGCCTCGGCGGTGGGGATCCACGTCGGTGACGACATCACCGTGGTGCAGCAGAACAAGCAACTGTCGCTGAAGGTCGTCGGCATCAACTTCGACATCCATGGGACCGACTACTCGGCCATGACGGATGCGGCCGGCTTCACCGCCGCAGGACTGGCCCCGCACATCGACCAGTTCAACGTCGAGCTGGCCTCGAACGTCAACGAAGCGGACTGGTCCACCGCAGCCGCCGCCGCGCTGACCCCGCTGAACGCCTCGGTCCAGCCGCACTCGTCCGACAAGAACCTCGTGGTGATCATCATGGACGCCCTGGTCGCGACGTTCACGCTGATGTTGACCGCGGTCGCCGCGCTCGGGGTGCTCAGCATGGTGGCGCAGGACACCCGGGAGCGGGTCCACGACATGGGGATCTTCAAGGCCCTCGGGATGACACCCAAACAGACCGTCGCGATGGTCCTGACCTCGGTGACACTCACCGGCCTGATCGCCGGACTCATCGGGGTACCGCTCGGGGTCGCACTGGAGAAGGCGACACTGACCCCGATGAGCAACGCGATCGGCCGGCACCTGCCACCGAGCGTGACCCACATCTACACCGCCGGGCTGCTCCTCCCGCTGCTGGCCGCCGGAGTCGCGATCGCCCTGCTCGGGGCACTGCTGCCGGCCGGCTGGGCGGCACGGTCCCGGACCGCCACCGCGCTGCGGACCGAGTAGAACCGGGGCCCGCGGAACAACCGCCCGCCCGCCAGCGCGAGTTCGCTCGAACATCGCCTCAGCCCGCGGGGCCGCCGGTGTGGCGGCCCCGCGTGTCTGCTGCCGTACGGTCAGCTCCGGTTGCCGGTGCCGGGGGTGTGTGGTGGGCCGGCCTTCGAGGCTGGTGCTGTTCGGGAGCGGCTGGGCCTCGCCTACTCGCGGATGCCCGCGGCTTCGACCGCCCGGTGCCGGGTCGCCCGGCCGGTCGCTCCCGAGGCCGTGACCACGGTGACCAGGGCGCACAGCGCGACCGTCGCCAGGACCGGGGTCCACGGGACGACCGTCTGTGCGCTGGGGACGAGTTCGCCCAGGGAAGCGCGCTGGGTGGCCGCGGCGAGTACGGTCGCCACGGCCGCGAGCACCGTGCCGACCACCACGGCCACGGCCGACTCCGCCGCCGCGACCTTCACGATCTGGCTGCGGACCGCGCCCGCCAGGCCGAGCAGGGCGAACTCCCGCTTCCTCCCTGCCATCGCCATGATCAGGGTGTTGGCGACCGCGATCAGCGCGTAGGCCAGGGCGATGCCGAGGATGATCACGGCCGCGTTGTCCGTCTGCCGTGCGGCGTGGGCGCGTTGGGCGTCCAGGTACGCGTCGTACGTCACGAGGTGTGCGCCGGAACCCTCCAGGGCCCGGTTCACCGCCTCGGTCGGCAGACCGGCCTGCGCATCCAGGTAGACCAGGCTCGGCGCGACCCCGCCCGTCAGCGCCGACGACACGTAGGTGTCGTCGCCGTGCAGCCCGCGCGCGACGACCGCCGCGATCACCGTCTGCACCCGCTCGCCGGTCGGCAGCAGGGTGACCACCTTGTCCCCCACCGCCAAGCCGTCCGACGCGGCCGCGTGCTCGTCGATCACCAGGTAGTTCTCCGGGAGCGACGCCAGCGAGCCCGAGACCACGGGCGGCGTGACGGTCGAGCCGAGCGACCCCGCCGGTACGGCGTACGTGCTCAGCGAATCGATCTGCTCGCCCTGCTCCGTCCCGATCCGGATGTTCATCGACGCCACCGGCGTGACCCGCACGCCCGGCACCGCCGCCAGCCGTTCGACCGTCCGCGCGTCGATCCCCGTCCCGCCCCCGCCGGGCACGACCACGGCCGCCGCGTGGATCTCCTGCTGCTGCCGCGCCATCACCGCCGCGTCCCCCGACTTCTGCATGGTCAGCAGCGTCCCGACCAGCCCGACCGCCACCACGATCGGCGCCACCGTCGCCGCCGTACGCCGCCGCGACGTCAGGATGTTCTCCCGCACCAGCAGCGGCCCCGCCTTGCGCGAGCGCCGCAGCGGCCAGGTCAGCAGCCGGGTCACCGGCCGCAGCAGCAGCGGCGACAACAGTGCGACCGCCCCCACGTACAGCGCCGGTACCGCCTGGTACTTGCGCGCGCTCGCCGCCAGGTACGGCTCGGTGCGGGCGATGACGATCCCCGCCACCACCGCGCCCACCAGCATCCCGATCCCGAGCAGCCAGCGCACCGGCGTCATGCCGCGCCGCTCGACCACGCCCTCCCGCAGCACCTCGATCGGCCGGATCAGCGAGACCCGGACCAGCGTCGCGGCCGAGCCGGCCAGCGCCGCCGTGACCCCGATCACGAAGGTGACCAGCAGCGGCAGCGGGTTGAAGGAGATCGTGAACCACGACGGCGCCACGTCGTGGCCGAGCATCCACGACCGCAGCGGCAGGACGCACAGCGGCGCCAGCGCGCAGCCCACGACCGCCGCCGCGACCCCGACGATCAGTGCCTCGCCGAGCACCATCCGCCGTACCTGCCGGGGCGCCGCGCCCACCAGCCGCAGCAGTGCCAGTTCGCGGCGGCGCTGCTCGGTGGCGAAGGCGAAGGTCGCGACGACGACGAACACCGCGACGCACACCGCGAGCCCGGTCGTACTGCCCGCCATCGCCTGGGCGTTGGCCAACGCCTGGGCGCCGCCGGTGTCGTCCGGGTCGATCCGGGTCAGGCGGTCACCCTGCAGCACCACGGCCCGATCCCCCACGAGCGCCGACAACTGCCCGGCCGACAGGTCGCTGACCAGTGCGTTGACGCCCGGCGACAGCCGCTGCGCCTCCGCGTCGCTGAAGAAGACGGCGTTCTCGAACCAGCGCCCGTCCGTCACCCCCACCACCCGGTAGTGATCCGCACCGACCGAGACCTGCCGCCCGACCGAGTCCGCCGGGCCGCCGCCGACCACGATCTCGTCGGCGGCCTGCGGCGCCCGCCCGTCGACCAGGCGGTAGCCCGCGAACCCCGCCGAGGCCCACGGGTGCCCCGTCGCCGCGCCGGTACCGGAACCCGGGCCGGTGTTCACCGGGAAGCTGCGGTCGGCCACGGCCTTCCCCGCCGCCGTCACCTTCCCGACCACCTCGGGCGGCAGCACCGCCGGGGCCTTCATCGGGCTCCCCTCGAACCCCTGCGGGGCGACGACCGCCACCGAGGAGACCGCCTTGAACCGCTGCGGCCCCGGGTGCGGCGTCCCGAAGGTGGCCGCCAGGGTCAGCGTCATCATGCCGATCATCGTCGTGCCGAGCGCGAGGGCGAGGAACGCGCCCACGAAGCCCATCAGGCGGTGACGCAGCGTGGCGAAGGCCAGTCTCAGCACGGCGTCGCCCCACCCCGGCCGGGCTCCAGCGCGGCCATCCGCAGGGCCACGCCCTCGGCGGTCGGATCGGACAGCTCACCGGTCACCCGGCCGTCCGCGAGGAAGACGACGCGCTGCGCGTACGAGGCGGCGACCGGGTCGTGGGTGACCATGACCACCGTCTGCCCGTGCTGCTCGACGACGCCGCGCAGCAGCGCCAGCACCTCGCGCGCCGTCCCCGAGTCGAGCGCGCCGGTCGGCTCGTCCGCGAAGACCACCTTGGGCCTGGTCACCAGCGCCCGCGCGATGGCGACGCGCTGCTGCTGACCGCCCGACAGCTCCGCCGGCCGGTGGTCGCCGCGCTCGGCCAGCCCGACCTCGGCCAGGCCCCGGTCGATCGCCGCCGGGTCGACGGGCGTGTCCGCCAGCCGCAGCGGCAGCTCGATGTTCTGCCGCGCGGTCAGCGCCGGTATGAGGTTGAAGGACTGGAAGACGAACCCCATCTGCTCGCGCCGCAGTTCGGTGAGGCGGCGCTCGGAGAGCTCGTGCAGCGGCGCGCCGTCGAGCAGCACCCGGCCCGCGTCGACCCGGTCGAGGCCCGCCGCGCACTGCAGCAGCGTCGACTTGCCGGATCCGGACGGGCCCATGATCGCGGTGAAGGTGCCCGCCGCGAACCCGACGTCGACCCCGTCGAGCGCCGGCACCACCTGGGCGCCGCGCCGGTACGTCTTGCGCACGCCGTCGAGGCGGACGACGTCCCCGCCGCCTCCCGATCCCGATGTCCGCGCCGGTAGAGCCTTGTTCCGGAACACGTGCTCGCCTTCCCCCCGAGGTCATGATCATCTGTCGCGCCGATGCTAGGGCCGCACGCGGCGCCCGCACCTCCGGACAGTCCCTGATCCCGCCCCCGAGGAATCCCTGACAGCCGTTCACCTGGGACGGCGGGCCCGGCGTCCCGCCCGAGCGGGCCCGACACCCGGACGGCGCGCGTCCGTTCGGCGGAAGTCCGGGCTACTCCTTGACGATCAGGCCCGCCAGGATGAGCGCGGCGAAGACGGCGGCGGCGATCCGCTGCCGCCGGCTCCAGTTCTCCCAGCCGCGCACACACTTCGTGGCGACGCCGAGGCCGATCCAGCCCGTCGCGAACACCACCCACCCGACCACGTGCCTCATCGCGCTCCCCCGTGACCGCGCAGATCACGACTCGGCATCCCTTGTCACGGAGTGGCGACAGGGCGACGAGAGACTCGTCACGACAACGTCGATCCGACACGCCCTCGTGGCGCACAACGTTCCGTTTGCGCTATGAAGTTCCCTCGGAAGGGCCGCGATCATGCGGCCCCGTGAACGGGGGACGTCACCTTGAAGCCCATCAGCAGTAACCGCCGCACCCTGGCCGTGGCCGCCCTGGCCGCCGTCAGCGCGCTCTCCCTGACCGCGTGCAACGACGACGCGGCCAACGGCGACACCGTCGCCACCCAGCCGCCGGCGGCCACCACCCCGGCCGGCGCCCCGACCTCGGCGGCGGCCAGCACCCCGGCCGCCCCGGCCAGCTCGGCCCCCGCGCCGGGCGGCATCGGCGGGGCGACCGCCCCGGCGCCCGCGGGCGGCGGCGCGGGCGGCGCGGCCCCGGCGGCCGGCACCACGGCCAAGATCGGCGAGCCGATCCAGTTCCCGTACAAGTACGGCCACACCGAGGGCAAGGTCTCGGTCGCGGTGACCGGCATCGTCAAGGGCGACCCGGCCGACCTGACCAAGTTCAACCTGGGCGACCGGGCGAAGGGCCTGGTGCCCTACTACATCAGCTACAAGGTCACCAACGTCGGCACCACCGACATGTCCTTCGCCAGCCTGACCCAGATGAAGGGCCTGCTCGCGGACGGTTCCGAGGCGCAGGAGCTGTCGATCATCGGCAAGTTCGACAAGTGCCCGAGCAACTCCTTCCCGAGCGGCTTCACCAACGGCCAGTCGGTCACCTCCTGCGTGGTGGCCATGTCGCCGGAGGCCTCCAAGGTCGCGGGCGCCGAGTACTGGGGCGACCCGTACACCCTGGGCAAGGGCCTGAACTGGAAGTAGTCGCGCCACGGCCGGCCGTCACCGGCCGCCGCGACCGGCACCACCGCACCACCGTCGAAGGGCGGGGGCCCGGCACCGCGCCGGGCGCCCCGCCCTTCGGTGTCCCGCCGCCGGGCCGCCGCTCAGGCGGCGGCCGGGACCCCGTGGATGCGCAGGAAGGCGTCCACGCCGTCCGCCGCCGCCCGCCCGAGCTCCTCCTCGGCCACCGGCAGCGCGCCCCAGAACGAGCGCTCGGCCACGCCGTGCAGCGTCAGCAGGGTGAACCGCTCGGCGGCCCGCTCCGGGTCGTCCACCGCGAGCAGCCCGCGCCCGGCGAGCGCCGCGAGCCGGTCCGCGAGGTCGCGCCCGGTGGCGACGGGGCCGGCCTCCAGCCAGGCCTCCAGCACGTCCGCCGGGATGTTCGCCACCTCGGCGCGGATCGCCCGGCCGACCGCGCCGTGCTCGCCCGCGGCGAGGACGACGTGCGCGCGGGCGACGGCGAAGCCGACGAGGGCCCGGCGCGGGTCCTCGGCCCCCTCCAGGTGCTCGGCCATCAGCCGCCGGACCTGCTCGGCCAGCCCGGCCGAGCTGCGCAGGGCGACCGTCAGGAAGAGGGTCTCCTTGTCGGCGAAGTGGTTGTAGACCGTGCGCTTGGACACCCCGGCCTCCGCGGCGATCGCGTCCATGCTGGCCCGCAGGTACCCTTCGCGCCCGAACACCGCCGTCGCGGCCCGCGTGATCACCCGGCGCTTCTCCGGCCGCCCTGCTCCGCCCGTCCCCGTCACTGCCCCTCCTTCGTCGGCCCGCTCGCCGACCGTTCGAAATCGCCCGTTATGGCAGGCCATGACCCTTTCAGACCGGGCTTGCCACCGAACAGGCGTGCTCTATGCTGCCTACGATCTCTACATCCTCTACACCCGTGTAGAGGAAAACCGAAACGGGCCTGCCCCCGATCCGCGACGGGAAACCGCCGCCGGGAACCGGCAGGCCGACCTGAGCGTCCAGAACTGGCAGCGCCGCAACCGTCGTTGAAGTACGACACCCGGCGTCGGCGCCGGCGCCGCACATCGGCGCGCGGGACGCGGAACCTTCCGGGGGTGAGTACGTGGCAGGGCAGCGAGGACGGACGTCCGAGCAGGGAGCACGGCGACGGGCGGCGGGCAGACCCGCCGCACCGGCCGCCCCGACCCGCCCGCTGTCCGGCGGGCCGGCGCTGCCGGCCGTCGCCGCGCTCGGACTGCCGCTGATCGGCGCGGCCGTCGACGAGCTCTCCGGCCCCGGCATGGGCTGGGTGTTCGCGGTCTGCGCGGTGCTCGGCACCGGGCTCGCCGCCGCGCTCTGCACCCGCAGCGGCTGGTGGTGGGTGCTGGCCGCCTCACCGGTGGTGGTGCTGGCCGTGACGGCCGGCGCCGAACTGCTGGCCAACAGCGAGAAGTACCACGGCACCGCCCTGGCCACCGGCTCCACGAAGTGGGTGGTGTACGGGTTCCCCGTGATGGCGAAGGCCGCGGCCGCGGCCCTCCTGGTGATCGTGGTCCGGGTGATCCGGGGCCGGAGGAGGCACCATGACTGAGCAGAGCGACAACCGCGGCACCGGCGACCGGCCGGACGGCGGCCGGGCCGCCCGCCGCGGCGCGGACACCGCCCGGCCCGGCCGCCCCGCCCGCCCGAGCCCGGCGCTGATCGCCGGCCGGACGATCGCCTGCACGGCCGGCTTCGCGGTGTTCGCGGCCAGCGGGGTGGCCTGGTACGGGTTCAACGAGCTCACCGGCGGGATGACGACCTCCAACGCCATCGCCGAGACCAAGAAGGACGCCCCCAAACACCTCGACAACTCGGTCAACCTGCTGCTGATCGGCCTGGACAGCCGCAAGAACATGGACGGCTCGGACATCGACGGGCAGTTCATCCAGGACGAGCTGCACGCCGGGCACAGCTCCGAGGTCGGCGGCTACAACACCAACAGCCTGATCCTGCTGCACATACCCGCCAACGGCGGCAAGGTGCAGGCCGTCTCCATCCCGCGCGACGACTACGTGATGACGTACAGGGGCGACGGCAGCCAGATGGGCATGGCCAAGATCAAGGAGGCGTACGGCAACGCCAAGGACAAGGCCAACCCCGGCCTCCAGGCCAAGGGGCTGAAGGGCGCCGACCTGGAGAAGGCCGGCCGCGACGCCGGGCGCGCCGCCACCATCCGGACCGTCCAGACCTTCCTCGACCAGCCCATCGACCACGTCGCCGAGGTCAACCTCATGGGCTTCTACGACATCGCCAAGGCCGTCCAGCCGATCAAGGTCTGCCTCACCCACGACACCAAGGACCCGGCCATCGAGGGCCAGGGCTCCGGCGCCGACTTCCACAAGGGCATCAACGAACTCAACGCCTCCCAGGCGCTGTCCTTCGTCCGCCAGCGCCACAACCTGGACGGCCCGGACGGCAACACCGGCGACTTCGCCCGCACCCACCGCCAGCAGGCCTTCATCTCCTCCGTCGTGCACAAGCTCAAGGAGGACGGCATCATCTCCGACCTCGGCAAGCTCAAGGGCCTGTTCGGCGCGGTGCAGAAGGACCTGGTCATCG
The DNA here is from genome assembly GCF_049543595.1 of Kitasatospora sp. NPDC094028. NCBI lineage: Bacteria > Bacillati > Actinomycetota > Actinomycetes > Kitasatosporales > Streptomycetaceae > Kitasatospora > Kitasatospora sp. NPDC094028. The sequence continues at coordinate 220,496 of NZ_JBMVFA010000005.1, read as the reverse complement.
ACAACGAGTGGAACATCCTCGACTTCGCCGAGCAGGCCCCGGCCCTGACCGGCGGCAACGTCGAGTTCAACACCCTCACCTTCGACGGCTTCGGCAAGAAGAACGGCCAGGACGTCAACCTCGTCACGCCGGCCAAGATCCAGAAGGTCGTCAAGCAGATCTTCGGCTACGCCGACGCCGCCGCGCCCGCCCCGGCCGACGGCGCGACCGACAACCCGAGCGCCCCCGTCCAGCAGCCGACCGCCACCGCGACCAAGACCGCGGCCACCGCGACCGTGGACGTCTTCAACGCCTCCCCGGCCGCCGGCGTCTCCTCCGCCGCCGAAGGCAAGGCCCTGGTCGGGATGGGCTTCAAGCTGGGCCGGACCGGCTCGGCCGCCGGCAAGCAGAAGGCCACCACGGTCGTCTACGGCAAGGGCGCCAAGGACGCCGCCGAGCAGATCGCCGCCCGCTACGGCGTGACCGCCACCGAGTCCGCCGCGACGGGCGCCGACCGGGTGGTCGTCACCCTCGGCAGCTCCTTCACCGGCGTCTCCGACAAGGCCGACAAGCCCACCACCCCGGCGGCGCCCGGCGGCGACCCGGCCGCCAACGTGCCCGTCCAGGGCCCCAGCGTCGACGCCCAGTCGGACGGCGGGATCCCCTGCGTCTACTGATCCCCGGACACGCGTCGGCGCCCCCGCCCAATGGTGGGCGGGGGCGCCGACGCGTACGGGCGGGCGGTCAGTCCACCGTCCAGGTGTCGCCGCCGGTGAGCAGCGAGGCCAGGTCGCCCGGGCCGCGGTGGGCGGCGGCGGTGGCCAGCTGGCTCGCCATGAGCTCGTCGTAGACCGGCCGCCGGACGTCCCGCAGCACCCCGATCGGGGTGTGGTGCAGGGTGTCCGCGTCGGCGATCCGGGACAGCGCGAAGGCCGTGGCCGGGCCGGCCGCGTGCGCGTCGTGCACCAGCACCCGCGCCTCGTTCTCCGCGGTGACCGGGGCGACGAACAGCTCGCCGTCCCCGTCCCGGAACACCCCGTTGGCGTCCTCGGCGCCGAAGCGGATCGGCTTGCCGTGCTCCAGCCGGATCAGCGCCTCGTCCCGGGTGCCGGGCTCCTTCAGCACCTCGAAGGCGCCGTCGTTGAAGATGTTGCAGTTCTGGTAGATCTCCACCAGCGCCGTGCCCTCGTGCCGCGCGGCCGCCCGCAGCACCGACTGCAGGTGCCGGCGGTCCGAGTCGATGGTGCGGGCGACGAAGGAGGCCTCGGCGCCGATCGCCAGCGACAGCGGGTTGAACGGCGCGTCCAGCGAGCCCATCGGCGTCGACTTGGTGATCTTGCCGAGTTCACTGGTCGGTGAGTACTGGCCCTTGGTGAGGCCGTAGATACGGTTGTTGAACAGCAGGATCTTCAGATTCACATTGCGCCGCAGCGCGTGGATCAGGTGGTTGCCGCCGATCGACAGCGCGTCGCCGTCCCCGGTCACCACCCACACGCTCAGGTCCCGCCGGGAGGTCGCCAGCCCGGTCGCGATCGCCGGCGCCCGGCCGTGGATCGAGTGCACGCCGTAGGTGTTCATGTAGTACGGGAAACGGGAGGAGCAGCCGATGCCGGAGACGAACACCGTGTTCTCGCGCCGGATCCCCAGCTCCGGCATGAAGGACTGCACCGCCGCCAGGACCGCGTAGTCCCCGCAGCCCGGGCACCAGCGCACCTCCTGGTCGGTCTTGAAGTCACGCGCGCCCTGCGGCTCCTCCGCCTTGGGCACCAGCCGCAACGACGGGAAGCCACCCTCGTCGGCAACACGATCGCTCATCGGTGGTCCTCCTCGTCCAGGGTGCCGATCGCCGCCCACAGCACGTCCGCCAACTGCGCCGCCTTGAACGGCAGTCCGCGCACCTGGTTGTAGGACTCGGCGTCCACCAGGTACTTGGCCCGCAGCAGCAGCGCCAGCTGGCCCAGGTTCATCTCCGGCACGATGACCTTCTCGTAACTGCGCAGCACCGTCCCGAGGTTGGCCGGGAACGGGTTGAGGTTGCGCAGGTGCGCCTGGGCGACCTCGCCGCCGTCCGCGCGCACCCGGCGCACCGCGGCGGTGATCGGCCCGTAGGTGGAGCCCCAGCCGAGGACCAGCACCCGGGCGTCGCCGCTCGGATCGTCCACCTCGACCGGCCGGACGGTGATGCCGTCGACCTTCGCCTGCCGGGTGCGGACCATGAAGTCGTGGTTGGCCGGGTCGTAGGAGATGTTCCCGGTGCCGTCCTGCTTCTCGATGCCGCCGATCCGGTGCTCCAGACCCGCCGTGCCGGGCACCGCCCACGGGCGGGCCAGGGTGTGCGGATCCCGCAGGTACGGCCAGAACGCGCCGTCCTCCCGGTTCGGGCCGGTCGCGAACTCCGGGTCGATCAGCGGCAGTTCGCCGACCTCCGGGATGCGCCACGGCTCCGAGCCGTTCGCCAGGTAGCCGTCCGAGAGCAGGAACACCGGGGTGCGGTAAGTGACGGCGATCCGGGCCGCCTCCAGCGCCGCGTCGAAGCACTCCGCGGGCGTCGCCGGGGCGACGATCGGCACCGGCGCCTCGCCGTTGCGGCCGAACATCGCCTGCAGCAGGTCCGCCTGCTCGGTCTTGGTCGGCAGGCCGGTGGACGGGCCGCCGCGCTGGATGTCCACGACCAGCAGCGGCAGTTCGAGCGAGACGGCCAGGCCGATCGTCTCCGACTTGAGCGCCACCCCGGGCCCGGAGGTGGTCGTCACGCCCAGCGCCCCGCCGAAGGCCGCGCCCAGCGCCGCGCCGATGCCGGCGATCTCGTCCTCGGCCTGGAAGGTGCGCACCCCGAAGTTCTTGTGCCTGGACAGCTCGTGCAGGATGTCCGAGGCCGGGGTGATCGGGTACGAGCCGAGGTACAGCGGCAGGCCCGAGCGCTCGGCGGCGGCGATCAGCCCGTAGGACAGCGCCAGGTTGCCGGAGATGTTGCGGTAGCGGCCGGCCGGGAGCTTCGCCGGCGGCACCTCGTAGGACACCGCGAACGACTCGGTGGTCTCGCCGAAGTTCCAACCCGCCCGGAACGCCGCGATGTTGGCCTCGGCGATCGGCGGCTTCTTGGCGAACTTGGCGCGCAGGAACGACTCGGTGCCGTGCGTCGGCCGGTGGTACATCCAGGACAGCAGGCCGAGCGCGAACATGTTCTTCGCCCGCTCGGCGTCCTTGCGGGCCAGCCCGCTGTCCTTGAGCGCCTCCAGGGTCAGCGTGGTCAGCGGCACCTTGTGCAGGTGGTAGCCGTCCAGCGAGCCGTCACCGAGCGGGTCCGCCGGGTAACCCACCTTCGTCAGCGCCCGCTTGGTGAACTCGTCGGTGTTGACGATGATCTCCGCGCCGCGTGGCAGGTCCGGCAGGTTGGCCTTCAGCGCCGCCGGGTTCATCGCCACCAGCACGTTCGGGGCGTCCCCGGGGGTGAGGATGTCGTGGTCGGCGAAGTGCAGCTGGAAGGACGAGACGCCGGGCAGCGTCCCCGCGGGGGCACGGATCTCGGCGGGGAAGTTCGGGAGCGTGGAGAGGTCGTTGCCGAAGGACGCCGTCTCCGAGGTGAACCGGTCACCGGTGAGCTGCATGCCGTCACCGGAGTCGCCGGCGAATCGGATGATGACCCGGTCGAGTCTGCGGATGGGCTTGGCCCGCCGCGGCGGTCGGCCGCCCGGGCCGGGAGGGCCGGCGGCCGCGCCCGGGCCGGAGCGTTGCGCACCGCTCCCGGCCCGGCCCTCGCCGCCGTCCGAGCCGTCCACTGCTTCTGACTGATCGACCTGACTGGTCACTGCCGCGGACCTCCTCGTGGGCGCACCACCGCGGGCGCGGCCCCGTGCCCCGTCCGCCTGGTGCACCACTCGCATCCTATGCGCGCGAGGTCTGCCGGGGCCGGAACTCCCGCATGCGGCGGGAAACCGCCGGGCGCCGTCCGTGCCGCACACCCAGCACAACGCCCCGGCGGCGGCGACCATTCCGGCCCGGAGCCGGCGGCCGCCGCGGCCTACGAGCCGAGGTAGGTCAGCACCGCGAGCACCCGGCGGTGGTCCTCCGGGCTCTGCGCCAGGCCCAGCTTCAGGAAGATGTTGCTGACGTGCTTCTCCACCGCGCCGTCCGAGACCACCAGTTGCCGGGCGACCGCCGCGTTGGTGCGGCCCTCGGCCATCAGCCCCAGCACCTCGCGCTCGCGCGGGGTCAGCCCGGCCAGCACGTCGCCCTTGCGGCTGCGGCTCAGCAGCTGCTGCACCACCTCCGGGTCCAGCGCGGTGCCGCCGTCCGCGACCCGCAGCACCGCGTCCGCGAACTCGCGCACCTCGGCGACCCGGTCCTTCAGCAGGTAGCCGACGCCCCGGGTGGAGCCGGCCAGCAGCTCGGAGGCGTAGCGCTCCTCCACGAACTGCGACAGCACGAGCACGCCCAGTCGCGGATAGCGGGAGCGCAGTTCGACACAGGCGCGCAGGCCCTCGTCGGTGTGCCCGGGCGGCATCCGCACGTCCGAGACGACCACGTCCGGCAGCGCGTCGGCGGCCGCCAGGGCGTCCACGGTGCGCACCAGCGCCTCGCCGTCCCCGACGCCCGCGACCACCTCCAGGCCGCGGTCGGTGAGCAGCCTGGTCAGGCCCTCCCGCAGCAGCACGGAGTCCTCGGCGATGACGACACGACGCATGACGGCCTTCCCCCAGAAGTGATGCGGACGAAGGCCAGTCTCCCCCATCACCGGGGCCCCGCGGCCCGCGGGCCCCGCCCCCGGCGGGGGCTCACATGGTGCGGATCGCCACCGAGTCGCAGAGCCCCTCCAGGGCCGCCTTCGCCGGGCAGTCCGGCAGCGCGGCGAGCGTCGCCCGGGCCTCCTCGGCCTGGCGCAGCGTCTCCCGGCGGGCCCGCTCCAGCGCGGGGTGGCGGCGCAGCAGGCGCAGCGCCTCGGCGTGCAGGGCGTCGTCGGCGGACAGGTCCCCGGCGAGCAGCTCGCGCAGCCGGGTGTCCTCCGGGTCGGCGGGGTCGGCCGGCATCTGCTGCAGCAGCAGCGTCGGCAGCGTGGCCACGCCCTCGCGCAGGTCGGTGCCGGGGGTCTTGCCGGACTCGTGGCCGTCGCTGGCGATGTCCAGCACGTCGTCGGCCAGCTGGAAGGCGATGCCGATCCGCTCGCCGAAGTCACCGAGGGTGTCCACCACCCACGGCTCGGCGCCGGCCGACTGCGCTCCTATCCGGCAGGCGACGGCGATCAGCGAACCGGTCTTGCCGGCCAGCACGTCCAGGTAGTGCAGCAGCGGGTCGACGTCCGGGCCGGGGCCGCGGGTCTCCATGATCTGGCCGGTGACCAGCCGCTCGAACGCCTCGGCCTGCATCCGCACCGCCTCCGGGCCCAGGTCGGCGAGCACCTGCGAGGCGCGGGAGAACAGGAAGTCGCCGGTGAGGATGGCGACCGAGTTGTCCCAGCGGGAGTTGGCGCTGGGCGCGCCGCGGCGCACCGGCGCCTCGTCCATCACGTCGTCGTGGTACAGGGTGGCCAGGTGGGTCAGCTCGACGACGACGGCGGCCGGCACCACACCGGGCGCCCCCGGGTCGCCGAACTGGGCGGCCAGCAGGAGCAGGAGCGGACGGAAGCGCTTGCCGCCGGCCTCGATCAGGTGACTGGCGGTGATGGTGATGAACGGGACGTCGCTCTTGACGGTCTCGGCGAGCGCCGCCTCCACCGCGTCCAGTCCGGCCTGGACGTCCCGGGTCAGGTCGCGGTCCTGCACGCTGAGCCCGAAGGGTCCCACGACGGTCACGAAGACCACTCCTCTGTCCCTGGTCGATCTGGCGGCCTGGTCCTTTGAGTGCCGCCGCTGGCCATACAGGCAGGGTATCCGGTCGTGAGTGGATCACTGCACGGGCGTGCTGGTCCCGTCACGATCCGGCCGGAAGGCCTGGTCAGACGGGCTGCGCGGGCCGGGCGGCGGCGAGCTGGAATCGGCCGCGGATAAAGACGCGCGGAAAAAGGCCGGAGGCCGGTCCGGGAATCCCGGGCCGGCCTCCGGCGGCAGCGGCCGCGGCGACGGCCGCCGGCCATCAGTACGCGAACAGCGAGGCCTTCGACGCGAGGTCCAGGAAGTACTGCGGCAGCAGCCCCAGCCCCAGCGTGACGAGCACCCCCACCCCGATCGCCGTCGCCGTGAACGCGCTCGGGATCACCACCGTCGGGCCGCCCGGCTGCGGGTCCGAGAAGAACATCAGCACGATCACCCGGATGTAGAAGAACGCGGCCACCGCCGAACTCAGCACACCCACCACCACCAGCGGCGTCGCCCCGCCGGCCGCCGCCGCCTGGAACACCGCGAACTTCCCGGTGAACCCGGAGGTCAGCGGGATCCCGGCGAAGGCCAGCAGGAACAGCGCGAACACCGCCGCCACCAGCGGCGAACGCCGGCCGAGACCGGCCCAGCTGGACAGGTGCGTCGCCTCGCCCTTGGAGTCGCGCACCAGCGTCACCACGGCGAACGCGCCGAGCGTCACGAAGGAGTACGCGGCCAGGTAGAACAGCACCGAGGACACGCCCTGCCGGTCGAGCGCGATCACGCCGGTCAGGATGAACCCGGCGTGCGCGATCGAGGAGTAGGCGAGCAGCCGCTTCACGTCCTGCTGGGTCACCGCCAGCACCGCCCCCACCACCATGGTGAGGATCGCGACGCCCCACATCACCGGCCGCCAGTCCAGCTTCAGGCCGGGGAACGCCACGTAGAACAGCCGCAGCAGCGCCCCGAACGCGGCGACCTTGGTGGCCGCCGCCATGAAGCCGGTCACCGGCGTCGGCGCGCCCTGGTAGACGTCCGGCGTCCAGGCGTGGAACGGCACCGCGCCGACCTTGAACAGCAGGCCGACCGCCAGCATCCCCAGGCCGATCAGCAGCAGCACGTCGCTCTGGGTACTGCTCAGCTGCGCCGGAGTCGCCATCGCCTTGCCGGAGACGACGTCCGAGATGTCGCCGAGCTTCACGCTGCCCGCGTAGCCGTACAGCAGCGCCGTGCCGAACAGGAAGAACGCCGAGGCGAACGCGCCGAGCAGGAAGTACTTGACGGCCGCCTCCTGGGAGAGCAGCCGGCGGCGCCGGGCCAGCGCGCACAGCAGGTACAGCGGCAGGGAGAAGACCTCCAGCGCCACGAACATGGTCAGCAGGTCGTTGGCGGCCGGGAACAGCAGCATGCCGCCGACCGCGAACATGGTCAGCGGGAACACCTCGGTCGTGGTGAAGCCGGCCCGGACCGCGGCCCGCTCCTGCTCGCCGCCGGGCGTGGCGGAGGCCTGCGCGGCGAACGCGTCGGCGGGCAGGCCGCCGGCCTTGGGCTCCAGCCGGCGCTCGGCGTAGGTCAGCACCGCGACCACGGCGACCAGCAGGATCACGCCCTGCAGGAACAGCGCCGGGCCGTCCATCGCGACGGACTCCATGGCCAGCAGCTCCAGCCGCGGCGCGCGGCCCTGCGCGGCCAGCACCACCACGGCGACGAAGGCGGCGACCAGGCCGGCCAGCGCGAGCGGGACCTGCGTCCGGTACCGGTAGCGGCGGGGCACGAAGGCCTCCACCAGGATCCCGGCCACGGCCGCGCCGAACACCACCAGCATCGGGGAGAGCCGGCCGTACTCGATGTGCGGCGCCGGGATGCTGGGCGTGTTGCCGCCGAGGGCGGCGAGCACTGCGGTGGCGCTCACTTCTGCTCACCTCCTGAGCTGGCGGCGACCGGGTGGGCCGGCGCCGGGTCGGTCCGGTGGACCTGCGAGAGCGTGGCGTCCACCGAGGGGTTCACCAGGTCGGTGAGCGGCTTCGGGTAGACGCCGAGCAGCACGGTCAGCGCCACCAGCGGTGCCACCACGGCCAGTTCGCGCACCTTCAGGTCGGGCATGGTGCGCACGCCGTCCTTCACCGGGCCGGTCATCGTGCGCTGGTACAGCAGCAGCGCGTACAGCGCGGCCAGCACGATCCCGAAGGTGGCGACGATCCCCACCGCCGGGTAGCGGGTGAACGTGCCCACCAGCACCAGGAACTCGCTGACGAACGGCGCCAGCCCCGGCAGCGACAGGGTGGCGAGCCCGCCGACCAGGAACGTCCCGGCGAGCACCGGGGCGACCTTCTGCACGCCGCCGTAGTCGGCGATCAGCCGCGAGCCGCGGCGCGAGATCAGGAAGCCGGCCACCAGCATCCACGCCGCGGTCGAGATGCCGTGGTTCACCATGTAGAGGGTGGCGCCGCTCTGGCCCTGGCTGGTCAGCGCGAAGATCCCCATGATGATGAAGCCGAAGTGCGAGATCGAGGCGTAGGCGACCAGCCGCTTGATGTCCTTCTGGCCGATCGCCAGCAGCGCGCCGTAGACGATGCCGACCAGCGACAGCACCAGGATCGCCGGGGCGAAGGTCCGCGAGGCGTCCGGGAACAGGCCGAGGCAGAAGCGCAGCATCGCGAAGGTGCCGACCTTGTCCACCACGGCGGTGATCAGCACCGCCGTGCCGGCCGTTGCCTCGCCCATCGCGTTCGGCAGCCAGGTGTGCAGCGGCCACAGCGGGGCCTTCACCGCGAAGGCGAAGAAGAAGCCGAGGAACAGCGCCTTGTCGGCGGTGCCGCTCAACCGCAGCCGGCCGTCCGCGATCGCGTCGGTCAGGGTGCGCAGGTCGAAGGTGGCGAAGCCCTGGTCCTGCGCCAGCACGTACAGGCCGATCACGGCGGCCAGCATCACCAGGCCGCCGAGCAGGTTGTAGAGCAGGAACTTCACGGCCGCGTAGCTGCGCTGGCGCGCCGACTCGGGGCCGCCCGCCCGGTCGCCGAAGCCGCCGATGAGGAAGTACATCGGGATCAGCATGGCTTCGAAGAACACGTAGAAGAGGAAGACGTCGGTGGCGTAGAAGGAGACGAGCACCATCGCCTCGACGGCCAGGATCAGGGCGAAGAAGCCCTGGGTGCGCCGCCTGCTCTCGAAGGTGTCGCCGGCCTCGGCGGCGCCGTCCGGGCCGGGTGGCTCCGGATCGGCGTCGTGCCAGGACGCCAGGATCACCACGGGCACCAGCACGGCCGTCAGCAGGGCGAGCACCGCGCCGATGCCGTCCACGCCGAGCGAGAAGGTGATGCCGAAGGAGCGGATCCAGCTGTACGACTCGGTCAGCTGGTACCGGGCGCCGTGCGGGTCGAACCGGGCGGCCACCACGGCGGCCAGCACCAGGGCCACCGCCGAGACGCCCAGCGCCACGGCCTTGGTGGTGCGGCGCCGGGCCTCGGTGGAGCCGGCCGGCAGGGCGGCGGTCAGCACCGCCCCGGCCGCCGGGACGACGCAGGTGGCGGTCAGCAACGCACTCATGCGCCCACCTCGCTTCGCTCGGCAGGGGCCTTCGCCCACACGCGGCATTCGATGACTCGCTCGCTCATGGCCACACCTCCCCCGCGAGTTGTGGATTCGTTGTCCATCACACGGACCTCATCAGGAGAGTCGAGGCGACCAGCACCAGCGTGCCGCCGAACATGGAGAGCGCGTACGAGCGGACGAAGCCGTTCTGGACCCGGCGCAGCCGCCCGGACAGGCCGCCGATGGTGGCGGCCAGGCCGTTGACGAAGCCGTCCAGGCCCCGGCTGTCGAACCAGACCAGGGTCGCGGTGAGCGCCGAGCCCGGCCGCACCAGCACGGCGTGGTTGACGTCGTCCTGCAGCAGGTCGCGCCGGGCCGCCCGGGTCAGCGGGGAGCCGACCGGCGGAACCACCGGCACCGGCGAACGCCAGTACATCAGGTAGGCCAGGCCGACACCGGCCAGCATGCAGACCGTCGTCAGAGCGGTGACCGTCCAGGTGCCGAGCGGCGAATCGCCCTCGCTGTACCTGGTGACCGGTTCCAGCCACTTCAGGAAGGAGTCGTCGAAGGCGAACAGCCCGCCCGCGAAGACCGAGCCGACCGACAGCAGGACCATCGGGACCGTCATGGTCCGCGGCGACTCGTGCGGGTGCGGGAGGTTGCCCTCCTCGTCCGGCTGCCAGCGCTTCTCGCCGAAGAAGGTCAGCACCATCACCCGGGTCATGTAGAACGCGGTGACGGCCGCGCCGAGCAGCGCGCACAGGCCCAGGATCCAGCCCTCGGTGCCGCCCTTGGCGAACGCCGCCTCGATGATCTTGTCCTTGGAGAAGTACCCGGACAGGCCCGGGAAGCCGATGATCGCCAGGTAGCCGAGGCCGAAGGTGACGAAGGTGACCTTCATGTGCCGCCACAGGCCGCCGTAGTGACGCATGTTCACCTCGTCGTTCATGCCGTGCATGACCGACCCGGCGCCGAGGAACAGCCCGGCCTTGAAGAAACCGTGCGTCACCAGGTGCATGATCGCGAAGACGTAGCCGATCGGGCCGAGCCCGGCCGCCAGCACCATGTAGCCGATCTGCGACATCGTCGAACCGGCCAGCGCCTTCTTGATGTCGTCCTTCGCGCAACCGACGACCGCACCGAACAGCAGCGTCACCGCGCCGACCACCACCACGGCGGTCTGCGCGTCCGGCGCCAGGTCGAACACGGCCGAGGACCGGGTGATCAGGTACACCCCGGCGGTCACCATGGTCGCCGCGTGGATCAGGGCCGAGACCGGGGTCGGGCCCTCCATCGCGTCCCCGAGCCAGGACTGCAGCGGCACCTGCGCCGACTTGCCGCACGCCGCCAGCAGCAGCATCAGGCCGATCGCCGTCAGCTTGCCCTCGCTCGCCAGGTGCGCCCCGTCGAAGACCGGGGTGAATGCGAAGGACCCGAACTCGGCGAACATCAGCATGATCGCGATCGACAGGCCCAGGTCGCCGACCCGGTTGACGATGAAGGCCTTCTTCGCCGCCGTCGCCGCACTCGGCTTGTGCTGCCAGAAGCCGATCAGCAGGTACGAGGCCAGCCCCACACCCTCCCAACCGACATACAGCAGCAGGTAGTTGTCCGCGATCACCAGTAGCAGCATGGCCGCCAGGAACAGGTTCAGGTACGCGAAGAAGCGGCGCCGGCGCTCGTCGTGCGCCATGTAGCCCACCGAGTACAGGTGGATCAGCGTGCCGACCCCGGTGATCAGCAGCACGAAGGTCATCGACAACTGGTCGAGCCGGAACGCGACATCGGCCTGGAAGCCGTTCACCGGAACCCAGCTGAACAGGTGCTTCGTCACCGCCCGGTGATCGGCCTCCCGGCCCAGCATGTCCGAGAACAACGCCAGGCCGAAGCCGAACGAGAGCGCCGCGAGCGCCGTGGCAAGCCAGTGACCGAACCGGTCCAGCGCCCGGCCGCCGAGCAGCAGCAGGGCGGCGCCGGCCAGTGGAGCCGCCACCAGCAGCGGAATGAGAGAGTTCACCGAAGGCCCTCCGCCTACAGCTTCATCAGATTGCTGTCGTCGACCGAAGCGGAGTGCCTGGTCCGGAAGATGGACACGATGATGGCGAGGCCGACCACGACCTCGGCCGCCGCGACCACCATCGTGAAGAACGCGATGACCTGCCCGTCCAGCGTCCCGTGCAGCCGCGAGAACGTCACCAGCGCCAGGTTCGACGCGTTCAGCATCAGCTCCACGCACATGAACAGCACGATCGCGTTGCGCCGCACCAGCACACCGGCAGCGCCGATGGTGAACAACAGGGCCGCCAGGTACAGGTAGTTGACCGGATTCACCGCTCGCCCTCCTCGCCCGGCCGGCCGCCGCCGGTACCGTTCCCTGCGCCGTTCCCTGCGCCGTTCCCGATGCCGTTGGCGGCGCCGTTCCCGACGCCGTTGGCGGCGCCGTTGGTGACACCGGCCCCGTTGCCGGCCGCGGCCGGCTCCAGTGACTTGCGCGCAGCCGCCACCACCGGCCGCTCCGAGGACGCCCGGCCCAGCCAGTCCGCCGTCGAGTTCTCCAACTCCGCCATCCGGCGCCGCATCTCCTCGCTCACGTCCCGGACCTGGCCGCGCTCGCGCAGCGTCGCGTTCACCGACAGCTCCGCCGGCGTCCCGTCCGGCAGCAGCCCCGGCACGTCCACCGCGTTGTGCCGCGCGTACACGCCCGGCGCCGGCAACGGCGGCACCTGCAGGTTGTCCCGCACCCGCTGCGCCGCCAGCTCCCGCTGCGTCTTCGGCGCCTTCACGTGCTCCCGGTGCGTCAGCACCATCGCACCGATCGCCGCCGTGATCAGCAGCGCACCCGTCACCTCGAACGCCCACACGTACCGGGTGAAGATCAGCCGGGCCAGACCCGGCACGTTGCCCTCGGCGTTCGCCTCCGACAAACCGGTGAAGTGGTCCAGCTTCGCGTTCGCGATCCCCGCCACCAGCAGCACGCCGAACCCCAGCCCGCACAGCGCCGCCGCGAAGCGCTGGCCCTTCAACTGCTCCTTCAGCGAATCCTCGCTGGTCACACCGACCAGCATCACCACGAACAGGAACAGCATCATGATCGCGCCGGTGTACACCACGATCTGCACCACGCCCAGGAACACCGCGCCCTGCGCCATGTAGCAGACCGCCAGCGCCAGCATCGTCGCCGCCAGGCACAGCGCGCTGTGCACCGCCTTGCGCATCAGCAGCATGCCCAGCGCACCACCCACCGCGACCACCGCGAGCACCCAGAACTGGACGGCCTCACCCGTCGAGGTCGTCCCGCCCGCCGCTGCGAACTGCGTGATCACCCCTGCACCTCCTGCTCCCGGTCGGTGCGCTCCTGACGGACCGTGCCCGGCGCCGCCCCGGTGACCTCGCCCCGGTAGTACGCGCCCTCGTCGGCACCCGGGAAGATCGCGTGCGGGGTGTCCACCATGCCCTCCGACAGGCCCACCAGCAGCTGCTCCTTGGTAAAGATCAGGTCCCGGCGGGAGGAGTCCGCGAGCTCGTACTCGTTCGTCATCGTCAGCGCCCGCGTCGGACAGGCCTCGATGCACAACCCGCACAGGATGCAGCGGGCGTAGTTGATCTGGTACACCGCGCCGTAGCGCTCACCCGGCGAGTACCGCTCCTCGTCCCGGTTGTCCGCGCCCTCCACGTAGATCGCGTCCGCCGGGCACGCCCAGGCGCACAACTCGCAGCCCACGCACTTCTCCAGGCCGTCCGGATGCCGGTTCAGCTGGTGGCGGCCGTGGAAGCGCGGAGCGGTCGGCTTCTTCTGCTCCGGGTACTGCTCGGTCAGCCGCTTCTTGAACATGGCCTGGAAGGTCACGCCGAAGCCGGCGGCCGGGCCGAGCAGCGACGGCCGGTCGGGCCGGTCGGCCCGCTCCGTCTGGTCGGACGACATCTCGGATCAGCTCCCTTCGGGATGGTCGGCGCCGTTGAGCGCGTCCTGCAGTTGCTTCGGGGCACGGCTCCGCCTGCGCGGCACCGGCGGCAGCACCTGGCCCGGCATCGGCGGCACCGGGTAGCCCCCGGCCATCGGATCGAACTCCCCCCCGGCTCCCGCGGGCGGCGCCTCGGGCTCCGGCTGCTTGCGCAGGAAGTCCCGCAGCAGCGCCAACAGCAGCACCACCCCGACCGGGGCGCCCACGTACAGCACCACCTCGCCGAAGCCGTACCCCTCGTTGCGCAGCGCCCGCACGCTCGCGATCAGCACCAGCCACACCAGCGAGACCGGGATCAGCACCTTCCAGCCCAGCTTCATGAACTGGTCGTAGCGGAACCGGGGCAGCGTGGCCCGCAGCCAGATGAAGAAGATCAGCAGCAGATGGATCTTCACCGTGAACCAGAGCATCGGCCACCAGCCGTGGTTCGCGCCCTCCCAGAACACCGACACCGGCCACGGCGCCCGCCAGCCACCGAGGAACAGCGTCGACGCCACCGCCGACACCGTCACCATGTTCACGTACTCGGCCAGCATGAACATCGCGAACTTCAGCGACGAGTACTCGGTGTTGAACCCGCCCACCAACTCGCCCTCGGCCTCCGGAAGGTCGAACGGCGCCCGGTTCGTCTCACCCACCATCGCGATCACGTACACGATGAACGACACCGGCAGCAGCGCCGCGAACCACGTCGGCTGCTGGTGCGCCACGATCTCCGAGGTCGACATCGACCCCGAGTGGATGAACACCGCGGCGAACGACAGACCCATCGCGATCTCGTAGCTGATCATCTGCGCCGTCGAACGCAGCCCGCCCAGCAGCGGGTACGTCGAACCCGACGACCAGCCCGCCAGCACGATCCCGTAGATGCCCACCGAGGCCGTCGCCAGGATGTACAGCAGCGCCACCGGGAAGTCCGTCAGCTGCAGCGGCGTCCGGGTACCGAAGATCGACACCTCGTCGCCCGCCGGGCCGAACGGGATCACCGCGAACGCCATGAACGCCGGGATCGCCGCCACGATCGGGGCCAGGACGTAGACCACCTTGTCCGCGCCCTTGACCACCAGGTCTTCCTTCAGCGCCAGCTTCACACCGTCCGCCAGCGACTGCAGCAGGCCCCACGGCCCGTTCCGGTTCGGCCCGATGCGCAACTGCATCCAGGCCAGCACCTTGCGCTCCTCGATGATCGTGACCAGCACCGTCACCAGCAGGAACGCGAAGCAGAACACCGCCTTCAGCAGCACCATCCACCACGGGTCGTGGCCGAAGAAGTGAAGCGTCTCGTACGGCTGCGGAGTCATCGGACCTCCCCCTCGGCGTCGGCCCGCCCCTGCGGCCGCTCCGGTGGCTGTTCTCCCGGCAGGCCCTGCCCCTGCCCCTGCCCATGCGCCGGCTCCTGCACCTGCGCCTTCGCCTGCGTCCCGGCCGGCTCGGCGCCCGCCGCCGCGATCGTCACCAGATGGCCGACCGTCGTCCCGAGCGCGCGGTACGCGCCACCCGGCGTCGAATTCAGCGGAATCCACACCGTCCGCTCCGGCAACGCCTCCGCCACCTCCCACGGCAGCGTCAACGAACCCGCCGGGCCCGTCAGCCGCACCAGACCACCCGGCACCGCGCCGACCTCCGCCGCCGTCACCGCGGACAACCGCGCCACCGCCCGGTGCCGCGTCCCCGCCAGCTGCGGATCACCCTCCTGCAGCGACCCCTCGTCCAGCAGCAGCCGCCAACCCGCCAACACCGCCTGCCCGGTGGCCGGACGCGGCAACAGACCCGGATGCGCCGCCGGATCCGCCGCCCGGTCACCCTCCCACGGGGCGAAACGGTCCAGCTCCAGCCGCGCCGCCCGCACATCCGGCAGACCCAACCGGTGACCCAGCGCATCCGCCAGCATGTCCAGCACCCGCAGATCCGACTGCAGATGACGACCCATCAACTGGTCCGGCTTCAACGCGGCCTCGAACATCCGCACCCGGCCCTCCCAGTCCAGGAACGTCCCGGCCTTCTCCGCCACCGCCGCCACCGGCAACACCACGTCCGCCCGCGCCGTCACCTCCGACGGACGCAACTCCAGCGACACCACGAACGGCACCGCCGCCAACGCCTCCGCCACCAGCGCCGGATCCGGCAGATCACCCGGATCCACCCCGCCCACCAGCAGCGCGTCCAGATCACCCCGCGCCGCCGCCGTCAGCATCTGCCCCGCGTCCCGGCCCGGCCGCGACGGCAACTCCGCCACCCCCCAGGCCGCCGCCGCCTCCGCCCGCGCCGCCGACACCGCCACCGGACGGCCGCCCGGCAGCAACGACGGCAACGCGCCCGCCTCCACCGCCCCGCGCTCACCCGCCCGGCGCGGCACCCACGCCAACGCCGCACCCGTCGCGTGCGCCAACCGCAACAGCGCCGTCAACGCACCCGGCACCGCCGCCAACCGCTCGCCCGCCAGGATCACCGCACCCGGCGCCCGCAACAGCTCCGCCGCCCGGCCCGCGTCGTCGTTCAACGGCTCGTCCGCCGCCAACGCCGCGAACCACTCCGGCTCCGTCCCCGGCGCCGCCGGCAACAGCGCACCACGCAACTTCGCCAGCCCCCGCGACGCCAACGCCGCCACCGAGAACACCCTCTGGCCGTGACCGCGAACCGCCTTGCGCAAGCGCAGGAAGACGATCGGCGACTCCTCCTCCGGCTCCAGACCCGCCAACAGCACCGCCGGCGCCTGCTCCAGCCGCTCGTACGTCGGCCCGGAGCCGTCCACGTCCACCCCGCGACCGGCCACCGCCGCCGCCAGGAAATCCGCCTCCTCACCACTGTGCGGGCGGGCCCGGAAATCCACGTCATTGGTGCCCAGCACCACCCGCGCGAACTTCCCGTACGCGTACGCGTCCTCCACCGTCACCCGGCCGCCCGCCAGCACCCCGGCCCGCGCCCCGCGCAGACCCTCCGCGGCCCGCGCCAGCGCCTCCGGCCACGACGCCGGCACCAACGCGCCGCCCTCGTCGCGCACCAGCGGCGACGTCAACCGGTCCCGCTGCTGCGCGTACCGGAACGCGAACCGGCCCTTGTCGCAGTTCCACTCCTCGTTCACCGCCGGGTCCTCACCCGCCAGCCGCCGCAACACCTTCCCCCGCCGGTGGTCCGTACGCTGCGCACACCCCGCCGAACAGTGCTCGCACACGCTCGGCGAGGACACCAGGTCGAACGGGCGCGACCGGAACCGGTACGCCGCCGACGTCAACGCCCCCACCGGGCAGATCTGGATCGTGTTCCCCGAGAAGTACGACTCGAAGTCGTCCCCCTCCCCGGTGCCGACCTGCTGCAGCGCCCCGCGCTCCACCAGGTCGATGAACGGGTCACCCGCGATCTGCTGCGAGAAACGCGTGCAGCGCGCACACAGCACGCAGCGCTCCCGGTCCAGCAGCACCTGGCTGGAGATCGGCAGCGGCTTCGCGTACGTCCGCTTCATGCCGTCGAACCGGGAATCCGCGCCGCCCGTCGACATCGCCTGGTTCTGCAACGGGCACTCGCCGCCCTTGTCGCACACCGGGCAGTCCAGCGGGTGGTTGATCAGCAGCAGCTCCATCACACCGCGCTGCGCCTTCTCCGCCACCGGCGAACTCAGCTGGGTGCGCACCACCATGCCCTCGGCGACCGGGATCGTGCACGAGGCGACCGGCTTGCGCTGGCCCTCGATCTCGACGATGCACTGCCGGCAGGCGCCGGCCGGGTCGAGCAGCGGGTGGTCGCAGAAGCGCGGGATCTGGGTGCCGATCGCCTCGGCGGCCCGGATCACCAACGTCCCCTTCGGGACCTGCACTTCGACGCCGTCGATGGTGAGCGTGACCAGTTCGACCGCGTTCGCGGCGGTCGGCTCCGTGATCGTCACGCGTGCACCTCCCTCTCGGTGGCGGACGGGTGGCCGGGGCGGGGGCCGTCGGCCCAGACGGTGGAGGCGGCCGGGTCGAACGGGCAGCGGCGCTCGGCCAGGTGCTGCTCGTACTCGGCCCGGAAGTGCTGGAGCGAGGAGACGATCGGGCTCGCCGCGCCGTCGCCCAGCGCGCAGAAGGACTTGCCGTTGATGTTGTCGGCGATGTCGAGGAGCTTCTCCAGGTCCCCCTCGACGCCCTCGCCCGCCTCGATCCGCTTCAGCAGCTGGACCAGCCAGTAGGTGCCCTCCCGGCACGGCGTGCACTTGCCGCAGGACTCGTGGGCGTAGAACTCCGTCCAGCGGGTCACCGCGCGCACCACGCAGGTGGTCTCGTCGAACACCTGCAGCGCCTTCGTGCCCAGCATCGAGCCGGCCGCGCCGACGCCCTCGTAGTCCAGCGGGACGTCCAGGTGCTCCTCGGTGAACATCGGCGTCGAGGAACCGCCCGGAGTCCAGAACTTCAGCCGGTGCCCGGCCCGGACGCCGCCGCTCAGGTCCAGCAGCTGGCGCAGCGTGATGCCCAGCGGCGCCTCGTACTGGCCCGGGTTGGTGACGTGGCCGGACAGCGAGTACAGCGTGAAGCCCGGGGACTTCTCGGTGCCCAGACCCTTGAACCACTCCTTGCCGCGGGCCAGGATCGGCGGCACCGAGGCGATCGACTCGACGTTGTTCACCACCGTCGGGCAGGCGTACAGGCCGGCGATCGCCGGGAACGGCGGGCGCAGCCTCGGCTGGCCGCGGCGCCCCTCCAGCGAGTCCAGCAGCGCCGTCTCCTCGCCGCAGATGTACGCGCCGGCACCGGCGTGCACGGTGATGTCCAGGTCGATGCCCGAGCCGAGGATGTCCCGGCCCAGCAGCCCCGCCGCGTACGCCTCGGCGACGGCCGCGTGCAGGCGGCGCAGCACCGGGACGACCTCGCCGCGCAGGTAGACGAAGGCGTGGTCGCAGCGGATCGCGTAGGAGGCGATGATCATGCCCTCGATCAGCGCGTGCGGGTTGGCGAACAGCAGCGGGATGTCCTTGCAGGTGCCCGGCTCGGACTCGTCCGCGTTCACCACCAGGTAGTGCGGCTTGCCGTCGTTCTGCGGGATGAACTGCCACTTCATCCCGGTGGGGAAGCCTGCGCCGCCGCGGCCGCGCAGGCCGGAGTCCTTGACCAGGGCGATCACGTCGTCCGGCGGCATGGCCAGGGCCGCCTTCAGGCCCTGGTAGCCCTGGTGGCGGCGGTAGGTGGCGAGCGTCCAGGGGTGGGCGTCGTCCCAGGAGGCGGACAGGACGGGGGTGAGCAGCTTCTCGGCCGGCTCGGCGGCGGTCATCACGCTTCGGTCCCTTCCTGGCCGGGCTCCTCGAGCCGACCCGCTTCGGGGCGGGCCGGGTCGGGGCGGGCCGGTTCGTGGCGGGCCGGTTGCGGGCGGTCCGCATCGGGGCGGGCCGGTTCCGGGCGGTCCGCATCGGGGCGGGCCGGTTCCGGGCGCGGGGCGACCACCTTGGTGCCGGGGGTGCCGGGCAGGGCCTCGCCGCGGGCCAGCCGCAGGCCGGCCAGCGAGGGGGCGCCGCCGGCGCCGGACTCGTCGTTGGCGCCCGGGCGCTCGTCCGGGAAGCCGGCCAGGATGCGGGCCGTCTCCTTGAAGCCGCACAGCCGCGCGCCCCGGGTGGGCCGCACCTCGCGGCCGGCCCGCAGGTCGTCCACCAGCTGCCGGGCGCTCTGCGGGGTCTGGTCGTCGAAGAACTCCCAGTTGACCATCACCACGGGGGCGTAGTCGCAGGCCGCGTTGCACTCGATGTGCTCGATCGAGACCGTGCCGTCCTCGGTGGTCTCGTTGTTGCGGATGCCCAGGTGCTGCTGGAGCTCCTCGAAGATCCGGTCGCCGCCGAGCACCGCGCACAGCGTGTTGGTGCACACCCCGACGTGGTACGTCCCGGCCGGGCGCCGCCGGTACATGGTGTAGAAGGTGGCGACGGCGGTCACCTCCGCCGTGGTGAGGTCCAGTTGCTCGGCGCAGAACCGGATCCCGGTCGCGCTGACGAAGCCCTCCTCGGCCTGCACCAGGTGCAGCAGCGGCAGCAGCGCCGAACGGGCCTGCGGGTAGCGGCCGATCAGCTCGGCGGCGTCGGCGGCCAGCCTGGCGTGCACCTCCTCCGGGTACGGCGGGGCCGGCAGCGCCGGCAGTCCGAGTTCGACGTTGGTCACCGGTCCACGCCTCCCATCACCGGGTCGATCCCGGCCACCGCGACGATCACGTCGGCCACCTGGCCGCCCTCGCACATCGCCGCCATCGACTGCAGATTGGTGAACGACGGGTCCCGGAAGTGGACCCGGTACGGGCGCGTCCCGCCGTCGCTGACCACGTGCACGCCCAGCTCGCCCTTGGGCGACTCGACCGCCGCGTACGCCTGGCCCACCGGGACCCGGAAGCCCTCGGTGACCAGCTTGAAGTGGTGGATCAGGGCCTCCATCGAGGTACCCATGATCGTGCGGATGTGGTCGAGCGAGTTGCCCATGCCGTCCGGGCCGACAGCGAGTTGGGCCGGCCAGGCGATCTTCTTGTCGGCCACCATCACCGGGCCGGGCCGCAGCCGGTCCAGGCACTGCTCGACGATCCGCAGCGACTCCCGCATCTCCTTCAGCCGGATCAGGAACCGGCCGTAGGAATCGGCGGTGTCCGTGGTCATGACCTCGAAGTCGTAGTCCTCGTAGCCGCAGTAGGGGTCGGTCTTGCGCAGGTCGTGCGGCAGGCCGGTGGCGCGCAGGATCGGGCCGGTGGCGCCGAGCGCCAGGCAGCCGGCGAGGTCGAGGTGGCCGACGTCGCACAGGCGGGCCTTGAACACCGGGTTCCCGGCGGCCAGCTTGTCGTACTCGTGCAGCCGGGAGCGCAGCAGCTTCACCGCCTCGCGGATCTGGTCGACGGCGCCGGGCGGCAGGTCCTGGGCGAGGCCGCCGGGGCGGATGTACGCGTGGTTCATCCGCAGGCCGGTGACCAGCTCGAAGACGTCCAGGATCAGCTCGCGGTCCCGGAACCCGAAGATCGCCAGGGTGGTGGAGCCGATCTCCATCCCGCCGGTGGCCAGGAACACCAGGTGGGAGGTGATCCGGTTGAGCTCCATCATCATCACGCGGATGACGCTCGCCCGCGCCGGGACGTCGTCCGTGATGCCGAGCAGCTTCTCGACCGCCAGGCAGTAGGCGGTCTCGTTGAACATCGGGATCACGTAGTCCATGCGGGTCACGAAGGTGGTGCCCTGGACCCAGTTGCGGAACTCCATGCTCTTCTCGATGCCGGTGTGGAGGTAGCCGATGCCGCAGCGGGCCTCCTTCACCGTCTCGCCGTCGATCTCCAGGATCAGCCGCAGCACGCCGTGGGTGGACGGGTGCTGGGGGCCCATGTTGACGACGATGCGCTCGTCGTCGGCCCGGCCGACCGCCTCGACCACCTCGCCCCAGTCGCCGCCGGTGACGGTGAAGACCCGGCCCTCGGTGGTCTCGCGGGACTGCGCCTGCTCGGTCTCCCGGGCGCCCTCGCCGGCTTCCCCGCCGGCTTCCGCGCCGGCCTTCTCGTAGTGCTGAGTGCTCATCAGCTGTACGACCTCCGCTGATCGGGTGCCGGGATCTGGGCGCCCTTGTACTCGACGGGGATGCCGCCGAGCGGGTAGTCCTTGCGCTGCGGATGGCCCAGCCAGTCGTCCGGCATCATGATCCGGGTGAGCGCCGGGTGGCCGTCGAAGACCAGGCCGAAGAAGTCGTAGGCCTCGCGCTCGTGCCAGTCGTTGGTCGGGTAGACGCTCACCACCGACGGGACGTGCGGGTCGGCGTCCGGCGCGGTCACCTCCAGCCGGATCAGCCGGCCGTGGGTGATCGAGCGCAGGTGGTAGACCGCGTGCAGCTCGCGGCCCCGGTCGCCCGGGTAGTGCACGCCGCTGACGCCCAGGCACAGTTCGAAGCGCAGCGCCGGGTCGTCGCGCAGGATGCGGACGGTCTTGAGGAGGTGGGCGCGGTCGATGTGGAAGGTCAGCTCGCCGCGGTCGACGACGGTCCGCTCGATCACCTCGGCCGGGTTCAGGCCCTGCTCCTCCAGGGCGCCCTCCAGCTCGTCGGCGAGCTCGTCGAACCAACCGCCGTACGGGCGTTCGCTCGGACCGGGCAGCACGATCGGGGCGGCCAGACCGCCGAAGCCGGAGGTGTCGCCACTGCCCGTCGCACCGAACATGCCCTGGCGGCGGCCGACCACCTCGACCGGGATCTCGCGGACCGGGTGCTCGCGGCGGGTCTCGGGTACCTGCTCGTTCATCGCAGCTGCCCCCGCATCTCGCTGATCGGGGTGGCCTGCAGCGCGAGGGCCTCACCGAGCTCCTCGGCACGGCGGCGGTTCACGCCCAGCGGCTCGTGCTGGATCTTGTCGTGCAGCTTCAGGATGGCGTCCATCAGCATCTCCGGGCGGGGCGGGCAGCCGGGCAGGTAGATGTCCACCGGGACGATGTGGTCGACGCCCTGCACGATCGCGTAGTTGTTGAACATCCCGCCGGAGGAGGCGCAGACGCCCATCGAGATGACCCACTTGGGGTTGGGCATCTGGTCGTACACCTGGCGCAGCACCGGGGCCATCTTCTGACTCACCCGGCCCGCCACGATCATCAGATCGGCCTGTCGGGGGGAGGCCCGGAAGACCTCCATCCCGAACCGGGCCAGGTCGTAGCGCCCGGCGCCGGTGGTCATCATCTCGATCGCGCAGCAGGCCAGACCGAAGGTGGCCGGGAAGACGGACGCCTTACGCACCCAGCCGGCGACCGACTCCACGGTCGTGAGCAGAAAGCCGCTCGGCAGCTTCTCCTCGATTCCCATCAGATCCCTCTCAGTGCCCTCAAGTCCTCTGGTTCACCGGCCCCGGTACCTCGGGCGCGGATTCTCGGGCCCGGTTCACCGGCCCTGGTACGTCGGCCCGTTCGGGCTTGTCCGCTCGTTCACAAGGGCTGCGGCCGGCCCCGCGCTCAGTCCCACTCCAGGCCGCCGCGGCGCCACACGTAGGCGTAGGCGACGAAGACGGTGGCGATGAACAGGAGCATCTCGACCAACCCGAAGATCCCCAGGGCGTCGAAGGTCACCGCCCAGGGGTAGAGGAAGACGATCTCGATGTCGAAGACGATGAAGAGCATCGCCGTCAGGTAGTACTTGATCGGGAACCGACCGCCGCCCACGGGCTGCGGGGTCGGCTCGATGCCGCACTCGTACGCCTCCAACTTGGCCCGGTTGTAACGCTTGGGGCCGGTGAGAGAAGCCATCACGACGGAGCCGACCGCGAACGCCGCCGCGATGGCACCGAGTACGAGGATCGGCGCGTAGGCATTCATAGCCCCCGCTCCCTCCGTCCAGTCGTCCTTGACTGCAGATCGGAACCGGCGGGTCACGCTGAGGTGAACCCGCGCTCCAGTTCCCGGGATCCGCCTCATGTGAGGCAGTTCACAAGGTCTGGAGTGAGCGCATCCTATGCCTGTTGGCTTGTGATCTGCGACACGCAGTTCACCGCCTTCTCTGTGATCTATGACACGCCCATGAGGGGATTGGAGGTGGACATGCCCAGAAGTGTCAACACAGAGGAGCTAAATGATCACATGCGGTCGCAATTTCCTTGGAAGCGGCCGGTCGGGGGCGCGCTCCTATATCAACTATGCTCCGCTGTAGGCAAATTTCTGGGAGCCATGTTGACGTGATAAGGCGGCTCACTCTGAGGGGTGGTGGGGGTGGGAACGTGCGCTTGACCCTTCGTTCACAAGCGCGCGAGCGCGCGCAGGGGTTTCCTTTCCCCTCCCCCTCCCCCGCCCGCCGCCCGCCGCCCGCCGCCCGCCGCCCGCCGCCCGCCGCCCGCGCGAGCCTTGCCCAGGCTGGGCCGGCCGGCCCCAGCACAGGGGGCATCGCGCGACCACCCACCACCCGCCGCCGCCCACCCACCACCCACGCGCCTGTCTACCCGCGCGCTCGCGCCTGCGCTCCCGCGCAGTTCCCGTGCACCTCCGGTGCATCCACCCCTCCGCGCCTCGGCGCTTCTGCGCTCGCGCGGACCCGCACGCCCTCGTGCCCGCCCACCCACGGCCCTTCGGCGGGGGACTACCTTCGCCCCCGGCCCGGCCTTCTTCTGGGCAGACCACCCTTTCTCGCGCGGCCCTCAGTTCCCGGCCCGATCCCCGGGCCCGCCATCACCCTTGGTCCCGCCTCCCTTACCCTTCCGCGCGTCGCCCTCCTGCGGGCCCTGTCTCCAATCCGCCCTCGCCCCTTTGGGCCAGGGGCCGGTCACCGGTTACCGGCCGCCTGCTCCCACACCCAGGCTGCGATGCCCACCCGGTTACGGGCACCGAGCTTGCGCTGGACGTTGGCGAGGTGGTTCTTCACCGTCCCTGGTGAGATGAACAGCCCGGCGCCGATCTCGGCGTTCGTCGCGCCATCGGCCACCAGCTCAGCAATCTCCCTTTCCCTCGTGGTCAGTTCCTCCACCGGGCCGGCTATCAACGGCCCGGCATCGGGCGTGGGCCGGACATCGGGCTCGGTGATCGCCATGTGCCGCAGCAGCCGCACCGTGACCTGGGGGCTGATCAACGCGTCCCCGGCCATCGCCGCCCGGACCGCCTCGATCAGCAGCACCGGGCCGGAGCGCTTCAGCAGGAAGCCCGCCGCACCGTGCCGCAGGGCCGTGTGCACGTACTCGTCCAGGTCGAAGGTCGTCACCACGACGACCTTGCACTGGCCCTCCAACTGCCGAGTCACCTCCAGGCCGTCGAGCTTCGGCATCCGGATGTCCGCGATGACCACGTCCGGCTTCAGCCGCCTCGCTTCCTGCATCGCGAGCGCACCGTCCGGCACCTCTGCCACCACCGTCATGTCCGGCTGAGCATCCAGGACCATGCGGAACGCGCTGCGGACATCCGCCTGGTCGTCGGCGATCAGGATGCGGATCGGCCCTGCCTTGCTGCTCATACGTGCGTCTCCCCTCTCACGGCCTGGCCCTGCTTCTGCGCCGGCCGGTCCCGCCCACGGTGGGCTCCCTCCACGGGCAGCGATGCTGCCACCCGCCAGGAGTCCTGGTCGTGCGGACCGGCATCGAGTGATCCGCCGAGGGCTTCCACCCGGGCGGTCAGCCCCGGCAGCCCACTCCCGCCGCCTCGACGCGGCCGGGCCGAAGCCTGGCCACCACCGTCGTTGGTCACGGTCAGCTCCAGCCATCCGCCGCTACAGCGGGCCTGGATCTCGACCGTGCGTGCGGTCGTAGCGTGCCGCCTGACGTTGGTCAGAGCCTCGACGACGATCCGGTGGACCGTGCCCTCCATCTCGCGCGGGATCGGCTGGTCCGGCAGCTCCAGCCGGACTTCGGGGCCACCCGCTGCGGTGAACTGCTCGGCCACCCCGACGAGCTCGGCCAAGCCGGGCTGCGGGTCACGGCCGCCGCCGTCCTCGGAGCGCAGCAACTGCACCGTCCGGTCCAGCGAGGCCAGGGCCCGCTGGCCGGCCTGCTCTATCCGCTCGAACATCTCCACCGCCCGAGCCGGATCGATCGCGGCCAGGTAGGCCCCGGCCTGCGCCTGCGCGACCATGCCGCTCACGTCGTGCGCCACGAAGTCGTGCAGGTCATGGGCGAGTTCGAGGCGCTGGGCCCGCTTGGCATCGGCCACCGCACGGTTGCGGGCCTCGTCCACACCGCGCAGGTAGAGGCCGACCAGGACGGCGGGGAGGGAGAGCATCGACCCGAACCCGAAGAGGGTGAGGGTGTCGCCGGGCCCGGCGATCGCCTCGAAGCGGGACAGCCAGAGCGTGACCGCTCCACAGGCCGTCCAGGCTGCCGCCGCGCAGCGCGGGCCGTCCTCGGTGCGCAGGCTGAGGACCACCGCGAGGAGCAGGGCGGCCAGTTCGGCCAGGCCGAGCAGGCCGGCCAAGCGGTCCGCCTCGACCCAGCGGCCGAGGAGCCAGACACCGATGGTGACGGCCACCGACACCGCCCCGAGCGCGGTGGTCACGGCCGCCACCCCGTACCGCCGCCGCGCCACCCAGGCCGGCAGCAGCAGGACCAGGACGACCCCGGACAGGATCTGAGTCATCGTCACCGCCTCCCTTCGACGTGTTCACCGCTTCGACTGCCGTCACATTACGACGCGGCCCAGGCGGTACGCCTGTGCCGATCGGCATATTTCATCGGCTCGTTGAGCTGGAGGAACAGCCCGATCGGCACTGCCGAGAACCCCTGGAGTGCGGTCAGTCTTGGGCCATCGCAACCGGCGAAGGGCGCCGGTTCGGGGAGGGGTTCACCGCCATGTCGAAGATCATGATCAAGTCCCGCATCGCCGACCGGCCGGCCTCGGCCGTCACCGCTGTGCCGCCCGCACCGCGCTGGGCGGACCTGGCCGCCAGGGCCACCCTGTGGACCACCGTGCCCTCCGGGGTGTGGCGGATCGCGTTCGGCTTCGGCGTTCCGGTCGGGTTCACCGGAGCCACCCGCGCGGCGTTCGACGAGCACCAGCCCGGCTGGGGCACCGTCTACGTGATCGTGCTCAGCGCCGTGGCCGAGTCGCTCGCCTTCCTGACCGTCGGCCTGGTCCGGCCCTGGGGCCAGGTGGCGCCGCGGTGGATACCGCTGATCGGCGGCCGGAGGGTCCGCCCGCTCGCCGCGATCGTCCCGGCCGCCCTGGGCTCGGTGGTGCTCACCTGGCTGGGCATGTCCGCCCTGTTCGGCGGCTGGGCGCAGGACATGGCGGAGCCGGACTCCCCCCGGGGCTTCGCCGCCGCGGTGATGACCCTCGCCTACCTGCCGCTGGTCGCGTGGGGGCCGCTGCTCGGGGCTGTCACCGTCGACTTCGCGCGCCGCACCCTTCGACGGCGGTGACGAGGGCCGGAGGGGTGAGGGCGGCGGGTCAGGCCGGGACGGACTCCGGCACCGGCTCGGCGGCCTCCTCGCGATCGGGGGCCGGGGCGGTGCGGCGGCCCCACTCCGTCGCCACCAGGACCAGGGCTCCACCGAGCAGTGCGAGCGGGCCCATCCGGTTCCCGGCGATGGTGATGCCGAAGACGGCGGCCCACAGCGGTTCGGTACCGAGCAGCAGGCTCACCCGGGACGGCGAGCTCTCCCGGACGGCCCACGTCTGAACGAAGAAGGCGAAGAGCGTGCAGAACAAGGACAGGTGCATCAACCAGGCCCACTGGCCGGCCCCGTACGAGCGGGCGACCGCCCAGGGCGAGGGCCCCACCGACAGGGCGACGACGGCGAAGACGGAGGTGGCGACAGCGAGTTGGACCCAGGTGATGGCGAGCGTGTCGGTGTCGCGGACGGCTCGGGTGCGCGCGGTGGCGAGGACGTACGCCGAGCGGACCAGGGCGGCGCCCAGAACGAGGAGGTCGCCGAGCGTGGGAGGGCGCAGCCCGCCGTCTGCGGTGAGCAGGGCGACGCCGGCGACGGCGAGCCCGGCTGCCGCGAGGAAGGCTCGCGGTGGTGCGGTTCGGGCGAGGGCGCTCTCGCCGAGCGGGGTGAGGACCATCGCGAGGCTGATGATGAGCCCCGCGTTGGTGGCGGAGGTGTGCACGGCGCCGTAGGTCTCCAGCAGGAAAATCCCGCTGAGTACCAGCCCGAGGGTGGCGCCGCCGAGCCACTCGGCGCGGCTCAACCTTCGCAGCGAGCGCCCCACGACCGCTCCGAGCAGGGGAAGCACCAGTCCGAACCGCAGCACGAGCATGGCCACGGCCGTCCTCGGCTCTGCCACCCGTTGGACAGCGAGGAAGCTCGACCCCCACACCACCGCGACGAGCAGGACCGGCAGGTCGCGAAGCATCGATGAGGACGAGAACACGGACAGGGAGGCACGCATGAGGAAGAACCCTCCGAGCGGACGGAACCGGCGGGCGCGAGTACCGTACGGCGTCGGACGGACCCAGGTGCTGGGCGGGAGGCCCGGCAGTGATCAGGGCGGAACGTGGGGCAGGGGTGCGCCATCCTCGCGCATCGGCCCGCCCGCGGGCAATGCCCGGCTCGGCTCGCTGAGGGTCAGGCAGCGAGCCGACCGTTCGCCGCGGCGGTCTCCCCGCTCTCGGCCGGGATGCCGGACTTAGCGGCGGGGCACGGGGCGGCGGCCGGGCCGAACGGTCGTCGCCCGAGGAGAGTTGCTCTGAGGGGTGGATGGCTGCCGAGGCGGTGAGTGCCGCCGCCGCACGCCTCCACCCCGGGCCGAGCCGGGGTCGGGGCCGGGGCCGGGGCCGACACTGCCCCAGCCCGACCGGACTCGGGCCCTGCCTCGAACCTGTCGACCGAAGCCTCACTTGGCAGCCAAAGCCGAGGAATCAGAAGACAACTGACGAATCATCGACACCAGGCGACCGAAGGGAGAACAGCCGCCCCGCCCTCTACCGATCGCGCATCCGGCCGTGGATGATGCCTCCATGACAACCCAGCCGTCCACCACCCCACGGAAGGCCCGTCACGTGAACCGCAAGCACTGGGCGCTGGTCGCCGCCGCCACCGTCCTCCCGCTCACCGCGAGCACCGGCACCGCCGTCGCGGACGCACCCCGGACTGCGGCCGCTCCTGCCGCCTGCACCTACACGCCGGCCGTGCCGGCCGACAACTTCAAGGGCATCCCCGTCTTCGATCCCGAGGAGGCCGCGGAGCCGTACCGTGCGACGCTGCGGACCAGCCAGGGCCGGATCACCTTCGAGGCGCTGACCGACAAGGCGCCCTGCACCACGTTCTCCTTCCGGTTCCTCGCCGAGAACGACTACTTCGACGGCAGCCACTGCCATCGCCTCACCACCCAGCGGCTCTACGTCCTGCAGTGCGGGGACCCGACCGGGACGGGCAGCGGCGGCCCCGGCTACTCGTTCCCGGACGAGAACCTGAGCGGCGCGACCTACCCGGCCGGAACGGTCGCCATGGCCAACGCCGGCCCGAACACCAACGGCAGCCAGTTCTTCTTCGTCTGGAAGGACACCAAGCTCTCCCCCGCCTACACCCCGTTCGGCCGGGTGACGGAGGGGCTGGACGTCCTGCAGAAGATCGCCGCAGGCGGCGAGGACGACCAGAACAACCCCGGCGACGGCTTCCCCAACCTCCCCGTGAACATCCGCCACGTGAAGATCAGCACCCACTGACCGAAAAGGAGAGGGAAGGAAAGGAAGGACCATCGCCCACCCGCTGGGCCCGATCGACCGTCGCCGCTCCCGTACGGTGGCAGCACGCACCGACCACACCGCACGGGAGCAGCGCCGCATGGACAGCCGGATCTGGGAGAGCGTCGACCACCTGGTCGCATGGCTCGACGAGGAGAGCACGCAGTCGCCGCAGGAGGAGCGCCTGCTGCGGCTCCTCAAGCTCTCCGAGGAGGTCGGCGAGGTCGGCGCGGCCGTGATCGGAGCCACCGGTCAGAACCCGCGCAAGGGCGTCACCCACACCTGGGAGGACGTCCAGCACGAGCTGTGCGACGTCGTCTTCGCCGCGCTCGTCGCGCTCAGGACGCTCACCCCGGACGCGTCCCGGGTGTTCGCCGAGCGCCTCGCCTACGTCGAGCAGCGCTCCGCCGCCTCCCGCGACGCCGACGCCACCGGCGACAGCACCACCGGCGACAGCACCACCGGCAGCGGCGTCACCGACGACGGCGAGGCCCGGAACACCGCCGCCCGCACACCCTGACGGCCGACCGGTCCCCGGCGGCTCCTGCGGGCCAGGCCCCCGGAGACATCCCCGGAGGCCCACCGGTCACCCCACCGCCCGCCCACCAAGCACCCGGCACCCGGCACCCGGCACGATGCCTCAGGAGTTCGGCGCGACCTTCGCGAGGCCGTTGATGACGCGGTCCATCACGTCGCCGCCCTGCGGGTCGCGGAGGTTGGCGAGCAGCTTGAGCGTGAAGCGCATCAGCAGCGGGTTGGTGAGGCCGCGCTGGGCGGCGAGCTGCATGACCTTCGGGTTGCCGATGAGCTTCACGAAGGCGCGGCCGAGCGTGTAGTAGCCGCCGTAGGTGTCCTTGAGGACGCGCGGGTAGGCGTGGAGGGCGCGCTCGCGCCCGGTGGCGGTCACCCGGGCGAGTGCCTGCACGATGACTCCGGCGACGAGCTGTCCGGATTCCATCGCGTAGGCGATGCCTTCGCCGTTGAACGGGTTGACCATGCCGCCGGCGTCGCCGACAAGCAGCAGCCCGCGGGTGTAGTGCGGCTGCCGGTTGAAGGCCATCGGCAGGGCCGCGCCGCGGATCGGCTCGGTCATGTTCTCGGGGGTGTAGCCCCATTCCTCGGGCATGCCGGCGCACCAGGTCTTCAGCACCTCGCGCCAGTCGAGTTCGCCGAAGGCGGGCGAGGAGTTGAGGATGCCGAGGCCGACGTTGGAGGTGCCGTCGCCCATCCCGAAGACCCACCCGTACCCGGGCAGCAGCTTGCGCTGGCCGCCGCGGGTGTCCCAGAGCTCCAGCCAGGACTCCAGGTAGTCGTCGTCGTGCCGGGGCGAGGTGAAGTACGTCCGGTAGGCGACGCCCATGGGGCGGTCCTCGCGGCGGTGCAGGCCCATGGCGAGCGAGAGCCGGGTGGAGTTGCCGTCCGCGGCGACGACGAGCGGGGCGCGGAAGGTGACCGGGCGCTTCTCGTCGCCGAGCTTGGCGGTGACGCCGACGATCCGCCCGGTGCGGTCGTCGAGGACGGGCCCGCTGACGTTGCACCGCTCGTAGAGCCGGGCGCCGGCCTTCTCGGCCTGGCGGGCGAGCAGTTCGTCGAAGTCGGCGCGCTTGCGGACCAGACCGTAGTCGGGGAAGGAGGACAGCTCGGGCCAGTCGAGTTCCAGCCGGACGCCGCCGCCGATGATGCGCAGGCCGCGGTTGTGCAGCCAGCCGTTCTCGGTGGAGACGTCGATGCCCATGTCGACCAGCTGCTTGGTGGCGCGCGGGGTCAGGCCGTCGCCGCAGACCTTCTCGCGCGGGAAGGCGGTCTTCTCCAGCAGCAGCACGTCCAGCCCGGCCTGGGCCAGGTAGTAGGCGGTGGTGGAGCCGGCCGGACCCGCGCCCACCACGATGACGTCGGCGGTGCTCTCGACCGTGCTCTCCGGCTTCGTCAGATCGGCTGCGGTCTCGGACACGTGGACACACTCCTGGTGCTGTGACGGGGCGGGGGGAGGGGGACGGCGGCTTTCGTCCCCGGCAGTCTAGTTCCGCTCACGCCGCCGGAAACGCCCCCGCCCCACCCGCACGGGCGCCTTTCAGCACAGCCGCTACGCGGGCTTGTACCCCCGGTGCAGCGCGACGATGCCACCGGTCAGGTTCCGCCAGGCGACCTTGGACCAGCCGCTCTCCTGCATCCGGCCGGCCAGCGCGGGCTGGTCGGGCCAGGCCCGGATGGACTCGGCGAGGTAGACGTACGCGTCGGGGTTGCTGCTGACGGCGGTGGCCACCGGCGGCAGGGCGCGCATCAGGTACTCGGTGTAGACCGTGCGGAACGGCGTCCAGGTCGGGGTGGAGAACTCGCAGATCACCAGCTTGCCGCCGGGCTTGGTGACCCGGTGCATCTCGCGCAGCGCCGCGTCGGTGTCGTGGACGTTGCGCAGGGCGAAGGAGATCGTCACCGAGTCGAAGGTGTCGTCCGCGAAGGGCAGCCGGGTGGCGTCGCCGGCGGTGAGCGCCAGCTCGGGGTGGCGGCGCTTGCCCTCGACGAGCATGCCGACCGAGAAGTCGCACGGGACGACCTGCGCCCCGGCCTCGACGAAGGGCAGCGAGGAGGTGCCGGTGCCGGCCCCGAGGTCGAGCACGAGGTCCCCCGGTCCGGCGGCGACCGCCTCGGCCACGGCGCGGCGCCAGAAGCGGGCCTGGCCGAGGGAGAGCACGTCGTTGGTGCGGTCGTACTTCGCCGCGACGTCGTCGAACATGGCGGCGACTTCGTGCGGCTTCTTGTCCAGGGAGGCTCGGGTCACGCCCCCCATTGTTCACCCTGGCGTTCGCGCACCGACCACGCACCCCGGCCACGGCGCCGCCGGCCGACCGGTCCGGCCTGCCCTGCCCGCCCTGCCTGCCCGACCGGCCCCCGCCGCTCGGCGCCCCCGGACCCCGCCGGTCACCTCGACCGGCCGACGCCGGTCACCGCAGCCCGGCCCCGCCGTCAGCGCGGTCCGCGGCGCCCGCCCGCGCGCCGCCGGCGGCGGGAGCGCTTGCCCTGGGTTATCGCCGGCATCCCCTCGGCCAGCGCCCCGGTCGCCAGCGCGATGTTGGTGGCCAGTCGTCCCTGCCGGGTGCGGATGGCGAGGGCCCGCCGGTGCCGCCGGATGCGCAGCACGCAGATCACGAACAGCACGACGGCGACCGGCACGCTGTAACGGGCCAGTCCGACGCCGACCGGCTGCGGGTAGGTGTCGCCGCAGATCCGCACCGCGCCCGGGTCGTCGGCGGCGTGCTCCAGGCAGATGGTGTCGCCGAGCCTGGTGCCGTCCGCGAGCGGCAGCGCGGCGGCGGTGTGCGGCTGTCCGGCGGCCCGGTAGCTGACGGCACTGTAGCTGCCGCCGCCGGTCGGGAGCTGGGTGACGACGCCTTCGACTCTCACCGGGTGGGCCTCGATGCGGTCGGCCTGGTCGGCCTGGCGCCAGCCGAGCAGGCACATGCCGACGGCCATCACGGCGCTGAGCACCGCGGCGAGGTACCAACCACGGCCCATCCGCGGGGAGCGCGGCGGGGGAACGATCGCGGTTCGCATGGTTCCTGTCCTGGCTTGCCTTCGGGGCCGGGGACGTGGCCCCGCCGCCCGCGGGCACGGACGGTGGTGTGGTGAGGGTACGGAGTGAGCGCTGTCCGGGATCGTATCCGCTGGCGGGCCTTCAGGTCACGGCGAAGGGGGAATCACCCCCTGGCGTGGACACAGGAGTTCGGGTGTGCACGAAGGAAGTCCCGTACGCCACACGGGAATCCGACTACTGACGAGTACGTCACACCGTGGCCGAAAACCCCTGCCGGACGGCCCGCGCCAGACGGCACGCACCCGACCGCCCGCACCGAACAGCCCCACCACGGCCGGGCCTCACCAGCGCCGGTACACCAGCCGCCCGCCCAGCACGGTGGCCAGGCACCCGCCCGCCGCCGGCACGGGAGGCCCCTCCCCCGCCGCGTCGCCCGCACCCGGCGGGAGCACCGGGAACACCGCGAAGTCCGCCCGCCCGCCGACCGACACCCGCCCGTGGACGGCCTCCGCGAGCGGCAGCACCGCCAACGGGTCCAACGCTCGCGCCGAACCCGCCACCCCGGCCACCCCCGGCAGCACCGCCAGCCCCGACCGCGTCACCGCCGTCCGCACCGCGGCCCGCTCGAACGGCCCGGCCACCGCCGTCACC
The DNA here is from genome assembly GCF_049543595.1 of Kitasatospora sp. NPDC094028. Lineage (NCBI taxonomy): Bacteria > Bacillati > Actinomycetota > Actinomycetes > Kitasatosporales > Streptomycetaceae > Kitasatospora > Kitasatospora sp. NPDC094028. Next base: position 187,999 of record NZ_JBMVFA010000005.1, on the reverse strand, counting down.
CCGAACCCGAGCATCCGCTGCAGCCCGCGCCGCGCACTCGCCCCGTACCGCGCCTCGTCGGCGCAGCCCGCCAGCCCGTCCGTGACCGGTTCGACCCCCGCGTCCTCCCGCGGGTCGGGGTGGTAGTCGCGTTCGAGCAGCCGGTGCCCGGACGGGTTGCGCAGCCCGGGCGCGAGCAGCGAGCCCGGGCCCCAGTCGCGCACCCGCGCGTCGGGGTGGGCCTTCGCCAGTTCCGGGTACGGCCCGATCGCCTCCACCCGCTCGCCGCGCACCAGTACCGCCCCGTCCGGGAGGGCCGGAGCGGCGGGGTCGGCCGGAGCGGCGGGGTCGGCCGGGTCGGCGGGGTCAGCCGGGGCGGCGGGGTCGGGCAGCACGAACGCCGCCCGGTGCAGGGTCAGCACATCAGCTCCGAGGTCAACACGCCACCTTCGAGGTCGACTCGCCGGCGCCGGGCCGAGCAGGACAGCGCCGGGCCCGGCAGGACAGCGCCGGGCCGGCAGGACGCCCCCGGGCCGGCACACCGGCTCCGGGGCCCAACACGGAAGTGACCGGCCTCAGTTGTCGAGGATCTTCAGCTCGGGGTGCGCGGTGCCGCCCTCGATCGCCGTGGAGGCGATGTGCGAGGCGACGCGCGGGTCGACCGGGTCGTTGGCCGGGTCGTCCAGCACCCGCAGGTGCTCGTACGTGGTGGAGCGCTGCGCCGGGACGCGGTCGGCGGCCCGGATGAGGTGGATCAGCTCGGTGAGGTTGGAGCGGTGCCTGGCGCCGGCCGCCGAGACGACGTTCTCCTCCAGCATCACGGATCCGAGGTCGTCCGCCCCGTAGTGCAGCGACAGCTGGCCCGCCTCCTTGCCGGTGGTGAGCCAGGAGCCCTGGATGTGGGCGACGTTGTCGAGGAACAGGCGGGCGATCGCGATCATCCGCAGGTACTCGAAGACGGTCGCCTGGGTCGAGCCCTTCAGGTGGTTGTTCTGCGGCTGGTAGGTGTAGGGGATGAACGCGCGGAAGCCGCCGGTGCGGTCCTGCACGTCGCGGATCATCCGCAGGTGCTCGATCCGCTCGGCGTTGGTCTCGCCGGTGCCCATCAGCATGGTGGAGGTGGACTCGACGCCGAGGCCGTGCGCGGCTTCCATGATCTCCAGCCAGCGCTCGCCGGACTCCTTGAGCGGGGCGATGGCCTTGCGCGGCCGCTCCGGGAGCAGTTCGGCGCCGGCGCCGGCGAAGGAGTCCAGGCCGGCCCGGTGGATCCGGGTGATGGCCTCCTCGATCGAGACGCCGGAGACCTTGGCCATGTGCTCGACCTCGGAGGCGCCGAGGGAGTGGATCACCAGCTGCGGGAAGTCGGCCTTGATCGCCGAGAAGGCGCGCTCGTAGTACTCGACGCCGTAGTCGGGGTGGTGGCCGCCCTGGAACATGATCTGGGTGCCGCCCAGTTCGACGGTCTCGGCGCAGCGGCGCAGGATCTCGTCGAGTTCGCGGGACCAGCCCTTGTCGCTCTTCGGCGGCACGTAGAAGGCGCAGAACTTGCAGGCCGTCACGCAGACGTTGGTGTAGTTGATGTTGCGTTCGATGATGTACGTCGCGATGTGCTCGGTCCCGGCGTAGCGGCGGCGGCGCGCCGTGTCGGCGGCGGAGCCGAGGGCGTGCAGCGGCGCGGAGCGGTAGAGGTCGAGCGCCTCCTCCGGGGTGATCCGGCCGCCGGCGGCGGCGCGGTCGAGCACGGCCTGCAGGTCGGTGCTGGACGCATCGAGGGTGGTCGCTGCGATCTCGGTCACCTGTCGGCCTTCTCTCTCTCGGATACCACTCGGATACCACTCGGACGCTGCTCGGGCACTGCTCGGGCACTGGACGACGGTGCGTCCGGGTACGGCCGAACCAGCCTACGCCAGCTGATTTCGGGCGCCCGCGTCAGCCCGCCGCGCCCGTGCCCGGCGTCGTCCCGTCCACCTTGTGCAGGGTGCCGGCCGGGTTCCCGGCCGCCGGGTCGGCGGAGCTGAAGCGGATCGTGCCGTCGGTCTGCAGGGTGAGCGTCTCCGCGTTGGAGCCGCTGGTGCAGGCGCCGGGGATCGAGGAGTGGACCAGCCGGGACTGGAACACGAGCTTGCCGTCGGAGACCGACTTGAGCGTCCAGGCGCCCTCGCAGCTGATCGAGAACAGGCCGGTGAGGGCGTTGCGGCTGGTGGTGCTCTCCTGCCCGATCGCGCCGGGGTGGACGGTGACCGTGGTGGTCCCGGCGGCCAGGCCCTTCTCGGTGGCCATCTCCCCGCGCCAGGTGCCGAGGAACGCGGCCGGCACCGCGCTCGGCCCGCCCGTCCCGGAGGCCGCGGGCGCTCCGGTGGCGGTTCCCGTACCGGTCCCCGTCGTGGCCCCCGTCGTGGCCCCCGTAGAAGGGGACACCATCGGGGACGCGGACGCCCCGTCCGGCCGGGAGGGCGACGGCGCCGGCAACGGCCCGGTGGCCCCCGGGCTCGCGGACGCCGTCGGGTCCGCGACCGGCCCCACCGGCTCGTCCTGGTGCAGCCCCGCATAGAGCCCGTACCCGCCGCCCGCGAGCACCGCCACCCCCAGCGCCGCCCCGGCGATCCTCCGCCCCGCCCGCGACCGCCCCGCCCGCGGACGCCCCGCCCCGTCCAACGGCACGACCGGCGACTCCAGCACCGCCGACTCCGGCACCGCCGACTCCGGCGCCGGCAGCGCCATCACCGGCGGCACCACCGCGACGACCGGCACATCCGCGACGGCCTCCGGCGGCCCGAACACCCCGCCCCCGGTCACGGAGGTCGGCGGCGCCGTCCCCGCGGCCTCGTCGGCCCCGGGGCCGTCCGGCTCCTCCCCCTCCAGGTCCAGCAGCGCCACCGCGCTGCGCCCCACCGCCGCAGCCAGCGCGGGCGGCAGCCATCCGCCCTGCCCGAGCCGGGTGGCGGCGGCGCCGTCCGGGTCGAGCCGGTCCCGCAGCTGCCGCGGGGTGGGTCGGGCGGTCGGGTCCTTGGCGAGGCAGGCCAGGACGATCCCGCGCAGCGGCTCGGCGAGCCCGGCGACGTCGGGTTCCTCGTGCAGCACCCGGTACAGAAGAACGGCCGCGCTGACGCCTTCCCCGAAGGGGTGGACCCCGGTGGCGGCGAAGGCGAGGACGGCGCCGAGCGAGAAGACGTCGCCGGACGGGCCCGCGGTCTGACCGTTCGCCTGTTCGGGCGACATGAAGCCGGGTGAGCCGACCACGTACCCCGACTGGGTGAGGCCGCTGGTCGCGTCGAGCGCGCGGGCGATGCCGAAGTCGATCAGCCGCGGCCCGGCCAGGGTCAGCAGCACGTTGGACGGTTTGACGTCCCGGTGCACCAGCCCGAGCCCGTGGACGTGCTGCAGCGCCCCGGCGAGTCCGACGCCGAGGGCGCGCACGGCGGGTTCGGGCAGCGGGCCGAAGTCCTGGACGGCGGTGCCGAGCGCGGGGCCGGCCACGTAGCCGGTGGCGACCCAGGGCTGTTCGCCCTCGGTGTCGGCGTCGAGGACGGGCGCGGTCCAGGCGCCACCGACGCGCCGGGCGGCGGCCACTTCCTGCCGGAACCGGGCGCGGAACTCGGCGTCGTCGGCGAGTTCGCCGCGCACCACCTTGACGGCGACGGTGCGCCCGCCGGCCGTGCGGCCGAGGTAGACGCGGCCCATTCCGCCTGCGCCCAGCCGCCGCAGCAGCCGGTACGCGCCGACCCGGCGCGGGTCGTCCGCCCCCAGTGCCCGCATGCCCGCACGCTCCCCTCGCCCCGCGCCCTCGCGTGCGCGGTAGCCGTCGCCGTCGCCGCTCGGGCGCCGGGAGCGGACCCGCTCCGGGAGCAGACCGTACCGGGCCGGGCCACCCCCGCGCCCGCCCCGACACCCGGACCGCCCGAGCCCCCGGAGGACCCGGGCGGCCCAGCAGGCCCGGGCGGCCCGGAAAACCGGCGGCCCGGAGGCGGCCCGACGACCGGCTACACCACCGGGGCCGCGACCGGCAGCGCCACCGGCTCCAGCAGCCGCACCGCCACGTCCGGCGCGAAGCCGCTGTCGTGCGCGACCCGCCGGGCGAACTCGGCGATCCCGGCGAGCTGCCGCTCGCCGAGCGAGAAGTCGAGCGCCTCGCTGAAGTACTTCTCCAGCACGTCGGCCCCGAAGGTCTCCCAGCGGGCGGCCTGCTCGGCGACCTTGGCGGCCTCGACGAGCGACAGGTCGCGGGACTCCAGGAAGGCCCGGTGCACGGCCGCGGTCAGTTCGGGGCGGCGCTCGGCGAACTCGCGGCGCACGGCCCAGACGGCGAAGACGAACGGCAGGCCGGTCCACTCCTTCCACATCGCGCCGAGGTCGTGGACGGTGAGGCCGAGGTCGGCGGCCTGGCCGAGGTGGGCGCGCAGCGCCGGGTCGCCGATCAGGACGGCGGCGTCGGCCTCGGCGAGCATCTGGCCGAGTTCGGGCGGGCAGCTGAAGTAGTCGGGGCGCACGCCCTCGCGTTCCTCCAGGAGCAGCCGGGCGAGCCGGACGGAGGTGCGGCTGGTGGAGCCGAGGGCGACCCGGCGGCCGTCGAGGTCGGCGAGCGGCACCTTGCTGACGATGTGGCAGGACATCACGGGGCCGTCGCTGCCGACCGCGATGTCGGGCAGGATGAGCAGGTCGTCGGCGTTGCGCAGGTACTCCACGCAGGTGATCGGCCCGATGTCGAGGGAGCCGTCGACGAGCTGGTCGCTCAGCTTCTCCGGGGTGTCCTTGGTGAGGTCCAGGTCGAGCAGGTTGCCGGTCCTGGCGAGGCCCCAGTAGAGGGGGACGCAGTTCAGGAACTGGATGTGGCCGACGCGCGGCCTGATCGGTGCGTCCTGCTCCGACGCCGGGGGCTTCGAGGGGTCCGAGGGGTCCGAGGGCTTCGAGGGCTCGGAAGGCTCCGAGTGCTCCGGTGAGTGCGCGTCCGGTGCTGCCACTGTGCCGCTCCCTTGCTGTTCGTACGGCTACTCAGCAGCGTATGCCCGGGGTCGGCGGGGCCCGGCGGCGGGCCTCGCGACACGCGCCGCCGGCACCCCGCGACCGCCCCGCGACCTGCGGATCCGGCCTCGCCACACCCGCCCGGGGGGCCTGGCGAAACACCTCTGGAGGCCTTACGACACGCGCCGTCCGCGCCACAAGTCACCCCTGGTCGTCACAGCGGCCGCATGCTAGCGTTGCCCTCAGTTGCAGTTTGATTCCCCTTGCAGTACTTGAAGCCTGCGGAGCATGTAACCGCGGGCTTTTTGTAGTTTTTCAGCAATATCGAAAAACTTCGGACTCGTCCGAAGGCAGGGCGATCAGCGCAGCGGACCGGGGACCACACGGTGTGGCCCCCGACACGCATCGCAAGGAGAACGGCATGGCTCAGGGAACCGTCAAGTGGTTCAACGCTGAGAAGGGCTTCGGCTTCATCGCCCAGGAGGGCGGCGGCCCCGACGTCTTCGTCCACTACTCCGCCATCAACGCGAACGGCTTCCGTTCGCTGGAGGAGAACCAGGCGGTCACCTTCGACGTCACCCAGGGCCCGAAGGGCCCGCAGGCGGAGAACGTCACCGCCGTCTGACCATCCTCTGATGTTCTGATCGCTCGGGACCCCTTCGGGTCCGCCGGCGGCTCCCGACAGCCGTCACCATGAGCACAAGAGCAGCACCCAAGGGGGCCTGCCCATCGCGGCGGGCCCCCTGCCTTTTCCACCGCGCCCGAGCGGCACGGACGAAAAGGCGGGGAGGAAACGCGAAAGACCCGGACCCGAACCGATGATCGGTTCGGGTCCGGGCTTTTACCGGCAGTTCTTCCCGCGCTTTTCGGCCACCAGCCGGTTTTCGGCCACCGAGCGCCCGTCAGGCGCACGGCACGGCGAATTGACGGAATTCCGGCCGGATGTGCGACGGCCGGTCGGGCGGCGCACACTTGAGACACAGACGTGTGCGGGCGCCAGGCCGCCCCGCACCCTCCTGCGACGGCCCTGGCGCCCTTTCAGCGACCGCGACTGTCGAAGGAATGTGAGCGGCCATGTACGTGCAATGGGGAACGTTCCCGAAGGCGGCTTCTGTGCCGACCGCCCTGTCCATGGCCAGGAAGGCCATGTCCGACCAGGGCTACACCGTCTGGCTGACGGACGACAACTTCAACACGGTCGGCGGAAACGACGACGTGATCGTCAGTGTCGCCTGCGCCCCGGTGGAAGGCGGAGACGGCATCCCGTCCGGCGCCTGGGTCTGTGTCAGCGCGTATTCGGCGGACGGACCCACCGCCGAAGCGGCACGCAACAACGTGCGGACGGACATCGTCGGCCAGATATCGTTCGACAACGGATGAGACGCCGCGGGCCCTCTCCCCGATCCGATCGATCGGTGAGAGGGCCCGCGCCGGGCTCGGGTCGGCCGCGACCCCGTGTCAGGCCGCGACGGCGGCCTTCGCACCGGCCGGCGCCGGGGCGGTGGCCTCGACGGCAGCCGGCTCGTCGAGCAGGTCGCCATGCGGGTGGTCGTAGGCCTCGCGGTCGAGGATGCCCTCGCGGGCGGCGACCACGACCGGCACGACCACCTGGCCGGCGACGTTCGTGGCGGTGCGCATCATGTCCAGGATCGGGTCGATGGCGAGCAGCAGGCCGACGCCCTCCAGCGGCAGGCCCAGGGTGGACAGGGTCAGCGTCAGCATGACGATCGCACCGGTGAGGCCCGCGGTGGCGGCGGAGCCGACGACCGAGACGAAGGCGATCAGGATGTAGTCCTTGATGCCGAGGTCGATGTTGTAGACCTGGGCGACGAAGATCGCGGCGATGGCCGGGTAGACCGCGGCGCAGCCGTCCATCTTGGTGGTGGCGCCGAACGGGACGGAGAACGACGCGTACTCGCTCGGAACGCCGAGGCGCTCGGTGACGCGGCGGGTGACCGGCAGGGTGCCGACCGAGGAGCGGGAGACGAAGGCCAGCTGGATGGCGGGCCAGGCGCCCTTGAAGAAGTGCAGCGGGTTGAGCCCGGCCGCGAAGCGCAGCACCAGCGAGTAGACGACGAACAGCACCAGCGCGCAGCCGACGTAGATGTCGAGGGTCAGCGTGGCGAAGGGCTTGAGCAGGTCCCAGCCGTACTTGGCGACGGACTTGCCGATCAGGCCGAGGGTGCCGAGCGGCGAGAGCCGGATGACCCACCACAGGGCGGTCTGGGTGAGCTCCAGCACGGACTCGCTGAGCTTGAGGACGGGCTCGGCCTTGGCGCCGAGCTTGATGATCGCGGCGCCGACGACGACCGCCATGAAGACGATCTGCAGCACGTTCACCTTGGCGAAGGCGTCGACGATGTTGGTCGGGAAGATCCCGGTCAGGAAGTCGATCCAGGTGCCCTTGGAGTCGAGCGCCTTGAGGCCCTCGGTCTTGAGGTCGGTGCCCCGGCCCGGGTCGGTGAGCAGGCCCAGGCCGAGGCCGATGCCGACCGCGATCAGCGAGGTGATCATGAACCAGAGCAGCGTGCGGGTGGCCAGGCGGGCCGCGTTGGTGACGTTGCGCAGGTTGGCGACGCTCACCACGATCGCGGTGAACACCAGCGGCGGGACGGCCAGCTTGAGCAGCTGGACGAAGATCTTGCCGATGGTCTCCAGGGTGGTGGCCAGCCAGGAGATGTCGGCGGCGCGGGCCAGGTAGCCGAGGCCGACGCCGAGCAGGAGGCCGGCGACGATCTGCACCCAGAACGGTGTCTTGCGGATGCGGGCGAGCACGGACGGCGACGGGGTCGCCTCGGGCGCTGTGGACATGGGGGTGCTACTCCGGGGGAGGGCGTTGCTGACGGTGAGGGGTGGGGCGGGGACGGCGGCACGGCGCGCGGTGGCCGGACGGGAAAGGGGTCGCGGCCCCGGTCAGGGGCGTGCCGCCCCGATACAGCTGAGGTCGGTGCAGCTCATGGCGCGACAACGGCGCGGGCTGTCCACAGCACCGGTCAGAGCGCACGGGCGGGCGGCGTCGGGCAGCTGGCCCGGGCCGTGCATCCGCAGTGCGTCTGAGGCTGTCATGGCCGACACGTTAGCAGTAAAGGTTTGAGATGTTCAAAGTACTTGTTTGAGATGGCGTTGACCGACGAGCAGTTATACGTATAACTTGGTCGTCACACCACCCCTGCCCACCCGCCACGCATCGGAGAAGGACCGCCGATGGGCTACCTCGCCCTGCTCCGCGCCCCGCACGTCACCCGACTCCTGCTCGGCACGCTGCTCGGCCGCCTGCCCGCCGGCATGACCGCCCTGGTCATCGCCCTCGCCCTGCGCGACGCCGGGGTCCCGTACGGCCGGATCGGGCTGGCCACCTCCGCCTACGCGATCGCCGCCGCCATCGGCGGACCGGTGCTCGGCCGGATCGTCGACCGCACCGGACAGCCCCGCGTCCTGCTCGCCGCCGCCGTGGTCGCCGGCGGCGGGTACGCGCTGCTCGCCCTCGACCCCGGCTCCGCCCTCGCCGCGCCGCTCGGGGCCGCGATCGCGGGCCTCGCCATGCCGCCGCTGGAGCCGTGCCTGCGCTCGCTGTGGCCGGACGTCGTCGACGAGGAGCAGCTCGACACCGCGTACGCCTTCGACTCCGCCTCCCAGCAGATCCTCTACGTCGCCGGGCCGCTCGCCGTCGCCGCGATCTCCGGCCTGTTCAGCCCGGTCGCCGCGCTCTGGGTGGCCGCCGGGCTGGGGTTGGCCGGGGCGCTGATCGTCGCCACCACCGGGCCCGCCCGCGCCTGGCGCGCCCCTGCCCGGGAGCAGTCCGCCGGACTGCTCGGGCCGCTGCGCTCCCCCGGTCTGGTGCTGCTGCTGGTCGGGCTGGCCGGGGCCGGCTGGGCGGTCGGCGCGCAGAACGTGCTGTTCATCGCCTACGCCGAGCGGCACCCCAACGCCCTGCCGGGCGGCGCCGGAACCCTGCTGGCGCTGGCCGCGCTCGGCGGCCTGCTCGGCGCGCTCGCCTACGGCGCGGTCGCCTGGCGGCGCAGCACCGCCACCCGCACCTGGCTGATGGCGCTCGCGATGGCCGCCACCTACCTGCCGCTGGTCACCCTGCCCGGCCCGTACCCGATGGCGGCGCTGGCCTTCCTCTCCGGGATCGGGCTGGCCCCGCTGCTGGCGGCCGCCTTCGTGCTGGTCGCCGAGCTGGCGCCGACCGGGACGGTCACCGAGGCCTTCGCCTGGCTGGTGACACTCTTCGCGACCGGCAACTCGCTCGGCTACGCCGTCTCCGGCAAGCTCGCGGAGGGCCCGCTGGGCCCGGTGGCGCTGTGCGCGGCCGGTGGGATCGCGCTCGGCGGGCTGCTGCTGTTCGCCGCCCGGGGCCGGCTCGGCACGGCCCCGCTCGCGCCGGTGGCGCAGCCCGTCCCGGTGGGCTGACCCACCCCACGAACGACCGCGCCCGCCGGGGGTCTGGCCCGGCGGGCGCGGTCCGCTGCGTCCGGTCCGCCGGTCGGCCGGTCGGCGGGATGACGGGATGACGGGATGGCGAGCCGGCGGGATGGCGAGCCGGCGAGCCGGCGACGGAATCGGGCCCGGCTACCCGGGCGCGGTGGAGGCGCGCAGCACCAGCGAGGTGGCCAACGGCGGTACCGGCGGCACCGGTTCGCCGTGCAGCAGGGCCGCGAGCGCCGCCGCGCCCGCCCGTCCCAGCTCCTCGCCGGGCAGGTCCACGGTGGTCAGCGGCGGAGCGAGCAGCGCGGCGACCGTGACGTTGTCCATGCCGACCACGGACAGGTCGTCCGGCACCCGCAACCCCCGTTCGGCGGCGGCCTGGTAGACCCCGGAGGCGACCACGTCGTCGTCGCAGACCACGGCGCGCGGGTGGTCCGCCCGCTCCAGCAGCTGCCCGGCGACGATCCGGGCGGCGGCATGGCCGTCGTTCAGGCTCACGCCCAACTCCACCACGTCCAGGCCGAGTTCGCGCACGGCCTGCTCGAAGGCGGCCTGCCGGCGGCGGAAGGTGTAGGCGGCGTGGGTGGAGCGCAGGTGGCCGATCCGGCGGTGGCCGAGGGCGGCCAGGTGCTCGACGGCGGCGCGCATGCCGCCGGCCACGTCGAGCTCGACGGTCGGGCGGGCCCGGTCGGTGCCGGGGTCGGCGTCCAGGAAGACGGCGGGGGTGTCGGCGGGCAGCTCACCGAGCTGGCTGTCGTCCGGGGAGCAGATCAGCAGGCCGTCGAAGCGGCCGGCGGTGGCGGCCTCGGCGAGGGTGGCGCTGCCCCAGCCGGAGCTGACCACGACCGCCAGGCCGTGCCGGCCGGCCTCCTGGTGGACGCCCTGCAGCACCCGGCCGAAGAACGGGCCCTGCAGGTTCGGCACCGCCAGCATGATCATCCCGCTGCGGCCGAGCCGCAGCTGCCGGCCCGCGGCCTGCGGGCGGTAGCCGAGGCTGTCGGCGGCCTGCCGGACCCGTTCCCGGGTGGCCTCGGAGACCCGGCGGCCGGCCTCGGAGCCGGAGAACACCAGGGACACGGTGGCCTGGGAGACCCCGGCGAGCCGGGCCACGTCCCGCCCGGTGGGCCGGCGCGCGGGCGGCGGCCAGGTCCCGGCCGTGCTCCCGGCGGGCGCGCCGGAGTCGGCGCCGGCCGCACCGGAGTCGGCGCTCGGCGCACCGGAGTCGGCCGTGGGCGTCCCGGAGTCGGCCGTCGGCGTCCCGGAGTCGGTGGCGGGCAAGGGCGGGGGTCCGGCCGGGGTCAGCTCTGCCGCGCCGCGTCCGCGCGGGCGGCCTCGTCGGCGGCGTCCTCCTCGGCGTTCTGCGCGGCGATCCGCTCGGCGGTGCGGCTGCGCATCCCGGAGACCTTGGTGCTGATCTGGGCGGACATCTCGTCGCGCTGCTTGCTCAGCAGCGCGTAGCTGAGCGGCGCGGAGGCGAGCGCGGCCAGCAGGAACAGGAAGATCACACCGGCCTCGCCACTGACCGGGATGATCCCGAAGTGGCCGAGCAGCAGCGCCACCAGCAGGCAGCCGAGGAAGATGCTGACCCGCAGGGAGGTGTAGCGGAGCGTGGCGTGCGACTTCTCCTGGCCGTTGCTGCTCACTGGAACACTTCCTTCTCGCTGGGCGTGGGGGCGGGGCCGGCCTCCCAGTGAAGCATGCCCGACGGCCGGCGGGGGGAACGGGTCACCCGGAGCGGGGCCGCCGGACGCCCGGCCGGCGGTGCGTCACCGCAGGTCGAGCCACATGGTGACGTCGTCCCGGTCCTCGCCGGGGGCGACCCGGATCGCGGCCGGCACCCGGCCGACCTCCTGGTAGCCGCAGCGGGCGTAGCAGCGCTCCAGGCCCTGGCCGCCGCGCAGGGTCAGCCGCAGCGCCTCCAGGCCCCAGGCCCGGGCGACCCGCTCGGCCTCGGCGAGCAGGTCGGCGCCGTAGCCGCGGCCCTGGAAGTCGGGGTGCACCATGACCCGCTTGAGCATCCGCCAGTGCTCCATCAGGTCGAAGCGCATGGACTCGAAGAACAGCACCCCGGCGAGCCGGCCGGTGTCGCTCTCGTGGGCGACCCGCAGCCGGTCCGGGCCGTCCGGCTCGACCCCGGCGAACTGGTGGTCGGCGGTGTCCCACACGTCGTCCTCGGTGACCGGCGGGACGAAGCCGACCGCGCCGCCGGCGTTGCTCACGTCCGTCCACAGCCGGACGACCGCCGCCTTGAGGTCGGGGTCGAGCTTCGGGTCCAGGGTGAAGGTGAGCGCCATGGCGCGGACCTTGGACCGGGGCTCCGACCTCACGGAAGCCCCACCGGCCTCACCAGCCCCACGGTCCGCACCGGCCGGATCCGCTCAGGCCGCGGCCGGGGCCGCCGCCCGCCCGCCGCGCAGCGCGAGGCAGAGCCCGACCGCGACCACGCACAGCCCGCCGGCGCCGTACCAGGCGAGGTCGTAGTTCCCGAGCGCGTCCCGGGCCAGCCCGGCCAGCCCGGCGACGACGGCGGCGCCGATCTGGTGGCTGGCGAGCACCCAGCCGAAGACGATCGGGGCGTCCTCGCCGAAGTTCCGCCGGCACAGCGCGACGGTCGGCGGCACGGTGGCGACCCAGTCCAGGCCGTAGAAGATCACGAAGGCGAGGATCGGCGGCTGCAGCGAGCCGGCGAACAGCTGCGGCAGCAGGAGCAGGGACAGCCCGCGCAGTCCGTAGTAGACGGTGAGCAGCAGCCGGGAGTCGGCCCGGTCGGTGAGCCAGCCGCTGAACACGGTGCCGGCCACGTCGAAGAGGCCGATCAGGGCGAGCAGGCTCGCGGCGGTGGTGACGGGCATGCCGTGGTCGTGCGCGGCCGGGATGAAGTGGGTGCCGACCAGGCCGGCGGTGGTGGCGCCGCAGATCGCGAAGGAGCCGGCCAGCAGCCAGAACGCCCGGGTGCGGGCGGCGTCGCGCAGCACCCGCAGCGAGCGGGCGATCGCCCGGCCGTCCTGCACGGGGGCGGGCGGGGCCTCGGTGGCGCCGTACGGGAGCAGGCCGAGGTCGGCGGGGCGTTCGCGCATCAGCAGGAGGACGGGCACGGCGACGGCGCAGGCGGCGAGCGAGACCACGACGACGGCCGAGCGCCAGCCGTGCTGCTCGACCAGCCAGGCGCCGACCGGCAGGAAGACCAGATTGCCTGCCGCGCCGGCGGCGGTGAGCACCCCGGTGACCAGGCCCTGGCGGGCCTGGAACCAGCGGCCGGTGATGGTGGTGGCGAAGGCGCCGGCCATCGAGCCGCTGCCGAGGCCCACCAACACGCCCCAGCAGAGCACGAGTTGCCAGGGCTGGCGCATCAGCATGGTGAGGCCGGCGCCGATCGAGATGGTGAGCAGGGCGCAGACCACGACCAGCCGGACGCCGAAGCGGTCCATCAGGGCGGCGGCGAAGGGGGCGGTGAGGCCGTAGAGGGTGAGGTTGACGGAGGTGGCGCTGGAGATCGTCCCGTTCGACCAGCCGAACTCGTTGTGCAGGGCGTCCATCATCAGGCTGGGCGTGGAGCGGAAGCCGGCCGAGCCGAGCAGCACGAGCAGGGCGACGGCGGCCACCACCCAGGCGTAGTGCACCCGGGGGCGGCGGGCGGAGCGGTCGCCGGAACGGTCGGCGCCGGAACGGTCGGTGAGGGGTGCGGTCGGGGGTGCGGCGGTGGGGGCGGAGGCGCTGCGTTCGGTCACACGGACGAGTCTCCCGAGGCGCCGGGGCCGCGACGAGTGGCCTGAATGACAGCTTTCGCAAAAATCGGGCCACCACCCGGGCTACCATGACCCGGGCCAGCGCACCGGCCAGCGCACCGGCCAGCGCACCGGCGCGCGCCCCGGCCACCGCACTCGGGAGGGAACGGCATGACGCACCTGGTCGCGGTGCTCGCCCTGGACGGCGTGATCGCGTTCGAACTCGGCATCCCGGCACGGATCTTCGGCACCGCCAAGGACCCGGACGGCAACCGGCTGTACCGGGTGGCCACCTGCACCCTGGACGGCGGCCCGGTCGCCACCAGCGCCGACTTCCGGATCGCCGTCGACCACGGGCCGGAGCTGCTGGAGCGGGCGGACACCGTGGTGATCCCGGCGTCCGCCGACTCCAGCCCGGACGCGGTGGACGCCGCCTTCACCCCCGAGCTGGCCGCCGCGCTGGCCCGGATCCGGCCGGGCGCCCGGCTGATGTCGATCTGCACCGGCTCCTTCCTGCTGGCCGCCGCCGGGCTGCTGGACGGCCGCCCGGCCACCACGCACTGGCGCTACACCGAGCGGTTCGCGCAGCTGTTCCCGCGGGTGCTGCTGGATCCGGACGTGCTCTACACCGACGACGGCGACGTCCTCACCTCCGGCGGGGTGGCCGCCGGGGTGGACCTGTGCCTGCACGTGGTGCGCCGCGACCACGGCAGCGCGGTGGCCAACGCGGTGGCCCGCAACTGCCTGGTGCCGCCGTGGCGCGAGGGCGGCCAGAAGCAGTACGTCGAGGCGCCGAGCCCGCCGGCCGCCACCGGCCAGGGCACCTCCGCCGTCCGCGCCTGGGCGCTGGAGCACCTGGACCGGCCGCTGGCGCTCAGGCAGCTCGCCGACCGGGCGGGCATGAGCGTGCGGACCTTCACCCGGCGCTTCCGCGAGGAGACCGGATCCAGCCCCGGGCAGTGGATCACCGTGCAGCGCGCCGAGCGGGCCCGGCAGCTGCTGGAGCGCACCGACCTGAGCATCGACCAGGTCGCCCGGGAGTCCGGTTTCGGCACCGCCGCCTCGCTGCGGCTGCAGCTGCGCGGCCGGCTGGACGTCGCGCCGAGCGCCTACCGGCGGACCTTCCGGGCCGACCCCGGGGTGCCGCGCGCCTCCTGAGGCACCCGTTGCGTGAAGCGTCTCTGGGTGAAGCCTGGGAAGAGCCTGGACGGTTGGCCGGAATCCGCCGTCCGCGGGCCGCCCCGGGGCCACCCCCGGACCGCCCCCGGCGGCATCAGGACGTACGGGATCGGACGGTGCCCGGCCGCGCACCCCCCGCGCGCGGCGTCACGGGCCGCCGTCCGACCGCGACGCTCGAGTCCTGGACCCGGGTCGCACCCTCCGCGTTCGCCGAGGAGCGGCCCGCCTCCGGCGGTCCACGGCTCCCCCTGCTGACGCGTTCCCCCTGAACAGCAGCACCGTGGCGGCGGACGGACGTCCCCTCGGCGTCCCCTCGCAACGGAGAGCCGGACCCAAGCGTGATCAGTCGGATACGTCACGTCAATGGGTTGTCGGAAATTCGGAATGGTTGCGTCACCTTTCGGCCGGGTGATCGTCACCGGCCGCGGGCCCGCACTCCGGCAGCCGCTATTGCGCCAGGGCCGCCCAGTCCACGTCGGCCAGCGGGTCCACCGGCCGGGCGTCCGCGCCGATCTCGCACCACACCCGCTTGCCCGAGCCGTCCGGGTACCAGCCCCAGCGCTCGCAGAGCAGCTCGACCAGTTCCAGCCCGCGCCCGTTGGTCGCGTTCTCGTCCGCCCCGGCGTGCCGGGGGGCCGGCGGACAGGTGCTCGCGTCGGCGACCTCCACCCGCAGCGGGCCGACCGGCTCGCCGCCCGCCGGGCCGGCCCCGACGACCGGCAGGCACAGCCGCAGCACGGCCGGACAGCCCGTGTGGACCACGGCGTTGGTGACCAGCTCGGAGACCACCAGCACCACCGTCTCGGCCATCGGCGCGTCCGGGTCCACCCCGTGGTTCAACAGCCGCGACCGCACCCACCGGCGGGCCCGGCCCACCTCGGCCGGGTCCGCCTGCACCGCCAGCTGCACCTGAAGAACCTGCACCGCTCCACCACCTGCACTCGCAGTTCGGCCATGTCCCGATCGGGCCGGATCGGCCGGCCGGCGGGTCCTCGCACCTCGCCCGGTGACACCCGGGCCGTCCCGCCCGGGCGCCCGCCCGGCCTGCCCGCCCACGTCGGCTCGTCCGCGCCACCTTGTCCGCCGCACACCGGCCGCGGCACGAACTCGCCTCAGAATGAGCGGGCGGACGGGCCGCAGCAAGCGCTTCGGGCATATTCCAGCGATCGGGGGACAGGGCAGTGCATACTGTCCCGTTCACTCTCGCGAGCCTCGCACCGGCGCTCGTCCGGCCCGGGCCGACCGGCCGGGTTTCCCGCAGACCGGAACCTACCGCCGCACACCCCCCGTGCCACCGCCGCCACTCGCGAACCACCCGTGCGACATATGTCCAGCCGATCTCGAACAGCGGCATCGCCGGACCGTCCCACCAGCGGACTGTCCCACCATGTGACGATCCGCCGGCCCGGCGGCGGCAACGCCCGAGGACCCCCGGCGTCGCCGGCCGGCGACGGGGCCGGCGACGGGGCCGGCGACGGGGCACCGATCCGCGAGAGCCGGTTCCGTTCTTGCCGGATTCCCTCCCATCGCGGACCGGCCGCAAGATACCGTGGAGTAAGCCAGCGAACCCGGGCAGGAGAGGGTGGTTCCCGATGGCCGCCCCGGACGAGACCCCGCGCTGGGACGAGCGGTTGCAGCGCCGCCTCGCCCGAGGCGAGGAGACCGCGCTCGGCGAACTCTACGACCAGCTCTCGCCGATGGTGCACGGCCTGGCCGGCCGCATCCTCGGCGACCAGGCCGCCGCCGCCCGGCTCACCCGGGAGGTCTTCGCCCACGTCTGGGAGCACCCCGAGGACTTCGACCCCGCCCAGGGCTCGCTGCGCTCCTGGCTCGGCGCCCTCACCCACCGCCGCGCGGTGGAACGGCTGCGGGCCCAGCGCGCCGCCGACCTCGTCCCCGCCTGGACGGCGGGCGGCCCGGCCGACGACCCCTCAGGAGCCCCGGGAACCCCGGGAGCCGAGCGGGACGCCGAGGAGGAGATCCGCGCCGTCGCCGCCGCCGCGCGCGTGCAGTTCGTGGTCGACTCCCTGCCCACCGCGCTGCGTGAGACGATCGCCGTGACCTACTACGACGGCCGCACCTACCAGGAGACGGCCCGGCTGCTCGGCATCAGCGAGCAGGCCGCCAAGCAGCGGATGCGGCTCGGCCTGGCCCTGCTGGCCACCGAACTGGCCGAGGACGCCACCCGCCCCGACCGGCCCCACGAGCCGGACGGCGGGCGGCACACGGACGGCGGGCGGCCCGGGGACGGCGGGGGCCGCCGGGACGAGGGGGACGGGGGCACGTGACGACCACCGACGACCGGCACGACGCCCTGCGCTCGCTGCTCGGCGCCTGGGCCCTCGGCGCCTGCCCGCCGCACGAGGCCGCCGAGTTGGAGCGGCACCTGCGCACCTGCCCGGAGTGCGCCGAGGAGGCCGCCCGGCTGCGCGAGGCGGCCGGCTGGCTCGCCCTCGACGAGCCGCTGGACCAGCCCGGCTCGCTGCGCCAGCAGGTGCTGGACTGGTGCCTGACCCGCCGCCCGGCCGAACTGCCCGTCCCCGCCTGGGGATTGCCGTACACCGCGGAGACCGCGAAGCTCGACGCGCTGCTGCGCGACCTCGGCCCGCAGGAGTGGCAGGAGGTGGCCGAACTGCCCTGGCACGGCGGCACCGAGCACCTGCGCCCGGCCGAGGTGCTGAGCCACCTGACCGCCGTGGACGGGCTGCTGGCGCTCGCCCTCGGCCTGCCCGACCCCGTCCCGGCCGCCCAGGGCAGCCCGCCGTCCCCGGCGCCGGAGCCCCGGGTGCCGCCGCAGGACGCCACCGGCCCGTCCCTCGCTCCCCGGGTCCCGCCGCAGGGCGGCCCGTACGCGGGGATCGCGGCGCGCACCGCGCGGCTGGTCGCCGAGCAGGCCGGGCAGCCGCCGGGCGCGGTGCGGGCCCGCTGGCGCCGGCACGCGCACGACCTGGTGCGCAGCGCCGCGCTGGCCCCGCAGGGCAGCACCCCGGTCGACCTGGGCTTCGCGGTGCTGCCGCTGCGCGACGCCTTCGTGGACCGCGCCCTGGAGTGCTACGTGCACGGCGAGGACGTGGCCCGCGCGGTCGCCTACCCGTACGACCCGCCGGCGCCGCAGCACCTGCGGCAGATGGTGGACCTGACCGTCCGGCTGCTCCCCGGCGCGCTGGCCGGGCTGCGGGCGGCCCGGCCCGAGTACGCCGGCGCCCCCGCCGCCGGTCCGGCCGGGGAGCCGGGCGGGCGGCGGCTGCGGCTGATGGTGGACGGCCCGGCGGCCGGCGAGTGGCTGGTGCCGCTGGACGGGCCGGACGCGGGGCCGGCCGGCGGGGAGCCGGTGGCGACGATGGTGCTGGACGCGCTGGAGCTGTGCCAGCTGGCCGCCGCGCACCGCGACCCGGACCGGCTGCCGGTCGGCGCGCACGGCGACCGGGCCGCGGTCCGCGAGGTGCTGCACGCCCTGCCGCTGCTGTCGCGGCCGTAGCGCGCCGAGCGGGGACGGCCATAGCGCGCCCGGCGGGGACGGCCGTCAGGCGAAGACGACCGTCCGGCTCCCGTTCAGCAGCACCCGGTGCTCGCTGTGCCACTTCACCGCGCGCGCCAGCGCCTGGCACTCGACGTCCCGGCCGAGCGCGACCAGCTGGTCCGGGCTGACGTCGTGGGTGACCCGGGCCACCTCCTGCTCGATGATCGGGCCCTCGTCGAGGTCGGCGGTGACGTAGTGGGCGGTGGCGCCGATCAGCTTCACGCCGCGGGCGTGCGCCTGGTGGTACGGCTTCGCGCCCTTGAAGCTCGGCAGGAAGGAGTGGTGGATGTTGATCACCCGGCCGGACAGCTCGGTGCACAGCTGGTCGGAGAGTACCTGCATGTACCGGGCCAGCACGACCAGTTCGACGTCCTCCTTGGCCACCAGGTCGAGCAGCTGCTGCTCGGCCTCGGCCTTGGTGTCCTTGGTGACCGGGATGTGGTGGAAGGGGACGCCGTGGCTCTCGGTCAGGTCCCGCAGGTCGGTGTGGTTGGAGACCACGGCGACGACCTCGACCGGCAGGGCGCCGATCCGGGTGCGGTAGAGCAGGTCGTTCAGGCAGTGCCCGAACCTGCTGACCATCAGGACGATCCGCATCCGCTCGGCGGAGGAGTGGATCTGCCAGTCCATCCCGAAGGAGGCGCCGATCGCGGCGAAGCTGGCCCGCAGCTTGTCGGCGGTGACCGGCTCGGCGGCCGAGAAGTGCACCCGCATGAAGAACAGTCCGCTGTCCGCGTCCCCGAACTGCTGGCTGTCGATGATGTTGCAGCCGGTCATGAAGAGGTAGCTGGAGACAGCGTGGACGATGCCCTGCTTGTCGGGGCAGGACAGCGTGAGGACGTACTGGGCGCTGGCCGGCTGCTGTTCCACTGGGGGTATCCCGTCCTGGTCGTGCGTGGGTCGTGCACTGCGTCGTGCGCGCGTGAATGGTCCAGCGTGTCACATTCCGGACGGCCGCCGCCCCGCTGCCCACGGGCTGGACCGGGGCGGCGGGGCGGTGGCGGAGCGGGAATCGACGGTCAGACCTGGGTGAGGATCCGCAGCACGTCCAGCGACTTGGGCGCCGCGTCCGGGTCGTCCCCGTCGTTGACGGCCAGCGCGACGTGCGCCTCGCGGGCGGCCCGGACGGTCTCCGGCCAGTCCGGGTGGCCGAGGTAGGCGGCGGCCGGGGCGTCCGCGCCGACCTCGTGCAGCAGCCGGACGGCCCGCAGCACCGCGACGTCCACCAGGGCGGCCTCGGTGGAGTCGCGGAAGATCGCGCCGACGTACTTCTCGGCCGACCAGCGGTCCAGCCAGGTGTCCTCGACCAGCCGGTAGACGGCGTCGGTGACGTCGCCGTAGCCGTCCCGGCCGGTCAGCCAGGCCTCCTGCTGGAAGCCGGGGTCGGAGAGCATGTGCAGCGCGGAGCGCAGTCGGGCACGCCAGCGCCACCAGGGCAGGTCGTTGAGCGGCATACCGCCCATCGTGCTGGAGCGGTGGCCCGGACGAGAAGGGCTTCCGGCAGACCGGTGCGAAGAATTCGTGCTGGCGGACATGAAGAACGATCGTACGTTCCCCGTCCGTTCGTGCTCCACTCGCGATCTACACGCGTACCGACCCGGATTTCGGCTTCCGTTTGCCGATCGTTCGGATTTCGGCCCTCTCGGCGTGTGTCTCCGGGGCTTGGCTTGTCCCCCGGTGCGCCGGAGGGCGCCCCAGAGAGGGAAGACCGATGACCAGCCGAAGGGACCCGTTCCTGGCCCGTCCCCCGATCGCCCGGCAGCGCCGCCGACCCGCGATCGCCGCCGCCGTCAGTACGGCGGTGCTGTTCCCCACCCTCTTCTCGGCCTCCGCGTGCGGCGGACCGGCCGATGCTTCCACCAGTTCCGACCTGGTCGTGATGACCTGGGCACCGTCCGGCACGGGCGCCGCCGACCGGCCCGGCATGACCGAGCTGGCCGACGCGATCGGCAAGGACGTCAACCTGAAGGGCGGGCTGAACGGGCGCCGGCTGCGGGTGATCACCTGCAACGAGCACAACCGGTCCGAGGGCGCCAAGGCCTGTGCCCAGCAGGCCGTGGACGCCAAGGCCGTCGCCGTCATCGGCTCGTACAGCCAGTTCGGCGACGACTTCATGCCGGTGCTGGAGCGCGCCGGCATCCCGCTGATCGGCGGGTACGGGATCTCCCAGCCCGAGTTCTCCAGCCCGCTGTCCTACCCGGTCGACGGCGGCATGCCGGCCCTGATCGGCGGCAGCGGCCGCCAGCTGGTCGAGGCCGGCTGCAAGGCGGTCGCGCTGGTGCGGCCGGACACCCCGGCCGGCGACGTCCTGCTCGGCTACCTGGGCGCCGCGCTCAAGCCGGCCGGGATCAGGCTGCTGGACGTCAAGGCGCCCGAGAAGTCCAGCGACTACACCCAGGTCGCCCGCAAGGCGATCGGCAAGGACGAGCCGGGCAACTGCGTCACCAGCGCCCTGACCGCCGAGCCGACCGGCAACCTGCTGGACTCCTACCGCCGGCAGGTCCCGAAGAACACCCGGATCGCCTCGGTGATCGGCAGCGTGCAGCAGTCGGTGGTCGACTCCACCGGCGGCGACAGCGGCCCGCTGGCCGGCGCCATGGTCACCAGCTGGTACCCGCCGGAGTCGGCGAAGATCTGGGACGGGCTGCGCGGCGTGGTGCGCTCCGACACCACCGGGGGGCGGCCCATCGACGTGTCCGACCCGGGCGTGCAGACCACCTGGGTCTCGTACGAGGTGTTCCGGGTGGTGGTGGAGAAGCTGACGGCCGCCGGCAAGGACGTCACCGGGAAGACCATCGCCGCGCTGCTGGACAGCGGCGAGGGCGTCGACGTCGGCATCACGCCGCCGCTGAACTGGGGCACCACCAACATGCTGCCCAGCAACGAGTCGCCCCGGCTGGTCAACACCTGGGTCACCTACCAGGTGGTCAAGGGCGGCCGGATGACCCTGCAGCAGCCGGGCTTCGTGGACGTCCGCTGGGTGCTCACCAAGGGCAAGCCCCCGGCGTGAGCCGCGGCGCGGCCCCGCGCGCGGGAGCGCCGGTGGGCGGGCCGCAGCCCGCCCACCGGCGCTCCCGGCCGTCCTACAGGTCGCCGTCGCTGCGGGTCGGCAGGCCGGTCTGGCCCGCGATCGTGTTCCACAGCTGCGAGGCCTGCTTCTTCGCGGTGGTCGCGGTGCCGCTGGAGTTCACCGCGTTCTTGTAGTGCTGGTTGTCCTGCTTCTTCGGGTCGCAGCCGCCCTGCGCGTCCCCCGCCCAGGCCGCGTACTCGTCGTCGGCCTGCGCCGAGGCCGTCCAGGCCGCGTTCAGCTGGTCGACCAGCTGCTGGCCGCCGGGCAGCTTGTCCGTCTTCAGCTGGCTGAGCTTGGTCTGCAGCTCGCGCCGCTTCCCGGCCGCCGCCGTGAGCGCCTGCTGCGAGTCGGGCAGCTTGTCGCACTTCTGCACCGAGGCGACCGCGGACACCACCGAGCTGCGGCTGTCGCTCGCCGTGCCCAGGAGGTCCGACAGCGGCTGCGCCTGCGCCTTCACCGCCGGGTCGACGGCGGCGCCCGAGCCGCTGGCGGTCGCCGGGCCGGGGGCGGCACTGCTGCTCGCGGCCACCGGAGTGGTCTTCGGGTCGGTCTTCGGGTCGCCGTCGCTCATCAGGACGGCGACCAGGATCCCGGCCGCCGCGCAGCCCGCGACCACGCCGCCGAGGACCAGCTTGTTGGACGGGCGGCCGCCCTTGGCCGGCCGGCCCGCGTAGGTGTCGTCGGTGCCGGGGCCGTGGTCCGGCCCGTAGTCCTGGCCGTAGTCCGGCACGCGCTCCGGGCCGGGGTGGCCGGGCGCCGGGTAGCCGGGCTGCGGCTGGGCCTGCGGGTAGCCCGGGTAGCCGGGCGCGGCCTGCTGCTGCGGCACGCCGTAGCCGGGCTGGGCCTGCGGGTAGCCGCCCGCGTGCGGGTCGGCGGCCGGGTACGGCGGCAGGTGCTGCGTCTCCGGCGCCGGCTCGTAACCGGGCTGCGGCGCCCCGCCCCAGCCGGGCTGCGGGGCGTACCCGCCGTCGCCGAGGTACTCCGGCTGCCCGGACGGCTGGCCCACCGGCGGCACCCCGACCTGGCCCTGCGGGGAGCCGTACGGGCCCGGCTGGCCCTGCGGCGCCTGCGGGGCCGGCTGGCCGGGCTGGCCCTGCTGCTGGCCGGGCTCGGGGCGGAACAGGTCGTCCAGGTTGAAGTCACCCGAGTTGGGGTACGAGCGGCGCTGGCTCAACGCGATTCCTCACCTGTGCACGACCGCGCGCTGTCGGCGGACCACACCTCGTCGGTTCTTGGGAGCATCACAGTTCCTTGGACGTCGCGCCCACGCTACCGGTTCGCCTCACCGGGTGACCACGTGGGCGGAACGTTCACGCTCCCCGCACGGACGGCCGTCAGGCCGCCTCCGCGTCCGCCCTGGCGTGGAACTCGCGCACCACCCGCTGCTCCCGGTAGGGCTCCAGCCGGCGCCGGAACTCGTCCAGGTACTCCACGCCCCGGTTCGAGCGCAGCCCGCTGAGCAGCCGCACCGCCTGCGCGCCGGTCTCGCAGGCGCGCTCCAGGTCCCGCTGCTGCAGCTGCGCCGTGGCGAGCAGCACCAGGTCCACGGCGCGGCGGCGCACCCGGGTCGGCGGGTGCAGGTCGAGCGCCCGGCGGGCGTAGTGCTCGGCCTGGCCGGCCTGTTCCAGGTCCCGGTGGCAGTGGGCGAGTTCGTCGGCGAGGTAGGCGTCGTCGAAGTGGGCGATCCAGTCCGGGTCGTCCTCCGGGCGGCGCTTCTCCATCATCTCCAGCGCCCTGGCCGACACCGCCTCGCAGGAGCGGGCGTCGCCGAGCAGGGCGTGGCCGCGGGCCTCGGCGGCGTAGAACATGGCCATCGCGGTCGGGGTGGCGACGGTGCGGGCGCCCTCCTGGGCGGCCCGGGCGAGCTGGGCGATCTCGCGCGGGTTGCCGAGGGTCGCGGCGAGGTGGCTCATCGAGGCGGCGAGCACGTAGCCGCCGTAGCCGCGGTCGTCGGCGGCCTGGGCGAGCCGCAGCGCCTGGATGTAGTAGCGCTGAGCCAGGCCGGGCTGCCCGGTGTCCACCGCCATGTAGCCGGCGAGTTCGGTCAACCGGGCCACGGCGGCGAAGAGTTGGCGGCCGGTCTCCTCCCGGTAGGCGCCGCCGAGCAGGCCGGAGACCACCGAGTTGAGGTAGTGCACCACGACCGGGCGCACGTGCCCGCTGCCGAAGCGGTGGTCCAGGTCGACCAGCATCGCGGTGGTGGCCTTGATCGCGGCCACGTCGGTCGGGCCGACCCGGGGGCCGCCGGCGCGGGCCACCATCGGGTCGGGCGGGGTGATCAGCCAGTCCCGGCTGGGCTCGACGAGCGCCGAGGCGGCGACCGTCGCCCCGGTCAGGAAGTCCCGCCGGCCGACGTCGCTGCGCCACAGCTCGCAGACCTGCTCCAGGGCGGCGTTCAGGGTCGGCGCGAACTGCAGCCCGATGCCGGAGCTGAGGTTCTTGCCGTCCGCCATGCCGATCTCCTCGACCGACACGCTGCGGCCGAGCTTGCGGCCCAGGGCCTCGGCGATCACGGCGGGCGCCTGCCCGCGCGGCTGCTGGCCGCGCAGCCAGCGGGCGACGGAGGTCTTGTCGTAGCGCAGGTCCAGACCGTGCTCGGCGCCGCAGAGGTTGACCCGCCGGGCCAGCCCCGCGTTGGAGCAGCCGGCCTCCTGGATCAGTTGCTGCAGGCGCTCGTTGGGCTGTCGTGCGACGAGTGGTCTCGCGGCCATTGGGCTTCGCCTCCCCACACCCTCCGGTCCCGGCCGGCGGGCGACGATTCTGCTGATCTGTTGCCGACTGTCCGACCGTCCAAGGAATCTGACACCAGGTTAGCGATCAGCAACGCCAGCGGGATACCCACGGTGACGGGCCGCACCCCCCTTGCGCCCTGGGGAATGCTCCCGTGCGCCCCCGCTGCGCCCGGCCCGACCCCCATCCGGTCGGCGGCCGGTCCGGATGCGGGCCGCATCCGGTCCGCGGCCGTCCGCGCGGCCCCGCACCGCCTCCCGGCAGCCGGCCGGCGTCCGGCGCCGACCGGGCCGGGTAACCGGATCGGGTGACATTGGCGGACCGCGGTCGACCGGTCCCCACCCGGCCGTAACCAGCCCCACACACGGTAGTTGAGCAGCGCGTGGACGACATCCCCGACTCCCCCGACTCCCCCGACCAAGGCAAGAACGCCGGCCTGCCCCCGCTGCTGATCGAAGCCGTCAACTACGCCGAGAACCGCCACTGGGAGGTCACCCCGGGCGCCTGGCTGGTCGACGGCGACGGGCCCGCCCGCTGCTCCTGCGGAGACCCGCGCTGCGCGCTGCCCGGCGCCCACCCGCTGGACGCGGACTGGGCCCGCAAGGCGAGCGCCGGCCCCGGCGCGGTGCGGCGCTGGTGGACCGAGCGGCCGCAGGCCTCGATCCTGCTGCCGACCGGCCGGTCCTTCGACGTCCTGGACGTCCCGGAGACGGCCGGCTGCCTGGCGCTGGCCCGGATGGAGCGGATGGACCTCCAGCTCGGGCCGGTCGTGGTGCTGCCCGCCTCGCCGGGGCGGGTCGGGCGGCGGCTGCACTTCCTGGTGCTGCCCGGGGTCGCGGCCAAGCTGCCGGAGATGCTGCGCAAGCTCGGCTGGCCGCCCGGCCGGCTGGACCTGGTCGCCCGCGGCGAGGGGGACTGGACGATCGCCCCGCCGTCCCGGATCGGCTCCACCGGCTACGCCCAGTGGGCCCGCTCCCCCTCCGCGCTCAACCGCTGGCTGCCGGACGCCGCCGAGCTGATCAGCCCGCTCGCGTACGCCTGCGGCCGCGAGGCGCCGGCGCAGCGCCCGCAGCCCGCCCAGCCGGCGACGGTCTGACCGTTGGTCCGATCAGCCCACCGGTGCCCACCCCGGCGCGTGGACGGATCCGGCCGCCCCTGAACGGCCGCCCTACGCCTATCGGGTGAGGGTGCGCACGGCGCGACACCACGCGCCGCGAGTGACGGGCCTTGCCTCCCACCGGAGGCGGGGCCCGTCATACGCATGTGCGGATAAGGCTCGGAGATACCCGCTGGTCAGACGGGGGAAGCCCCCCGTACGAGTGACAGCGCTCAAGGATTGCCATGATCGGCCGAGGGGAGGAATGACGACGTGTGGGGAACGCCGGAGGGGCGCTCGGACGGGGAAGCCGGGCGCGGCGGTGGCGGGGAAACCGGGAGGGACGGGAGGGATCGGAGGGGACCGGGAGGGACGGAGGGGAACCGGAGGGGAACCGGAGGGGGGCGGGGAGGGAACGGGAGGGAACGGGGAGGACGGAAAGGCCCGCCGCCATGTGGGGGCACCTCCCAGCCGGAGGCTGGGGGCGAGTGGCGGGCCTTCTCCGTTCGATCAGCCGGGGCCCCGCTCAGGCCTGGGCGACGAACACGTGCTGGGCGATGTCCTTGCCCAGCTCCGCCGCGTTGTCCCCGGTGCCGACCAGCACGCCGCCGACCCCGGTGCTCACCCGCACCGTCGAGCCCGGCCGCACCCCGGCCCGGCGCAGCGCGCTCATCAGCTCGGCGTCGGTCTGGATCGGCTCGCCGATCCGGCGGACCACCACGCTGGCGCCCGCGTCGCCCGGCTTGACGGTGTCCAGCGTGACGAGCGCGGCGTCGAAGCCCTCGCCCTCGGCCTTGGTGTCGCCCAGCTCGTCCAGGCCCGGGATCGGGTTGCCGTACGGGGACTGGGTGGGGTGGCCGAGCATGGCGAGCACCTTGCGCTCGACCGTCTCGCTCATCACGTGCTCCCAGCGGCAGGCCTCCTCGTGCACCTGCTCCCACTCCAGCCCGATCACGTCGACCAGCAGGCACTCGGCGATCCGGTGCTTGCGCATGACGCGGACGGCGAGCCGGCGGCCCTCCTCGGTCAGTTCGAGGTGGCGGTCCCCCGCGACCTGGAGCAGGCCGTCGCGCTCCATCCGGCCGACCGTCTGGCTGACCGTGGGGCCGCTCTGCTCCAGGCGCTCGGCGATCCGGGCGCGCATCGGGACGATGCCCTCTTCCTCCAGCTCCAGGATGGTGCGCAGGTACATCTCAGTGGTGTCGATCAGCCCAGACATCGCCGCTGGCTCCGTTCCTCGGTGTCCTCACCGCCAATTCTGACGTACGGCGCCGACAACCGGGCCCGCCCGGGGCCCGCGGGAGGGCTTTTCGTCGCTGTTGACAGCGGCGCCGCCCGGACGACACGGTGCTGGCCGTAGCTTTCTCCATCGGCGCCCGGACCCTCCCGGCGCGCCCCACCCGGCCGGCGCCCTCACCGGCAGAGAGCGGAGGCAACAGATGAACGACCTGGTCGGCCGGTACTTCGACGCCGCGGTCGCGCACCTCCAGAAGGTCCGCGAGGAGGAGGCCGACACCATCGAGGCGGCGGCCGCGCTGCTCGCGGAGGCGATCGCGGATGGTCACCGGGTGTTCACCTTCGGGGCCGGGCACTCCTCGCTGCCGGCGCAGGACGTGGTGTACCGGGCGGGCGGGCTGGTGCCCGTGAACCTGCTGAACGTGCCGGGGATGGCCGGGGTGACGGGGATGCCCGCGCCGCTGGCCAGCGCACTGGAGCGGGTGTCCGGGCTGGCCACCAGCACCCTGGACCTCACCCCGGCGACCACCGGGGACCTGCTGTTCGTGATCTCGTTGTCCGGCCGCCAGGTCATGCCGGTGGAGCTCGCCCGGTACGCCCGGGACCGCGGGATGAAGGTGATCGGGCTGACCTCGCTGGCCTACCCCGGCGAGGTGCCCTCGGCGCACCCCTCCGGCACCTACCTGAAGGACCACTGCGACGTGGTGCTGGACAGCAAGATCGCGGTCGGCGACGCCGAGCTGAGCCACCCCGGCGCCGGCACCGGCTTCGGCCCGGTGTCCACGGTGGTGACCAGCGCGATCATGCAGGCCGTGGTCGCCGCCGCGGTCGGCCGCCTCGCCGACCTGGCGGTGGCCGGGGAGCGCCCGGCCCCGCCGCTGTTCCGCTCCGGGAACGTCCCCGGCGGCACCGAGTGGAACGCCCGGCAGATGACCGAGAACGCCGACCGGATCTACTACTCCTACTAACGCCGCGCCGGGCGCGCTGATCTGGGCGAATCACCGTGCCTTCCCGGCCAATGCGGGCCGCCCCCGGCCCGGTCAGGCGTACCGGGGAGCCGCCCGGGGCAGGAGAGCGGAGCGACCGGAGCGACGGGTGGGGGCCGAGCATGGCGTCTGGGGCTGGACGGACGGGGTGGGTGAGCGAGCGGGACCTGCTGCCCGGCTTCTTCTGGGCCGCCGACTCGGCCTCGCTGCGGGGGCAGCGCCGCTCGGTGCTGCTCTCCGCCTGGGAGCTGGTCCTGCTGGTGGTCGCCGCCGCGACCGGCTCGGCGGACGGCGAGCCGTGGGCCTGGCCGGCCGCCGCGGCCTACCTGGGTGCGATCACGCTCGCCGTGGTGATCAGCCGGCAGAACCCGCAGGGCCTCTGGTACGAGGGCCGGGCGGCCGCCGAGTCGGTGAAGACACTGGCCTGGAAGTACGCGGTGCGGGCCGACGCCTACCGGCCGCCGCCGCGCGCCCTGCCCGACGCCGAGGGCCTGTACCGCTTCCAACTCGGCGGCGTGCTGGGCGCGTTCCGGGGCAGCCGGGTGATGCCGGAGCCCGAGTCCGAGCCGGCCGGGATCACCGAGGGGATGCGCGAGCTGCGCGCGCGGCCGCTGGCGGTGCGCCGCGAGGTGTACCTGCGCGAGCGCATCCAGGTGCAGCACGACTGGTACCGCAGCAAGGCCCGCTACTGCGCCCGGGCCGGCCACTGGGCCGGGGTGCTGGGCGTGCTGCTGCCGGCGCTCGGCCTGGTGCTGGCGGTGCTGCGGGCGCTCGGCGCGTACACCTACGACGCGCTGGGCACGGTCTCGGCGGTGGCCGCCTCGGTCACCGCGTGGGCGCAGCTGCGCCAGTACCGTCCGCTGGCCGCCGCGTACGCCCTGGCCGCGGACGAGCTGGAGCTGATCCGCCGCCAGCTCACCACCCTGGACGTGGCGTCGCCGGACGCCGAGGAGCTGTGGGCCCGACTGGCCCGGGACGCGGAGGACGCGGTGTCCCGGGAGCACACCACCTGGCAGGCCAGACGGGAGATCCGCACCACCACCGACCGCGAACACTGAGGAGGCAGCGCGTGGCGTTACGGATGGTGAATGCGGCCGGCGGCAGGGTCCTCGCCGTCGAGTCCCTGGGCGACCCGCGCGGCCGCCCGGTGTTCCTGCTGCACGGCATGCCGGGCAGCAGGGTCGGCCCGCACCCGCGCAGCACCGTGCTGTACCGGCTGGGGGTGCGGCTGATCTCGTACGACCGCCCCGGCTACGGCGATTCGACCCGGCTGTTCGGCCGCCGGGTGTCCGCCGCGGCCGAGGACGTGCGCACCATCGCGGACAGCCTCGGGCTGGACGACTTCGCGGTGCTCGGCCGCTCCGGCGGCGGCCCGCACGCGCTGGCCTGCGCGGCGATGCTGCCGGAGCGGGTGAGCCGGGTCGCGGTGCTGGTCGGCCTGGCGCCGCGCAACGCGTCCGGGCTGGACTGGTACGCCGGGATGACGCCGTCCAACGTGCGCGCCTACCGGGAGGCGGAGCGCGGGCACGAGCAGATCGCCGACGCGATGGAGTTCCGCTCCCGGCAGATCAAGGACGACCCGGTGCGGCTGCTGAACGGGCTGCGCACCGAACTCTCGCCCGCCGACCGGGAGGTGGTGGCGGACAGCGGGCTGCGGCGGATGCTGCAGAGCAACTACCGGGAGGCGTTCCGGCACGGCGCGGACGGCTGGATCGACGACGTGCTGGCGTTCACCGCCGACTGGGGGTTCGACGTCGGGGCGATCCGGGTGCCGACCTGGCTGTGGCACGGCGCGGACGACCAGTTCTCGCCGGTCGACCACTCCCGCTGGCTGGCCGACCGGATCCCGGGCTCCGAGCTGTTCCTGGAGCCCGGGGCGGCGCACTTCGGCGCGTTCCGGGTGATGACCACCGCCCTGGCCTGGGCGGCGGGTTAGGCCCGGGTCCTCAGGTCCTGATCGGCGTGAGCGGTTCGCCGCCGCCGAGCGCCGCGAGGATGTTGTCCACGGCGAGCCCGCCCATCGCCTGCCGGGTGCGGACGGTGGCGCTGCCCAGGTGCGGGGCGAGCACCGCGCGCTCCTGGGCGAGCAGGGCGGCCGGGACGGCGGGCTCGTGCTCGAAGTTGTCGACGGCGGCGGCGAACAGCGCGCCGGACTCCAGGGCGGCGGCCAGCGCCTCCTCGTCCACCACGCCGGCGGTCATGCTGACCACCACGGCGCCGGGCGGCAGCAGGGCCAGCCGTTCGGCGTTCAGCAGGTGCCGGGTGGCGTCGCTCAGCGGGCAGGTGACGACCAGCACGGTGGAGGTCGCGAGCAGTTCGTCCAGCGGCTTCCAGTCGGCGTCCTCGGCCTGCCCGGGCGGCAGCGGGTTCCGGTTGTGGTAGCTGACCGGCATGTCGAAGGCGCGGGCCCGGCGAGCCACCGCCTGGCCGATCCGGCCCATGCCGAGCACGCCGAGCGGGGCGCCGGCCAGCTCCAGGCCGAGCAGGAAGTTCGGCGCCCAGGACCACGGCGTGCCGGAGCGCAGCAGCCGCTCGCCCTCGCCGAGCCGGCGGGTGGCGGCGAGCAGCAGCGCCCAGGCCATGTCCGCGGTGGCGGTGGTGAGCACGCCGGGGGTGTGGGTGGCGCGGACGCCGCGGGCGGCGCAGGCGGCGAGGTCGATGTTGTGGTGGCCGACCGCGTGGTTGGCGACGATCTCCAGCCGTGGCCCGGCGGCGTCCAGGAACTCGTCGTCCACCCGGTCGTCGAGGGTGGTGAGCACGGCCCGCCGGCCGGGCAGGGCGGCCAGCAGTTCGGCGCGGTCCATGGCCCGGTCGGTCTCCGGGCAGGTGGCGGCGTACTGGGCGGTGAGCCGGTCGATCACCCCGGGCGCGAGGCGGCGGGTGACGAGGACCGGGGGCGGGTCGATGGTCATGGCTCGGCAGCGTACCCGCCCCCCGGGGGCGCGCCCGTGAACTCCGGGGCGCGCCCCCGCCGTCACACCGGCTGCGGCTCCAGGTCCCGGTTGATCCGCTTCCAGCCGCGCGCGGAGACCGTGTTGGGGTGCTCCTCGCCGAACTGCCGGATCAGCTCGGCGATCGCGCGGGCGCGCAGTTCGGCGGCCTGGGTGTGCCGGCCGGCCGTGCGCAGGGTGATCGCGAGGTTGGCCTCGCAGGCGACCGCGTCCGGGTGCTGCGGCGAGTAGCGCGCGCACAGCCCGGCGTAGGCGGTGCGGCCCAGTTCCTCGGCGAGCCGGATCTGCCCGTCGTCGCCGTAGGCGTTGGCGAGGTTGATGATCGCGTTGAGGGTGTAAGGGTGGTCGGCGCCGACCGAGGCGGTCAGGCCCTCGACGGTGAGCCGGCCGCGCTCGATGGCCCCGGCGACGTCGCCGCTGCCGCGCAGGTAGATGCCGAGGTTGTTGGCGCAGGCGAGGGTGAAGGGGTGTTCGTCGCCGAAGAGCCGCCGGTGGCCCTCGAAGACGGTGGCGCACAGGTCGCGGGCGGCCTCCTTGTCGCCGGAGGCGCTGTGGTCGGCGGCCAGGTTGAGCGCGCAGGCGAGCGCGTCGGGGGCGTCGGCGCCGTAGCGCTCCAGGTAGCGCTCGTAGGTCTCCTTGGTGATCCGGCGGGCCTCGGCGAGCTGGCCGGTGCGGCGCAGTGAGACGGCGAGCGACTTGGCGTTGCGCAGGTTCTCCGGGAGGTCCGGGTCGAGGACGTCGCCGAGGTCGGAGGTGACCTCCTGGAGGAGGTCCACCGAGCCGCGGTAGTCGCCGAGTTCGCGCAGGTCGCGGGCGAGGTTGGACTTGGTGGACAGGGTGTAGGGGTGCTTGGGGCCGAGCACGGCGGTGCGCCGGTCCAGGGTCTCCTGGTCGAGTTCGCGGGCGGCCTCGCTGTTGCCGACCAGCCGGTAGTCGATGGCCAGGTTGTTGGCCATCGACAGGGTGCGCGGGTTGTCGTCGCCGAACAGTTCGCGGAACTGCTCCAGGATCTCCTGGTCGAGGTCGAGCGCGGCCTGGAAGCGGCCGAGCGCCCGGCGGTCGGCGCCGAGCGAGCCGGCCGTCATCAGGGTGTAGGGGTGGTGCTCGCCGAGCAGGGCGCGCTGGCGTTCCAGGGTGGACTCGTCGAGGGCCAGCGCCTCGGCGTAGTTGCCCTGGGAGCGCAGCACGTTGGCGAGTTGGAAGCGCAGCAGCAGGGTCTGCCGGTCGTCGTCGCCGAGCTTGCTGGTCCACTCGGCGTCGAGGGCGTGGCCGAGGTCGCGGGCGCGGTCGAGTTCGCCGCGCTTCCACAGGTAGCGGACGCGGTCGATGAGCAGCTGGCGGGTGTCGGCCTCGTCGCAGTTGTGCGCCTTGGACGGCGACAGGTGTGGCCAGATCTCGTCGAAGGCGGGCCAGTTGGCCGGGTCGTCGGTGTCGCCGAGGACGGGCCGGGCGCCGGTGAGGATGCGGTGCACCTCGTGGACGGCGATCTCCTGCTCGTCCTCGCTCATGCCGGCCCGGATCACCGACTGGACGAGCCGGTGCACCTGGAAGCTGTTGCTGCCGGCGTCGACCTTGGCGAGCGCGTACCGGCCGATCGCCTGGATGACCTTGCCGAGCATGAACTTGTCGCTGAGGTCGGCGTCGTAGCGCACCAGCGCCCGGATCATCTGGTCGCTGTAGAAGAGGTTCATGGAGATCGGCTCGGGCGCGAAGAAGGCGCACAGCTGCAGCAGCCGGACGGCCGCCGGGGACTGCTGGCGCAGCCGGGCGATCGAGACGTTCCAGGTGGCGGCGACCGGGGTCGGGTAGTCGACGGGGCTGCCGACCGCGAGCGCCCGGGCGGCCTCGGCGTGCAGCTGGGCGACGTAGGTGTCGACGGGCGTGCCGGTGGTGTCCAGCCAGGCGGCGGCGACCTCGACGGCCAGCGGCAGGTCGCCGACCGCCTCGGCGACCCGGTCGGCGTCGGTGCGGGAGAGGCTGCGGGCGCGCCGGCACAGGTGCTCGATGCTCTCGCCGCGGGTGAAGACGTCGACTTCCAGTGCCTCGGCGTGCCCGGTCCAGGCCTGGTTGCGGGAGGTGACCAGGATGTGGCCGGAGCCGCCGGGGAAGAAGCGGCGGATCTCGGCGGGCTCGTCGGCGTTGTCGAAGATCAGCAGCCAGCGGGAGGTGGGCACGCCGCGGCGCAGCGCCTCCCGGGCGGCCTCGGCGGCCTCGGTGACGGAGTCGCCGACGCGCAGGCCGGGCAGCCGGCGGGCGAGGTCGGCGAGGGCGGGGGCGACCAGTTCGGTCTGTTCGGCGTCGATCCACCAGACCAGGTCGTAGTCGGACATGAAGCGGTGCGCGTACTCCAGCGCCACCTGGGTCTTGCCGACGCCGCCGAGCCCGTACAGGGTCTGCGGGGTGGGCAGCACGGCCGCCATGCCGCCGCGCAGCTGGTTGCGCAGCTGTTCCAGGACGGCGGAGCGGCCGGTGAAGGACGGGTTGCGCGGCGGGACGTCCCAGATGCTGGGCTTGCTGCCGGGGAAGCGCGGGCCGCCGCTGGGGGCGTCGGCGAGCGCGACGTCGCCGCGGCCGAGCGCGCGCAGCAGGCTCTGCACGGACTGCGCCTCGTCGCGGCCGACCAGGTCGACCGGGTTGCGGTTGCTGAACGGCGCGGTGAGCCGGACGTCGCCGACCCGGACGGGCAGCAGCTGGCGGCGGGTCCCGGAGGGGTCGGAGCTGACCACCGACTCCCACAGTGCCCGGGCCTGCGGGGAGCGCTGGTAGGCGGGCGAGAGGACGGCGACGGTGCGGTAGGCGGAGTCGATGCCGCGCTCGGTCTCCTCGCGCGGGTCGGTGCCGGCGCTGAGGTCGCGGGGCAGCACCCGGAAGCCGGCCCGGGTGAGCACGGACTCGATCCAGTCCGCCCACATCCGGTCCTCGGGGACGTAGGAGA
This sequence comes from Kitasatospora sp. NPDC094028, assembly GCF_049543595.1. Lineage (NCBI taxonomy): Bacteria > Bacillati > Actinomycetota > Actinomycetes > Kitasatosporales > Streptomycetaceae > Kitasatospora > Kitasatospora sp. NPDC094028. The sequence goes on along the minus strand of NZ_JBMVFA010000005.1, from coordinate 155,205 downwards.
GGTAGAGGTCGGCGGGGACGGACGGGCGGCGGCGGGTGAAGGCGTCCACGTAGCGCAGCCGCACCTCCTCGTCGACGGCCGGCAGGCCGCTGACCCGCCCCTCGGTGATCATCGAGGTGAGGCGTTCGCAGGCGGCCAGCATGGAGGTGGGGGTGCCGGTCTGGTCGCCGAAGGTGGCCAGGATCTCCTCGTAGGCGTAGAACGGCCGGTACGGGATCTCCACCGAGCCCCAGTACTGGGCGAGTTCCTCGCCGCCGAAGCCGGACGGCAGGCCGTCGAAGCGGACCCGGGCGAGGGCCCGGCCGGCGTCCGCCTTCTCCTTCTCGCCCTCGTCGATGCGCATCGGGACGGGCAGGATGCGGATGCCGCGCTCGCGGTAGCGGTCGTGGATGTGCTGGGCGATCCGGGAGGCGCCGTCGATGGACTGGTCGCTGAGGGTGAAGCAGACCACCAGGTCGTCGGGCATCTGCACGGTGCAGATCTCGGCGATGTCGGACAGGCCGGTGCGGGAGTCGATCAGCACGTAGTCGTAGCGCTTGGCCATGTCGGCCTTGAGGGCGTCGAAGAACTGCCCGCCGTCGAAGCGGTCGTAGAAGATGTCCCAGTCGAGGTGGGTGACGGCCTCGGAGTAGTCGCGGTTGAACTGCCCGGCGGAGAGGAAGTCCAGGCTGCCGCCGGCCGGGAAGTGCGGCCAGGTCAGCGAGATGGCGTGCGGGTGCACCCGGGCGAAGTCCAGGTGCCAGCCCTCGGCGTGCTCGACCGGGCGCAGCGCCTCCTCCCGGTACTCGGCGATCAGGTCCATCATCCCGGTGGTGCCGGCCAGGGACGCCGGGTCGAGGAAGGGGTGGAAGAACTTGGCGAGGCCGGGCGCCTCCAGGTCCCAGTCGACGGTGAGCACCCGGAAGCCGTTGGCGGCCAGGATCCAGGCGGTGTTGGCGAGCGCCATGGTGCGGCCGGTGCCGCCCTTGTAGGAGTAGAAGGTGATGATCCGGCCGTGGCGGTCCTGCTCGGCGGCGTCGCGTTCGGCCTGCCGCTCGGCCTCGCGCTGGGCGGCGAGTTCGGCGGCGCCGATGCGGAAGTTCCTGGTGCGGTTCTCGCTCATCGGGGTCCTCGTCCTCCCAGGGGCGCCGTCCCGTTCTCGGGGTCATCGCCGTCGTCGCGGTACGGGTCGTCGTCTCGGTAGGGGTCCTCGCCGTTGCCGCCGGGCCCGCCCGGCGGGCGGCGGAAGGCGTCCCGCAGGCTCGGGCGGGGGGTGGCCGGCTCCTCCGGTTCGGCCCGGGTGCGGCCCTCGAAGGCGTACTTGGCCTTCATCGCGACCCGGGGCAGCGCGTCGTCGAAGTCGTCCAGGGTGTGCAGCCCGGTGGGACCGGTCGCGCCGAGGAAGCTGGGCCGGCTGGCGCGCCGGTTGATCCGCAGTGCCTGGTCGCTCAGGTCGGTCAGTTCGGTGTCGCGTTCGGCGCACTCCGGGTCGTCCGCGTTCCACGGCTCCAGGACGCCGACCCAGGTGGCGTCGGAGCGGTCGAAGCGGCGGACCAGTTCGCGCCGCCGCGGGTCGCGCAGCGCCCAGCGGTCCAGCAGCAGCAGGCCGGGGGCCTCGGCGTTGCCGTCGATGATCGACTCGACCTCGTCGTCGAACTCGTGCACGGTCGGCTGGAAGCCCAACTGCCGGGCCAGCCGGACCGCGTGCTGCGCGATCGGCGAGCCGGCCGGACGGTAGGGGTGCCAGTCGGTGCGCCGGGCGCCGTAGAAGTCCGGGTTGCGGTCCGTCGGCAACTCGCCCTGGTGGTAGGCGAGGACGGAGATCCGCAGCTGCTTGGTCGGGGCGGACACGTTGAAGGCGCTGGGGAGGGAGTTGAAGTCCAGCCGCCGCCCGACCGGGATCACGGTCTCCTCCGCCACCTGCACGATCCGCGCCGCCAGCCGGTGCACGGCCAGCTCGTAGGCGGAGCGGAAGTAGGTGAGCTTCATCAGGGCGTACAGGCCCTCGGTGGCGTAGTCCGGCCCGAACCCGGCGTGGTTGAACTGCAGTTCACTGGCCACCTTGGGCAGCCGGTAGCGGCTCATCGGCGCCCACAGCACCGGGACGATGCCGCTGGTGCGCTCCGCGTCGATCGTCGCCGGATAGACCGGGCGCCGGGTGAAGGCGTGCCACTCCTGGCCGCACGGCACGCTGCTGAAGTAGCGCGGCGAGTACAGCGGCACGAACACCCGGCAGGTCGCCAGCTCGGCCGACAGCCGCTCCGCCCACAGCTCGCCCTGGTGCATCGACTCGTCCATGAACCCGACCGGCACCCCGGCCGGCGCGGTGGTGAGCTGCAGCACCGCCTCGCACAGGTCCCGGTACAGCTGCCGCACCCAGTGGTTCGGATCACCCGCGCCCCGCGCACCGGCTTTCGGGGTGTGCGCGTAGGAGAGGAAGAAGTACGGCCGGGCGTCGTCCTCGTCCCAGCCACGGTCGTTCACACGCGCCTCCCCCGGGCCCGTAGGCAACCTGGTTCCCGCAGCCCCCGTGCGGCGGGGCTTCAGTGTAGGAACGACTGACGCCCCAATGGAATAGCACATCGACCGGTACGAATTGACATGACCGAAACGACCGCCCCGGGCGGCCGGACCGGGCTTTCGCTGTACCGGTCAATGACTTGACGTCTGATCAATTCCCGGATCGTCCGCTCCGACACCTCCACACCCGCCCCGCCGTCCGGCACCGCCCCCGCTGCCCCATCATGGAGCCCGGAAACCCCAAGGAAGGCGGAGATCGTGACCAAGGACCTGTCCCACCTCGACTGGCAGAAGCCCAGCGGCGTCGACGAGAACACCCCCAACTACCTCGAAATCGCCTCCGAGGGCGACAACGTCTACATCCGCGAGAACACCAACCCGGATCTCGTCGTCACCACCACCCGCCGCAAGCTCGACGCCTGGATCAAGGGCGCCAAGGCCGGCGAGTTCGACCACTTCATCGCCTGAGGCCACGCGCCCCTGTGCCCCGGCTCACCGCCGGGGCACAGGGAGACGACGCCGACCGCGGCCGGCGGGCGCGGCGGGCCATCGCGCCGTGAGTGCTGCCGGGGCGGCCCTCAGCAGCTGGTGTTGGACGTGATCATGATGCCGGTGAGGGTCCCGATCGAGGCGAGGCTGTTGTTGGGCTGGCTCGCGTTGGTGAGGCACTCGTAGTCCATGGAACCCCCGCCGAGGTCGATGCGCAGCCACACCGTGTCCTGGTTCCGGGTGTTGACGACGCTGAAGCCCGGCCCGTGGTAGGTGCTCTGGTAGTAGCCGGTGATGTCCCGGAACTCGGCCACGATCGTGCTGCTGCTGGGGCCGTTGTAGACGCACACGTACGGGTAGGGGCAGCCGTCTTGGGAATCGGCGTGCGCACCGGTGGCGCCGACCATCGACATGGTGAGCATGGAGACGCCGACCGCGCCGGTCGCCGCGAGCTTCTTGAGTCCGATCCGCATGGTGTTCCTCTTTCTGTACGGGTGTCCGTCCGCCGGTCCGGCGCAACGGTGATCAGCGAATGACGGTGGGACTGCCCCCGGCACTCCCACGTGCGGCTGTCAGCTGTAGGTCGGGACGAACGGCTGGCAGTAGCCGTTGGGCCCGGCCGCCGGATCGTTCCAGTCGTAGTTCAGGAGCTTGCTGCCCGTCGCGGGGCCGACGATGCCGTCCGCCTGGCTGCTGCCCAGGATCACCTGCTGGAAGTTCCGCACGGCGTCGTCGGTCTGCGGGCCCCACTGGCTGTCCTCGGTGATGTCCACCAGGCCGGCCGCCCGCCGGTAGTCGTTGACCAGGTGCTGCACACACTTCACCCCGTCGCCCGACGTGGTGTAGCCGTAGCCGAGCCAGGGGGCGGTGGTCGACGCCTGCGCGGTGCCGGTCAGTGCGGCGGTGGAGAGCGCGAGGCCGGCGACCGCGACCAGGCCGCGGCGGATCGAATTCTTGATCACGGTGGTCCGTTTCGGTAGGGCGCGGGCTGTTCGCGCCGCTGGAGGCACACTGGCGGAACCTCGATCCCCGCCTGGGGGGACACATCCGGTCTCCGAGGTGCGGCGCCCACCCTGACAGCCGGTCATGGCGGCGGCAACACGTGATCCGCTGTCCCAGCGTTCCATTTGCCCACAGGCCCCTGACCTGGGGATTGGGACGTCTCACAACCCGACCGGCCCCTGCTCGGTGTCGCGCCCGTCCCACCGTTGGGACGTCTCAACCTCCGTACGCCGGGGCGCGCCCGGGAGCCGATACCGCCTCGTCAGGGCGCGGTGAGACGAGTGAGACGGCCCCTGGGCCACCGGCGCCCGTGCCGAACCGACCACGGGACACGGGGATATCCGGTGGCAGGCCCCTTGCCCCGCGACGAAGATCGCGGCATGCATGTCTTCCTTGCGACCGACCGGCTCGTCCTGCGCCCGTTCACCGAAGCCGACACCGACCACCTCTTCGCGCTGGACAGCGACCCCGAGGTCATGCGCTTCATCAACGGCGGCAAGCCGACCACCCTGGACGCTATCCGCACCCGGGTCATGCCACGCCTCCTCCACGACCACCCCTGCACCGGCACCAGGGGCTTCTGGGCCGCCGAGGAGAAGGCCACCGGCGCCTTCCTCGGCTGGTTCGAGTTCCGCCCCCTCGACGACCACGACCTCGCCGTCGTCGAACTCGGCTACCGCCTCAACCGGGCCGCCTGGGGCAGGGGTTACGCCACCGAGGGCTCCCTCGCCCTGATCGACAAGGGCTTCACCGAGCTCCGCACCGAGCGCGTCACCGCCAACACCATGACCGTCAACTCCCGCTCCCGCCGCGTGATGGAGAAGTCCGGCCTGACCTTCCTGCGCACCTTCACCGGAGACTGGCCCGACACCATCCCGGGCTCCGAACACGGCGAGGTCGAGTACGAACTCACCCGCGCCCAGTGGGAACAGCGCCGCTGACCACCCGGCGCAGGAAGTCGGCCCAGCCGACTTCCTGCGCGGTGTCGTTCAGTGCTCGGCGGCGTTTCTGAACTGCAGGGCGATCGCCCCGGCCTGGTGAATGTCCGTGCTGCCGAAGACCGCGACGGCGCCCGCCGTCGAGGCGTCGATCCAGCGGCACACCGCCGCCCCGTTGGCAGCCTGCATCCCGCACTGCATGGCTCCGCCGAGCGGGCCGGCATCGACGTCCTGGGGATCGTCGACTTTGGCGCCGGCGAAGTAGTTGTTCAGGCCCCAGGAAAGGGAGTGGGTGGCGTTCTCCCGGGCCAGCTCGGGATTCCACTGAGCGGTGGAGGCACTGAACATGAGGCTCGGCCGGGTGCCGTCCGGCGTGGCCGAATAGAACCAGTAGTGCTCCGGGGCTCCGCTCGGCATCCGGGCCGTCAAGCGGGCCGCAGCGTCTCCAGTGATCAGGCGGTAGCCGGCGACTGCCTCTGGAGCGTCGATGGTGCGGTCGGCCGGACCCGACTCCGCGGCCGGACCGTACGAGGGGTCCGAGCCCATGTCCACGACCACTGCGGCCACGGCGGCACCGGCAACGAGAAGCGTCGCGAGAACGCTGATGGCCCTGCGCTTCCTCCGCAGGGCAGCGACACGGGGTGCCTCCTCCAGCGTGCGAGCGACGGGGTTGCGCCAGGTCCTGGTCGCAATCCAGGCGAGAATAACGACAATCAGGGCGGATATGCCCCATATTCCAATGGATTGTCCGAGTTGGAAGGCATGCGAATGCGTGTCAACGGCAAGGATCACGCGGCGGATCGTAGCGGGCACGCAGAACTCGGGTGCCGGACAGCTGTCCCGAGCCGAACCTCTACCCGCGCAGGAAGTCGGCCCAGCCGACTTCCTGCGCTCGTCCGCTCCCGGCCGTGCTCGAACCAGCCGATCAGGCGGCGGCGCCAGTCCAGCGGCGCGACCGTGATCGCCCGCGCCGGGTCACCGTCCCAATCGACCCGCAGGCCGGCCGCTTCCACGGCGGCCATGACCTCACGACCAACGGCTGCGGTGGTCCCGGACGAACCGTCGAAGCCGCCGTAGAGGAGCGTCAGGCCGTGCCCGGCGGCGACGGAGTCCGTGCACTGGCTGTGGAAGTGGACGAAGCCGCGGGCGTCGGGCCCGCCTTCACCGCCGATCTCCGCCTGCCCGCAGCTGCGGCAGCAGTGGCTCTCCCGACACGGCGCCGGACACCCTGGACCTGACCGCCCTGGCCCCCTGCGTCAAACCCGGCGCCAGCCCTGGGGCTTCCGCGAGCAGGTGACCACGAGCCCGCCCGGGGCGGGCTTGCACCTCACGCGGCGTCAGGGGGCATCGTGGGGGCATGAGCATCGACCAGACGTGGAAGGTCGGACCGCTCGCCGAGGCGAGTGGGCTGACGGTGCGCACCCTGCACCACTGGGACCAGATCGGGCTGCTCAGCCCGTCCCGGCGCACCTCCGCCGGGCATCGTGAGTACACCGAGCAGGACGTGGTCCGGCTCTACCAGGTCCTCGCCCTGCGCCGACTCGGCCTCGGGCTGGAGAGCGTCGCCACCTGCCTGGACGCCGGGGTGGACCCGGTCCGACTGGTGAGCGAGCACCTGGCCGACGTCGAGGCCTCCCTCGCGTCCCTGGAGGCCCTGCGGCAGCGGCTCACCCACGTCCGGGCCGAGCTGGCCTCCGAGCGGGAGCCGGAGGTCTCCACGCTGATCGGCGCGCTCCAGGCGATGGGTGGCGCCGGTCCGGAGCGTACGGAAGCGCTGCGGCGCCACCTCGACGGCGACCAGCTGCGGACCCTGCACGACCGGGCGGCCGCCCTGGGCCCCGCCGCCCACTACCTGCTGCAGGTCGAGTGGCCGGAGCTGTACCGCCGGGCCGAGGCGCTGCGGATCGCCGGGGTGGAGCCGACCGCGCCCCCGGTGCGGAAACTGGTGGCGCGGATGGACGAGCTGAGCGCCCTGTTCAACGGGGGCGACGGCAGCGTCTCGGCCGGGGTGCGGTCCGCGTGGCACGACGAGCCCGCCGCGATGTCCGGCGACCCGAGCACCCCGGCCGACGCCTGGCACGACCTGTCCGCCTACCTCGACCGCGCGCGCTCCGCCGCGTGACCGTTCACCTCCCCAGCCGCCCCCGACCCCGAGGATTCCCCGTGACCCGTCGCACCCGGCTCGCCCTCTCCGTCTCCACCACGCTGCCCACGCTCCTCACCGCCCTGGTCGTCTTCGCGGTCCTGGCGTTCGGCGGCGTGCGGCTGTGGAACGTCCTCCCCACCCTCGTCCTGGCCCTCGCCGTCCAGGCACTCGTCACGTACTTCCGGCTCGGGCGGCCCCCGGCCGGGACGCCCTGACCGACTGCCGTACGGCCGGATCAGCCGCCGGCGGTACGGAGGTGGCGGTCGGCGAGGTCGACGGCCTCCCGCACCGGCACGAGGCGGCAGTCCGCGCTGCCGACCCGGGCCGTGGTGACGCCGTTCGCGTCGGCGAGGACCCGGGCGCCGAGCTCGGCGAAGTGCAGGTCGTCCAGGTCGGGGGCCCTGAAGGTGGTCCAGCCGTCCGCCGCCACGCACCGGTACTCGCGCAGGCGCACGCCCGGCTGCCGCAGGTCGGCGAGGTGGAACGCGGTGAAGTTGGCCATCGGCACCCCGAGCATCAGCACCCGCGCGTCCAGCTCGTAGAGCCGCCCGAGCGGCGAGTCGGGGCCGAGGTGCGAGGTCAGCGGGTGCCGGGCGGTGATCTCCTCGGCGCGGAGCCCGATGGCGGCCCAGGAGGTCTGCGGATGGCTGCTGCGCACCGCACCCGGCCGGGTGCGGACCGCCTCCGACAGCGCCCCCATGGTCGGCGAGCACGGCGTGGCCGCCGGGTCGAACGGCGGCATCCGGTCGCGATGGGCGTCGACCTCCGCCGGGGACAGCCCGGCGACGGCGGCCTGGTGGACCCGGGACGTGGCGGAGTTCTCGGGCGTGGCGGTGTACGCCACCAAGGTCCCCTCGGGGCCCAGGACTTCGAGCAGGGCGTCGACGACCGCCGCCGCCCCGCCCGCCACCGGCCCCAGGGCCCGCAGCGAGGCCTGGACGTGCAGCACCGTGCCCGGGCGGACACCGAGCCCGGTGAAGGCGGCGGCGAGCGCGGAAGTGGACATCACGGCACATCCCCCTCGGATCAGGCTTCGACCGGCTGGAGCCGGACCCGCATCCGCTCGGCGTCCCGCTCCGCCGCGGCGGGCAGCGGCACGGCCAGCCACGGTGTCACACTCTCCCGCATCCCGTCCGCGAAACGTCCCCCGAGCGCGGTCAGCGACCCCGACTCCGCCAGCCGGTCGACCGCCTCCGCCGTGTACCGCCGCCAGAGCGCGAACTGCGCCCGGGCCCGGTCGGCGGCGTCCCCCGGCAGCCCGTCGTACGCGGCGGTCCGGGTGCCCCAGTACTCCGTCACGGCCAGGTGCGCGTAGGTGCCCTGCAGCAGGCCCTCCAGCGGCCGCGGGTCGGGCCGCCAGGGCGCGAAGTACAGCCGGTCGTCGGCGCGGTCGAACAGGTCGTACAGGTCCAGCACCGCGCCCAGCTTCACGTGCTGGAACTCGTGCGCGAGCAGCAGCGCGAGCGTCGGTGCGGTCGACGGCCGGGCGATGGCGACCGCGCCGTACGCCTGCCGGGCGGCCGAGCTGACGTCCCGCCCGGCCGGTCCGGGCCGCAGCGGGGTGATCGTGGTCAGGCCCGCCCGCAGGCCGTCCGCGTAGCCGGGCAGGTCCCGCCCGAGCAGCTCCCACGCCTCGCGCAACGCGCCCGTCCAGTCGAGCAGTTCGCCCGCCGGGAGCCGCCCGGCGACCGGGTGGTCGTGGCTGTCGCGCAGCGGGTCGACGTCCTCCAGCGTGACCGTCCACCCCCCGGCCAGCCGGACCCGCCGCAACGGCTCGTCCAGCTCCCCGCGCTCCGAACCGTCCGCGGCCCGCACCCGGAACCCGTCCGCCAGCCCGGTGACGACGGCCTCCCCGTCCGGCACCGCGAGCCGCCCGAGCGTCGGCAGGTGCAGCCACCCACCGCGCGCCGGCACCGCCACCGCGTCCCCCCGCCCGGCCCGCACCGCCGCCGCCGCGGCGAGCGCGGCCAGCGGCCCGAGCCCGACCGACAGGTCCCCGGCCAGCCGCCGCGCCGCCCAGGCCCGCGCGTACGGATGGGCGAGCACGGCGTCGACGGCCGCGGGGGCCTCGACGTCGAGGGCCGCGAGCAGCGCCCACGCCTCGCCGCGGCCGCGGCCGGAGGCGTCCCAGGCGGCGGCCAGCATCGCCCGGGTCAGGGCGAGCTGGGCGCGCCGGAGCGCCCCGACCGCACCCGCGCCGCCGTACCCACGCGCCAGTTCGTCCAGGTGTGCCGGGTCGAGCGGGGCCGGCCGCGCCGGCTCACCGCCCTGCGCCGGCACGGGCACGGAACTTCCTTGCCCGGTCATGCTGTTGATGAGCGTCATGAGATCCCCGCAGTAGACGGAGGGATGGTCGAAGCCGCCGCTTCCGTGGTGGCTCCGGTAGCGGTGGGCGTACAGTCCACCGCCGCAGGAACGCACCACCGGGCAGCTGCGGCAGGTCTCGCTGAGCCCGGCGAGGCCCGATTGGCGGGCAGCGATGCCGGGGTGCAGGGCGAGGTCGTCGAGGCTGTGCCGGAAGACGTCCATGCCGGTGGCGGGCGCCCCGTCGTAGGCGGTCTTCAGGCTGTCGGCCTGCTCGAAGCTGCCGTCCGTCTCGATCACGGCGAGGTCGGAGGGTTCGAGCCCGAGCGACTCGGTGAGGCTGGAGAGCCCGCGCCATGTGCGGTGCACGGATTCGAAGGTGCGGACGGCGAACGGCCGCCGGTCCGCCTCCCACAGCTCGTGGACGGTGAGCAGCCAGTCCGCGTACGGGGTGGCGCCCCGGCCGGAGGGACGTTTCGGCGGGTCGTCCCAGGTGGCGTGCGGCAGCAGGAAGTCGACGGCGGGCGGCTGGAGTTCGGCGAGCGCGCGGTACACGGCGACCGGGTCGTTCTCGACGTCGATCGTGCACAGCAGCCCGGCGTACAGGTGCTGGTAGGGCGGCTCGCGCAGCAGGGCGACCGACCGCAGGACCTGCGGGTGGCTGCTGCGCCCGTCCGCGAAGCGCCGGTGTCGGTCGTTCGCGGCCCGGTCGCCGTCCAGGGAGATGCCGACCCTGACGCCCAGTTCCGCGAACAGCTCGCAGAACGAGCGGCTGAGCAGCACGCCGTTGGTGTGGATGCGCAGGTCGAGGGCGCAGCCGGGCGGGAGTGCCGCCCGGAGCGCCTCGGCGGCGCGGCGCAGCCGGTCCGGGCCGGCGAGCAGGGGTTCTCCCCCGTGCAGGACGACCCGGACGGCGGTCAGCCGGTGCGCGGCCGCGTGTTCGCCGATCCGCTCGGCGGTCTTGGCCAGGATCTCGTCCCCAGTCGCCCTGGGACGGGTGCGCCAGCTGCTGTCCGCGTGCTCGTAGACGTAGCAGTGGTCGCAGGCGAGATCGCACCGGCTGTGCATCTTGAGCACGAATTGCGTCAGGGGCACCGGAATTCGTGTCGGCATGGGCCTGGTGATGGTCTGCGGCGTTCTCGTGTGGTCGGCTCGGCCTGGGTCCGGTCGGCGTTCGCGGCCGGGTCAGATCGAGGAGTTGAAGGCGGCGACCGGCACGCGGCCGGATTCCGCGGCGGGGAGCGCGCGCTGCAGCCGGGTGGCGAGTTCTTCCGCGCCGAGGGCGGCGAGATCGGCGAGGGAGGTGCGCTCCGGCGTCTCCTGAGTGTCAGTGAGGTTGCCGGCCGGCCTGGTGCTGGTTACCGGAGTCATATTCGTTTCCTTAGGCGCGGTTAGGACCTGCCGAGGGCGGGTAGGCCACCCGGTTGCGACTTAATGTAGTGCCCGTGCGGACTCCGCGCGGCACCTTGTGTCCTCAAGTTCGTCTGCCCGGCCGGTCGGCGCAGTACGGCGGCGCCCGGCGCCCCGAGAATTCACCCGTTCAGCGGTCGCGCACTTCCCCTGGGCGCGCGCCGAAGCGCGTTGACCGGAGCAGGCGTTCGATCCCTCCCCGGGCGGCCTGCCCGGCACACCCGGATTCGGGGCCGGACCGGACCGGGTCGCCCGTCACCCTCGCCGTTTCGCCGCCGGACCGTCCAGCAGGCGGACGGCGCGCACCAGCTCGTCGGTGAACTCCCGCCCGTGTGCGGTGAGTTCGCCGGAGTCCAGGAGGGTCCGGCCGGCCGCCAGGGCGTGCCCGCGCCAGCAGGTGAACTCCCGCTCCGCGCGGGCCGCTTCGCCGTCCCCGGCGGCCAGTTCGGCGGCCCAGAAGTCCGCGACCCCCAGGTGCGCGTACGTTCCCTGCAGCAGCGCACCGACCGGGCGCAGGTCGGGCCGCCACGGGGCGTGGTAGACGGCGGCGCCGTTCGGGCGGTGCAGCGGCACCAGGTCCAGCAGGGCGCCGAGTTGAACGTGCAGGAACTCGTGCACCAGGGCCAGCGCCAGCAGCACCGGGTCCCCCGGCAGCGAGGCCGCCACCGCGCCGTACGCCCGCCGGGCGGCGGCGCTGACCGCCTCACCGCCGGGCGCCGGGCGCAGCGGCACGATCGTGCCGACGCAGGCGGCGACGGCCTCCGCGTGCCACCGGTGGCGCCGCACCAGGATCTGCCAGGACTGTTCCAACTCGATTGCCCACTGCGCGAGTTCGGCCTCCGAGAGCGGGCCGGCCGGCGGCCGCCCGAAGTCCACCCGGCGCGGCCCGGCGTGCTCGACGGTCGGCGCCCAGCGCAGCCCGTCGCACTCCAGCTCCAGCCGCGGCCCGGACGGGGGGACGGCCCGCAGGAAGTCGCCGAGCCCGTCCAGCGGGACGGCCTCACCGGCCGCGAGGCCGCGCAGGCAGTCCGCCGCCCAGGCGTCCAACTCCGGGCGCAACAGCGACTCCTCCCAGCGCGGCCGGTCGTCCCGCTGCAGCGCGCACACCCGGGCGTAGGCCGCGCGGTAGCCCTCGTCGCCGGGCGCGGCCCGACGCAGCGCCAGCAGCAGCAGCGCCCGCTTGCTCAACTGTCCGGCGCGCAGCAGCCGGACGGCCTCCGGTCCGCCGCGCGCGCCGGCGATCGCCCGGAACGTCGCCCGGTCCACGCCGTGCCGCGGCAGCCCGTCCGCCGCCCGCGCACCCGGCACCCCGGCCGTCTCCGCCGCCGTCACCGTCTCGCCCCTACCAGCCACCGGTCGTCCTCCTCCTGTCCGGTCCGCTCCGGCCAACCCGCCGCGCCCGCCCGCAGTTTCCCCGTCCGGCCGCGGATCAGCCGATCCGGTGCCGCGCATGACCCGAACGGGTGAGCGGCGATCGGGCGCCCCGGTCACGGCGCCGGGATCCTCGACGGCGGAAAGGATCCGTGATGTTCCGTCAGATGCGGGCGTCCCGGTGCCGAACCGCGCCCTGGGCCCGCGCCCGCGCCACCCGCGCCACTCCCGCCCGCAGTCGCCCGGCGATGTGCCGGATCAGCCGGTCGAGGTCCGCGCAGTACACGGACGGGTGCCCGAACCCGCCGCCGGCGCCGCCGCCCGCGTACCGGTGCGCGTAGAGCCCGCCGCCGCACACCCGGACCAGCGGGCAGGCGCCGCACACCGGCGCGAGTCCGGCGAGCCCGTGCTGCCGGGCCCGGAAGGCCGGGTGCGCGGCGGCGGCGTCGAAGCCGTGCCGCCAGATGTCCAGGCCGGTCCCCGCAGCCCCTTCGTAGGCGACCTTCAGGAAGTCGACCTGCTCGATCGTGCCGTCCGCCTCGACGACGACCAGGTCGACGGGGGCGAGCCCGACCGCCTCGCTCGCGGCCCGCCCGCCGAGCAGCAGCACGGACAGCTCTTCGAACAGTCGCACCCCGGTCTCCCGGCGCGGCGCGTCGTACCAGCGGTCGAAGGCGGCGATCAGCCATTCCCCGTACGGCGCGGCCTCGCCGGCCCGGCCGGGCGGCGGCACGGTGGGCGGTGCCGTCCGGTGGACGCCGGGCGGCGGGGCGGCCCAGGTGGCGTGCGGCAGCAGCAGGTCGACCCGGGGCGGGGCGAAGTCCACCAGCGCCTGGTAGGTGGCCACCGGGTCCGCGGCGAGGTCGACGACGCAGAGCAGCCCGGCGAACAGGTCCCGGTGCCGCTCGGAGCCGAGCAGTCGCACCGCCTCGGCCGTCCGGGCCCAGCTGCCGGCGCCGGAGGGCAGCAGCCGGTGCCGGTCGTGGTCGGCGGGGGTGCCGTCGATCGACACGCCCACGGCGACGCGGTACCGGTGCAGGACGTCGAGCAGCGCCGGTTCGTCGAGCAGCCGCAGCCCGTTGGTCTGCAGGCTGAACCGGACCCGGGGGCCGGCGCCGGCCAACTCCCCCAGCAGTGCGTCGAGATGGGCGGCGCCGACGAGCAGCGGTTCGCCGCCGTGGAGCACCACGGTCACCTCGTCGAGCCCGTGCCCGGCGGCGTGTTCGGCGATCCTGCGGGCGGTGCGGCGGACGGTCGGCAGCTCCATCCGGCGTGGCCGCCGCCGCCAGCTCTGGTCGGCGGCCTGGTACACGTAGCAGTAGTCGCAGGCCAGGTTGCAGCGACTGTGGATCTTCAGCAGGAACTGCCGGAACGGCACCATGCGCGCGAGCCTAGTGCCGCCCGGGAGTCCCGGCTGACCATCCGTCATCACGCGTCACACGTGCGGCGGCTCCACGTCCGAGTCGAGCCTGGTCCCGGCCTTGACGGCCTTGGTGGTCGGGTGGTCCTCGCCGAGCGTCAGCTGGGCCCGCCGGATGCAGTCGCCGCGCAGGACGGCGGCCCGCTCGGCCTGCCCGACCGACGCGAGGGAGAGCGACAGGTTGGAGTTGATGCCGATGGAGTCGTAGTGGTCCCGGCCGAGCGCCTCCACCATCAGCGGCGCGGCCTCCAGTTCGAGGGCCAGCGCGGCCTCCGCCTCCCCGCTCACGGCGAGGTCGTTGGCGTGGTTCATCATCGCGATCGGGATGTACAGGTGGTGCGCGCCGAGGACGCGGCGGAACTGCGCCAGGGTGCGGCCGGACAGCTCCCGGGCCTCGTCGAGGCGCCCGACCAGCCGCAGGTAGACGGAGAGGTTGTTGGCGCCCGCCAGCGTGACCGGGTGGTCCTCGCCGAGGTAGTCGCGGTAGCGGGCGAGGGCGCGTTCGGCGAGCGGGATGGCCCGCTCGGTCTGGCCGAGCGCGTTGAAGTCGCTGGCCAGGTTGGTGGCGGCGGCCAGGGTGTCCGGGTGCTCGGGGCCGTTGATGTCCAGGTAGCGCTGGTAGATGTCCTCGTCGATCTCCACGGCCTCGTTGTAGCGGCCGTCCCGGCGCAGGGCGACGGCGAGGTTCTTGCGGGCGCGCAGGGTGTCGGTGTGGTTGTCGCCGATGGTCTGCTGGTAGGTCCGGACGGTCTCCTCCAGCAGGTCCAGGGCCTCCCGCAGCCGGCCGGTCTCGCGCAGGTCGCGGGCGTAGTTGGAGGCGGAGGACAGTGCGTAGAGGCTCTGCGCGCCGAGCGCCTCGCGCTGCTGCAGGTAGTTGCTGCGGTGGCGTTCCAGGGCGGCCCGCCGGTCGCCGGCCAGGTAGTCCGAGACGGCGAGGTTGTTGGTGATCATCAGGGTGCGCGGGTGGTCCGGGCCGAGGGTGCGCCGGGCGGCGTCCAGGGTCCGGCGGTCGAGCGTGCGGGCCTCGTCGTAGCGGCCGAGGAAGCGCAGGTCGGCGCCGAGGCTGTTGGCGACGGCGAGGGTGTGCGAATGCTCGGGGCCGAGGGTGGCGGTGAAGCGCTCCAGGATGTCCCGGTCCATCTCGTACGCCTCCTGGAGGGCGCCCTGGGAGCGGCGGATGTTGCTGAGCTGGGTACGCAGCATCAGGGTCTGGGCGTCGTTGTCGACGTCGAAGTCCGGCCCGCCGTAGCCTTCCTGGCGCCAGTGCCGCAGGGTGCGCTCGGCGAGCTCCCGGCCGGCTTCGTGCAGGCTGCGCTTCCACTGGTAGCGGACCGAGTCGATGATCCACTGCCGGACGTCCTCGTCGGCGCTGTCGACGGCGCCGGACGGCCAGAGGTGGGGCAGCAGTTCGGCGTAGTCCGCCCAGTCGGCCGGCACGTCGGGGTCGCCGGGGTTGGCGGCGGCCAGCGCGGCGTGCACGACCTCGCGCAGCTCGGCCCGCCGCTCCTCGCCGACCTGGTCGCGCAGGACGGCCTGGACGAGCCGGTGGACGGTGATGGTCTCGCTGCCCTGGTCGGTGCGGGCGAGCCCGAACCGGCTGATGGCGCGCAGGAACTCGCCGATCGCCAGCTTGTCCCGGGGCGCGCGCGGGGGCAGCTGCAGGGCGCGGACGACGGCCCGGCTGTACAGCAGCCGCATCGGGATGGCGTCCGGGCCGAGGAAGGCGCAGATCTCCAGGATCTGGGCGGCCGGGGCGTTCATCCGGCGCAGTTCCTCGACCGAGATGCGCAGGGTCGCGGCGGCGGAGTGCGGGTAGTCGGCGGCGGGCATCGCGGTGCGGTCGAGCATCTCGGTGAGGGCGCGGTCGAGTTCGCCGAGGTAGTCGGCGATCCGCATCGGCGTCTCCTGGAGCCAGACGGCGGCCTGGCCCACGGCCAGCGGCAGGTCGCCGAGCCGCTTGGCGATCTCCTCGGCATCGTCCTGGCTGAGGCCGGTGTTGAACCGGCGCAGCAGCCGCACGCTCTCCTCGCGCAGGAAGACCTCCACCTCGACCAGCCCGGCGTGCTTGGACCAGCCCTGGTTGCGGGAGGTGATCAGCACGTGGCCGCCGGCCGCGCCGGCCGGCAGCCAGGGGGCCAGCTCCTCGGGGGTGCTGGCGTTGTCGAAGACCAGCAGCCAGCGGCCGTACGGCTGGCCGCGGCGCAGCGCGTCGAGCACCGCGGCGGCGGTGTGGGCGACGTCGTCGCTGCCCGGCACGCCGAGCCGCGGGGCGAGCTTGGCGAGTTCGGCGGGGATGTTGGCCGGGTCCTCGGCGGGCACCCACCAGACCACGTCGTACGCGGACTTGAACCGGTGCGCGTACTCGCCGGCGATCTCCGACTTGCCGGCGCCGCCGAGGCCGTACAGCACCTGGCTGCGGACGGCGGCCGGGCCGCCGGTGAAGCGGTTGCGGAGCAGTTCGAGCAGTCTGCCGCGGCCGATGAAGGAGGCGTTGCGCGAGCGCACGTCCAGCACCTGCGGGGCGGTGCCGGGGAAGCGCGCGGGGGCGGCGAACTCGCCGCTGTCTCCGTCCGACTGCCGGTTGATGCCGGGCGCGTGGCCGAACTCGTGGTACAGCTGCGCCTCGGCGTGCACGGCGGAGGAGCGCACCAGATCGGGCACCACGTGGCCGGCGAACGGCCGGGGCGTCGGCTCGTCCGAGTCCTGCAGCCGCAGGGCGACCGACATCGGTGCGCCGGAGGGCAGTTCGCCGCCCTGCAGGAGCTGCCAGACCTCGGCGGCGCGGGGCAGCGCGGTGTACTCGGGGGAGAGCAGGGCGAGCACCCGGCCCTGCCCTTCGAGCGGCCCGGCGACCTCCGGCGGCCGGGTGCCGGTGTACGGGTCGGCGGCGTTGTGCAGCGAGGTCTGGTAGCCGAACCGGGTGAGGGTGCCGGCCGCCCACTCGGCCCACATCCGGTTCTCCGGCGCGTAGCTGACGAACACCTGCCGGGGCACGGCCCGGGCGGAGCGCAGGTAGGCGGCGTAGAGCCGGCGGCGGGTCTCGGAGCCGAGCGGACGCAGCGTGCGCACCCGCCCGTCGGTGATCCAACCGGCCAGTCGTTCGAAGGCGTTGAGCAGGCTGCGGGCCTCCTGCGGCCGGTCGGCGACGGTGGCGGGCACCTCCTCGTAGGCGTAGAACGGCTTGTACGGCACCTCGACGTCGGCCCAGTAGCCCGCCCGGCGGTCGCCGGGCAGCCAGCGGCCGAGGTAGGGGGCGAAGGCCTCGCGGGCGAAGTCGCGGCCGGCCTCCAGGCGTTCCTGCTCGGCGTCCTCGACCCGCATCGGTACCGGCAGGACCCGGATCGCCCGTTCCTCGGCCTCGGCGATGGCGCGGGCGGCGTCGACGCCGCCGCGGATGTTCTGGGCGCTGAAGGTGAAGCAGTCGACGACGGTGTCGGGCATCAGCACGGTGCAGATGCCCGAGGTGTCGCTGACCCCGGTGCGGCTGTCGATGAGCACGAAGTCGTAGTTCCGGGCCCAGCGTTCGCGCAGCTCGCGCAGGAACTCGCCGCCCCGGATGTCCCGGCCGTGGTAGAAGCTGCGCCAGTTGAAGCTGGTGACGGCGGCACCGTAGGCGCCGTTCTGGCGGCCGGCGGGCAGGAAGTCGAGCCGGCCGCCGGGCGGCAGGTCGAGGGCGAGGCCGCAGATGTAGCCGTCCAGCCGGCCGGGCTCGTCGAGCCATTCGGCGGGGCCGAGGCCGGTGGGGCCGGCGGCGGTGGGCAGCGCCTGCTTGACGTAGGAGCGCAGCAGGTCGATCAGGCCGTCCGTGGAGTGGAGTTCGGGGTCGACGAGCAGCGGGTGGTAGTAGCGGTGCAGGCCGGGTGCCTCCAGGTCCCAGTCGACCACCAGGACGCGCAGGCCCCGGCTGGCGAGGATCCAGCCGACGTTGGCGAGGGCCATGGTCCGCCCGGTGCCGCCCTTGAAGGAGTAGAACGTGACGACCGAACCCGGTCCGCCGCGCTCGGGCCGTGTGTCGGGCTCAGTGGTCATCGTTGTCGTCTCCGTTCGAGGGGGCGTTGCGGTCCTGGTCGGCCCGGCGCTGCCCGGGGAGGTCGTACGGCGGGTCCAGGGCGAGCCGCCCCGGCGGACCGGGTCGCGGGCCGGGCGGGGCGGCGGCGGGTCTGGGCGGGATGGCCAGGCCGGGCATCTGCGGGGCCGTGCCGGGACCGACCCCGAAGACGGCGCCGCCTTCGCCCCAGTCGAAGTTGTCGTCCATCAGCTTGTTCTGGGCGACCGTCACCACGATGTCGAGGTCCCGGTCGAAGCTGTCCCGCTTGACCTTGACCCGGAACAGCGGGTCGGGGTCGAAGCGGCGCAGCCAGTTGCGGCGGAACACGCCGCGCACGCCGGTCCACAGCGCCTCGCGCGCCGGCCCGTCCGGCGGGTCCTGGTCACCGCTGGGCAGCAGCACACCGGTGACCGGGTGGTTCTGGTCGTCGTACTCGCGCAGGGCGGCCCGGTAGCGCTCGCTGCCGGCCACCCACGGATCCACCAGCAGGACGCTGACCTGGCTGTCCTCGCGGGCCTGGTCGAGCTTCTCGCCGAGGCCCGCGTCGATCTCCTCCAGCGTGGTGGTGTGCCCGGCCGCGGTGATCACCTGCTGGGCGCGTGCCGCCAGCGAGGGCCGGACCGGCGGGTGGTAGGGCGCCCAGTCCCAGGGCCTGGCGCCGTAGTGGGCGCCGCCCTCGGCGGCGGTCTCGGCGGCCCGACCGGCCGCGATGAACAGCCGCACCATGCCGGGGCTGGAGGACGGCTCCGGGGTCGACACGGTCGGCGGCTGGGGCGGCGGGAAGTAGCCGCGCACCGCGCCGAGGTCGAACTCCTGCAGGTCGGCGAGCCGGCGGTCGGCGGCGACCTTGACCCGCCCGGCGACCACCCGGACGATCTTCCGGTAGGCCTCGCCGCCGGGCTCGGTGCGCAGCAGCGCGCGCAGACCGTACCGGGCGTAGGCCTCGCCCATGTCCGGCTGGGCCCACTGGATCTTGGTGACCTCGTCGTGTAGCTCGCCCGGGGCGACGGGCTCCCAGAGCACCGGGATCAGGGCCGCGACGTGTTCGCCGTGCTGTTCGTGGTGGCGCCGGACGCGTCCGCGGAACGCCGTCCACTCCTTGCCGCAGTAGTCGCTGGCGAAGTAGGCGGGCGAGTAGAGCGCGACCATGGCGCGGCAGCGGCCGAGCATCCGGGCGAGTTGCTGGGCCCAGTCGTCGCCGACCCGCAGCCGTTCGGTGTCCCGGTAGGCGAGTTCGTCGGCGCGCGCGGCCGGCTGCATCCGGCCGAGTTCGTCGCGAAGGTCATTGAAGAACTGGTCGACGAAGGCGTCCTCCGCCACGTAGTCCCGGCGCGCGTAGCTGAAGAAGAAGTACGGCCGTTGGTCCGACTGCTCCCCCGCGTCCTGCGCTTGCCGCTGGTCCCGCTCCATCACCCGTTCCCCCCGAACCCGACATGCCGCAACGGCGCTGGTCTCATACCCAGCATGTCGTGAACTCCACCAGATTCACTGGGAAGTTGGCGGATTCGTCCGCCTCGTGGGGTTTAACCGGGAGTCAGGCGCACGCCCGCGCTCGGGAGCGCACCGGGCGCACCGGAGCGCGCCGTGCGGAACGGAGCTAGAGGTCGAGCGCCGACTGGAACGCGGCGAGCGGCTCGGCCCCGGGGGTCAGGGCGTCCGCGACCACTCGGCGCAGCAGGTCGCCGAGGACGGTATCGGGCAGGGCGTCGAGTTCGTCGAGCGACAGGGCGGCGACGTCGACCAGGTCAGAGCCGAGTCCAGCGGCGGTGTCCGCACCGGTGACGCCCATCAGTCCCTCACTCGATCGCGCCGGCGCCGCGGGCTGCCTGCCGGAACGGGCAGCATCCTACACGGCACAGCCCGTCCGTGACGGACCATCAGTTCCGCGCGGCCGCCGCGCCCGGGCCTCGCCAGGCAACGCCAGGCAACGCCAGCGCGCGCCACAGCGCGCCACCCGCCCGGCGGCCGTCCGGCACCCCGCCCGGGCGTCACGGGCAGAGGCGCTCCACCCGCCAGCCGGTCGGGGTGGCCGGGTCGGCGAGATAGCGGAGGCGGTCGTGCAGCCGGTTGGCGCGGCCCTGCCAGAATTCGACGCTCTCCGGGATGACCCGGTAGCCGCCCCAGAACGGCGGGACGGGCACGCCCTCGCCCTCCGGGTAGCGGCGTTCGAGGTCGGCGTAGCGCTGTTCGAGGACCTCGCGGTCGTCGACCGGGCTGGACTGCTCGCTGGCCCAGGCGCCGAGCTGGGAGCCGTGCGGGCGGGTGCGGAAGTAGGCGGCGGTCTCGTCGCGGCCGACCTTCTCGACCCGGCCCTGGACGACGACCTGGCGGGCCAGCGCGATCCACGGGAACAGCAGGGCGGCGTGCGGGTTGGCGGCGAGCTCGGCGCCCTTCTGGGAGCCGTAGTTGGTGTAGAAGACGAAGCCGCGCGGGTCGTAGCTCTTGAGCAGGACGGTACGGGCGCTGGGCCGGCCCTCGGCGTCGGCGGTGGAGAGCACCATGGCGTTGGGCTCGACCACGCCGGAGTCGTCCGCCTCGTGGAACCAGCGGGTGAACTGGGCGATCGGGTCGGGTGCCAGCTGGTCCTCGCCGAGGCCCTCGTGGGTGTAGTGCTTGCGCATCACGGTGAGGTCCGGCCCGGGTCGGGCCTCCTCGGCCGTGGCGGCCGGGGTCCGGGGGGCGGGGCTCAGGGGCGTCGACTGGGCGCGTTCCGGGGTCTGCACGCCCACATCATCCCGTACGACAAGCAACCGACGCCGCTCCAAGCCGCGACCTACGGACGAACCACGGTCGGAGTTAAGGTGACTCGCCACCGCTTGGCCGCCCGTCGTGCGGGGAATTGTCCGGAACCGGGGCGTTCGGTCCCGGGCTCCCCGGGCGTGGTCCGGCCCGGATCCCCGGCCCCCGGCGGCCGTCCGGCGGGTCGGACGGCGAAGTCAAACGGGCCGCCGGGCAACATCACCGCTGTGGTGTATGGCGCAATGCACCCCGTGCCTGTCACTCTGGCACCGAGTGCCAACCACCATTCGGTCACTGGAGCGCCGCCCCACCACGGCGGAGCACCGATCGCAGAACTGAAGGAGCCGTCGCATGTCCGATTTCGTACCCGGGCTTGAGGGAGTCGTCGCGTTCGAGAGCGAGATCGCCGAGCCCGACCGGGAAGGCGGCGCCCTGCGGTACCGCGGTGTCGACATCGACGACCTGGTCGGCAAGGTCTCCTTCGGCCACGTCTGGGGCCTGCTGGTGGACGGCAAGTTCAACCCGGGCCTGCCGGCCGCCGAGCCGTTCCCGATCCCGGTGCACTCGGGAGACATCCGGGTCGACGTGCAGTCCGCGCTCGCCATGCTCGCCCCGGTCTGGGGCCTGAAGCCGCTGCTCGACATCGACGCCGACCAGGCCCGGGACGACCTGGCCCGGGCCGCCGTGATGGCGCTGTCGTACGTCGCCCAGTCGGCCCGCGGCCAGGGCCTGCCGATGGTCCCGCAGAGCGAGATCGACAAGGCCGAGACGGTCGTCGAGCGCTTCATGATCCGCTGGCGCGGCGAGCCGGACCCGAAGCACGTCAAGGCCGTCGACGCCTACTGGACGTCCGCCGCCGAGCACGGCATGAACGCCTCCACCTTCACCGCCCGGGTCATCGCCTCGACCGGCGCCGACGTCGCGGCCGCGCTGTCCGGCGCGGTCGGCGCGATGTCCGGCCCGCTGCACGGCGGCGCCCCGTCCCGCGTGCTCGGCATGATCGAGGAGATCGAGCGCACCGGCGACGCGGCCGCGTGGGTGAAGAACGCGCTGGACAAGGGCGAGCGCCTGATGGGCTTCGGCCACCGCGTGTACCGCGCCGAGGACCCGCGCGCCCGCGTGCTGCGCCGCACCGCCAAGGAGCTGGGCGCGCCGCGCTTCGAGGTCGCCGAGGCGCTGGAGAAGGCGGCCCTGGAGGAGCTGCACAACCGCCGCCCGGACCGCGTGCTGGCCACCAACGTGGAGTTCTGGGCAGCGATCATGCTGGACTTCGCCGAGGTTCCGGCCCACATGTTCACCTCGATGTTCACCTGCGCGCGCACCGCCGGCTGGTCGGCGCACATCCTGGAGCAGAAGCGCACGGGCCGGCTCGTGCGCCCCTCCGCGCGCTACATCGGCCCCGGCCCGCGCCGCCCCGAGGCGATCGAGGGCTGGGACGCCATCGCGCGCTGAGCGCACCCGGCGAACCGTCACCGCACGGCTCTGACCAGCGGGTCCGGCTCCGGCCGGGCCCGCTGTTCGCATGCGGTCGAGCAGTCGAGATCACAGTCTCAGCGGGCGGACGACCGTATCCGGCCAGGCCCCCGGCCGGTAGGCTGCGCGCGTGGCTCAGATCCAGATCCCCGCTGACATCAAGCCCGCAGACGGCCGTTTCGGCTGCGGACCGTCCAAGGTGCGCCCCGAGGCCCTGAGTGCCCTCGCCGCGACCCAGACCTCCCTGCTCGGCACCTCGCACCGCCAGGCCCCGGTCAAGAACCTGGTCAAGCGCGTACGCGAGGGCGTGAGCAGCCTCTTCTCCCTCCCCGAGGGCTACGAGGTGGTCCTGGGCAACGGCGGCTCCACCGCCTTCTGGGACATCGCGGCCTTCGGCCTGGTGCGGGAGAAGTCCCAGCACCTGGACTTCGGCGAGTTCTCGTCGAAGTTCGCCTCCTCGGTGCAGGCCGCCCCGTGGCTGGCCGAGCCGACCGTGATCAAGACCGCCCCGGGCACCCACCCGCTGCCGGTCGCCGAGGCCGGCGTGGACGTCTACGGCCTCACCCACAACGAGACCTCGACCGGCGTCGCGATGCCGATCCGTCGCCCGGCCGGCGCGGACGAGGGCTCGCTGGTCCTGGTGGACGCCACCTCGGGCGCCGGCGGCCTGCCGGTGGACATCGCCGAGACCGACGTCTACTACTTCGCGCCGCAGAAGTCCTTCGCCTCCGAGGGCGGCCTGTGGCTGGCCACCTTCTCCCCGGCCGCCCTGGAGCGCGCCGCCGAGATCGCCGCCTCCGGCCGCTACATCCCGCCGTTCTTCTCGCTGCCGACGGCCATCGACAACTCGTCGAAGGACCAGACGTACAACACCCCGTCGCTCTCGACCCTGTTCCTGCTGGCCGACCAGCTGGAATGGCTGAACGGCAACGGCGGGCTCGACTGGGCCGTCGCCCGTACGGCTGATTCCTCGTCCCGGCTGTACGCCTGGGCCGAGAAGTCCTCCTTCGCGAACCCGTTCGTGGCGAACCCGGCCGAGCGTTCGCAGGTCGTCGGCACGATCGACTTCGACGAGTCGGTGGACGCCGCCGCGGTCGCCAAGGCACTGCGTGCCAACGGCATCGTGGACACCGAGCCGTACCGCAAGCTGGGCCGCAACCAGCTGCGCGTCGCGATGTTCCCGGCGATCGACCCGGCGGACGTCGAGGCGCTCACCCACTGCATCGACTACGTGGTCGAGCAGCTGGGCGCCTGAGCGGCACCCGGACGCGGCCGAGGGCCACCGCCTGCGGGCGGTGGCCCTCGGCCATTCCGGGCTCGGTCGTTCGGGCTCGGTCGTTCGGGCTCGGTCGTCCGGGCTCAGCCGTCCGGGCTCAGCGGTTGACCAGTGAGCTGATCAGCACGACGACCAGCAGCAGCAGCAGGGTGCCGGAGACGATGCGCATACGAGTCTTGGGATCCACGGTCAACGAGCGTACCTCCGGCCCACGGCCGAGCCGACCCGAGGCCCCTGGGCCGGTGCGCCCCGGCCCCGGTCCGCCCCCGGCCCCGGTCGGCCCTCAGCTCCAGTCGGCCAGTGCCCAGGAGCGCAGTGACGCGTAGTGGGCGGAGCCCCCGTCCAGGTCGCTCCTCATCAGGTGCAGCTCGGCGGCCTCCCACTCCGGCCCCCGGTAGTCCGCCAGCGCCGCCGCCAGGGCGTCCAGCTCGGCCGCTGCGAGCCGCTGGACGGCCCGCCGGTGGCCGCGGGCGGAGCCGGCCCGGGCGAGCGTGAGGTGCGGGTGGAAGGCGAAGGAGTCGGTCTCCCCGGTGATGTCGGCGGTGGCCTCGGTGACGGCCTCGGCCAGCCGGCGCAGCGCCCAGGTCTGCCCCTCCACTCCGGCCCAGAGCACCCGGTCACCGAACCGGCCGGAGCCCGCGATCCGCAGCCGGTGCACCTCGTGGACCTCGGCGACGGCGGCCAGGCCCTCCTCCAGCTCCGGCAGCCGCTCGGGCGCCACCTCGCCGAGGAAGGCCAGGGTGAGGTGCCAGCCCTCGACGGTGGTCCAGCGCAGCCGGTCCGCCCCGGGCAGCCCGCGCACCGGCGCGACCGCGTCGGAAAGCCCCTGCAGCGCCCTGACCGGCGGGAGCACCGCCACGAACAGCCTCATGGATCAATCTTCCCGCGTTCGGCCTTTCGGCGTGGAAAGGCCGGCGGCATGATGGGGCCATGAAGATCCGCAACGGGGGGCCCGCGGACGTCCCCGACATCCTGTCCCTGCTCGACGACGCCGTCTCCTGGCTGTCGGCGGGCGAACGCACCGGCCAGTGGGGCGACCAGCCCTTCAGCACCATCCCGGCCCGCGTCGACCAGATCACCTCGTACACCGCCGAGCCCTTCCTGGTCCGCCTCGCCGTGGACGACGACGGCCGCACGATCGGCTGCTGCGTGCTCAACGAGGACCGCGGCAAGTGGATCCCCGCCGTGGACGAGCCCGAGCTCTACCTCCGCCTCCTGGTCACCGACCGCAGCCGCAAGGGCTCGGGCATCGGCGCCGCGCTGGTCGCCGACGCGGTCGAGGAGACCCGCCGGCGCGGCCTCGGCCTGCTGCGGGTGGACTGCTACGCGGGCGACGACGGCAAGCTGGTCGGCCAGTACCGGGCGCTCGGCTTCACCGAGACCGTGGGCTTCGAGGTCGAGCAGCCGTCCGGCATGTGGCCCGGCCAGGTGCTGGAGATCCGCCTCTGATCCGCCTCTGATCCGTCCCCGATCCGGCTCTGATCCGCCGCACGGCGCGCCGTCGGGAAGTCCCGGAGAAGACCTCCGGGACTTCCTGACGGATCATCAGCAAGCTGCGGCCAGCTCCGACTTGCGGGTCGGGCCGGTGCGCGGCACGAAGGCCACCACCCGGCCGCCGCGCCCGGGGTGCAGGTCGAACCGCACCCTCAGGTCGGCACTGCGGGCCAGCACCAGGCCGACCGCGCCGGCCGCCGCCGCGGACACCAGCCCGCAGGCCAGCAGGCCGAGCCGGGGCCCGTACGAGGCGGTGACCCAGCCGACGATCGGGGCGCCGATCGGCGTGCCGCCGGTGAAGACCAGCACCAGCAGGCCCATCACCCGGCCGCGCATCTCGGGGTCGGTGGCGAGCTGCAGCGAGGAGTTGACCGAGGTGTTGAAGCTCAGCCCGAACACCCCGATCAGCATGAGCAGCAGCGCGAAGGTCCAGTAGTCGGGCGCGAAGGCCGCGACCACCTCCAGCGTGCCGAAGCCCAGCGCCGCGCCGACCAGCCGCCGCAGCCGCGGCGCGCCCCGGCGGGCGGCGAGCAGCGCGCCGGCGAGCGAGCCGACCGCCATCGCGGTGTTCAGCAGGCCGTACTGCCCGGCGCCGACCTTGAAGGTGTCGTACGCGAAGCCGGACAGCAGGGTCGGGAAGTTGAACCCGAAGGTGCCGATGAACCCGGCGAGCACCATCGGCCAGACCAGCTCGGGCCGCTCCTTCACGTACCGGAGCCCTTCCCGCAGCTGCCCCTTCTCCCGGGCGATCGGCTCGGTCGGGCGCAGTTCGCTCTCGCGCATGGCGAGCAGTCCGCCGATCACGGCGGCGAAGGACAGCGCGTTGACGGCGAAGGCCCAGCCGCTGCCGACCGCGGCGATCAGCAGGCCCGCGACGGCGGGGCCGACCAGGCGGGCGGTCTGGAAGTTGGCGGCGTTCAGGCTGACGGCGTTGGCGAGGTCCTTGGGCCCGACCATCTCGGCGACGAAGGCCTGCCGGGCCGGGTTGTCGACCACGGTGACCAGGCCGAGCAGCAGCGCGAAGGCGTACACGTAGTACGGCGTCACGAGGCCGCCGATGGTCAGCACGGCGAGGCCGGCGGCGAGCAGGCCCATCGCCCCCTGGGTGTACACCAGCAGTCGGCGCTTGGGCATCCGGTCGGCGAGCACGCCGCCGAACAGGCCGAGCAGCAGCATCGGCAGGAACTGCATGGCGGTGGTGATGCCGACCGCGAGCGGGCTGCCGGTGAGGCTGAGCACCAGCCAGTCCTGGGCGATCCGCTGCATCCAGGTGCCGGTGTTGGACACCACCTGGCCGGCGAAGTAGTAGCGGTAGTTGCGAACGCGAAGGGAGGAGAACATCCCCCCGGGCCTCGTGAATCGGGCACCTGTGGGAGATGGGAGGGGCCGAGCGATGGGGGTCCCCCCGGCCGAAGGCTGGGGGATCGTCGCCGAAAAGGTGGTGGCGGGCGACGGGCTGGACGCGCGGGTGCGGCCCTGAGCGGCGGAGTCCGCCGCGGTGCGTTCGTCGGGGTCGTCGTCGCCGCTGCCGGGCAGTCCGCTGGGGGCGGGGGCCTGGGCGTCGGCGGCCGCGGGGCTGTCCGCGGCGGGGTCGGTGGTCGGGTCGTCGAGTCGGGTGCGGTTGGCGGCGGCGCTGGCTGCGGCCGGCGGTGTCACGGTGGTCTCCCCTCGCGGCGTGACGACCCTGGCGGGGGTCGTCACGCTCCTGGTTTCGGTGGTCGGTCCTGCGGTGATGCGGGCTCCTTCTTCTCCCGGCGGCGAGCCGGGGTCGGTATGCCTAGAGGTGTGCGAGCTTGTAGAGCACGGGCGCGGCCTCGCGGACGACGGCCCATTCCTCCTCGTCGAGCCCTTGGGCGAGCTCGGCGAGCCAGACGTTTCGGCGCCGGCGGCTCTCCGCGAGGATCGCCTCGGCCTGCTCGGTGCTGCTGACGACCACCTGGCGGCGGTCCTCGGGGTGCGGCTCGCGCCGCACCAGCCCCTTCTCCTCCAGCATCGCGACGATCCTGGTCATCGAGGGAGGCTGCACGTGCTCCTTCCGGGCGAGCTCACCCGGTGTGGCCTTCCCGCACCGGGCGAGGGTGCCGAGCACCCCCATCTCGGTGGGGCTCAACGACTCCTCCACCCGCTGGTGTTTGAGTCGTCGGGACAAGCGCATCGTGGACGACCGCAGCTGATTGATCGCTGCGAGGTCCTGCTCGGACATCTCGGGCATCTCTTTAGACTACGTCATTACTCTCGCTAAATAAAACCGGGTTCCCGCCGCGCCGCCACCGTGCCCCGGTGCCATATTGGTGATGGGCCACCGGCCCCACTCCCAGAAGGGCCCACCAGCCATGTCCGACCTCGCCGAACAGCCCGCCCTCGACGGCGCCGGCTTCGCCCGTCTCGCCATGGTCACCATCGACTGCGCCGACCCGGTCGCGCTGGCGGCGTTCTACGGCGACCTGCTGGGCTGGGAGACCCGGCACGCGGACGAGCACTTCGCGATCCTGGACAACCCGGAGGGCGGCAGCCCGCTCGCCTTCGGCCGGGTCACCGGCTACCGGCCGGAGCCCTGGACGGAACCGGACGGCGGCAAGCACTTCCACCTCGACTTCTACGTCGACGACCTGGACGAGGCCACCACCAGGGCCCTCGCGCTCGGCGCGACCGAGCCGACCTACCAGCACGGGCGCACCCTCAAGGTGCTGATCGACCCGGCCGGCCACCCGTTCGGGCTAGCGCCGCTGTCGTAGCGCAGCCGCCCGTCGCACTGCCGCTGTCGTCGCGGCACCTCCGCCGCCGCCGCTCCACTCCACTCCGTAGCCGCCGCGACACGCAGACGCAACGACCGGCGTCGAAATTTCTGTAGCGGACTGTGCGCAGACGGTGTCAGGGATTGGCGCCAAGATCATACAGGTTCGGTAAAGGCCCACGCTGACCAGGGAGTTCACCAAAAGCTCGAACATTGTGCCGCCGCCGGGCAGTGGCTACTGTCCCGGGTTGTCAGGGGCACCACACGCCAGGTCCCCCTTCGGCGGAGCCCCCTGCGTTCCCACCCCGCGCGCGCTCCGCCGTGCGGCCGGCCCGTCCGCCGGCCGCCCCCACTCCGCCCGGGCCTGGCGCCCTCCTCCCCGCATCCGTCCAGGGAGTTCCTCTTGGGTCACATCCACCATGCCGACCACGGCTGGGTGACACCGGCGGTCTCGTACTTCGTCGCCTGCCTCGGCTCCTTCGTCGCGCTGCGCAGCGCCCGCTGGGCCCTCGTCTCACAGGGCCGCACCCGGTTCGTCTGGCTGCTCTTCGCCTCGACCTCGCTGGGCGCCGGGATCTGGTCCATGCACTTCATCGCGATGCTCGGCTTCTCCGTCTCCGGCCTCGACATCAGCTACCGGCCGGGGCTGACGGTGCTCAGCCTGCTGGTCGCCGTCGCCGTGGTCGGCATCGGCCTGTTCACGGTCGGGTACTGGCGGCGCCACCCCGTCCTGTCCCTGCTGGTCGGCGGGCTCACCACCGGCCTCGGCGTCGCCGCGATGCACTACCTGGGCATGGCCGCGATGGTGCTGCCCGGCCACCTCGAGTACGACCACGCCACGGTCGGACTCTCGGTCGCCATCGCGGTGTTCGCCGCCACCGCCGCCCTCTGGGCCGCGCTGAACATCCGGGGCACGCTCGCCGTCCTGGCCGCCGCGCCGGTCATGGGCGTCGCCGTCTGCGCGATGCACTACACCGGCATGGCGGCGCTGTCCGTCCGGGTGGACCTCGCGCACCCGACCGACGGCGGCCTGATGGCCCTGCAGTTCATCTTCCCGCTCGGCGCCGGGCTGGGCTGCTACGTGTTCTTCGGCTCGCTCGCCTTCGCCGTCTCGCCGAGCCACGGCAGCGCGCAGCCGCTGCTGCTCGGCCCGGCGGCACCGCTGCCGCCGCGCGCGTCGGGCGCCTCGCGCGTGTCGGGCGCGTCCGGCGCCTCGGGGGCATCCCGTCCGGCGCACCCGGGCCGGGTCCCGGAGCCCCGCGAGGCTCCGCTGGGCGAGCAGGTCCGGCGGGCGCAGCGGGTCCAACAGGCCTGGCAGGAGCGGCAGGAGCCGGCGCCGCAGCCGCGGCCCGGTCGGGCCGCGCACCTGCCGCCGCAGCGACGGCCGGTGGGCGGTGCGGGCGCCGCCCGGTAGCACCGGGTCCACCATCGAGCGGGCGGGCGCCCCGCCGGGTCCCCCACCCCGGCCCGGGCGCCCGCCCGCTTCGGCACCTCCGGTCTCACTCGTCCGGGCCGAGCAGCCCCGTCAGGTGCTCCGGCGTGGCCACCGGGCAGACCTTGCGCACGAAGTCCCGCCGCAGCGCGTGGTACGGCTCGCCCGTCCGGTAGAAGTTGGCGTGCATCCGCCGCAGTTCCTCCTCCCGGTAGGCGGCCAGCGGCTTCTCCTCCTCGTCGGCGGCCCGGCGGCGCTTCTTGTCCACCAGCCGCCCGGTCAGCTCGGGCGAGTCGGCCAGCCGGGCGGCCTCCCGGACGGTCCAGCGGCGGAAGGCCGCCGCGTCCCCGCCGGCCGTACGGTCCACCAGGCCGATCCGGCGGGCGAGTTCGGCGCCGACCGGCAGTGCCTCGGTGGTGAGCCGCTCGGCCCGTTCGGCGCCGACCCGGCGGGGCAGGGTGTAGGTCCAGTACTCGGAGCCGTACAGGCCCATCAGCCGGTAGTGCGGGTTGAGCACCGCCGACTCGCGGCACCACACCTCGTCGGCGGCGAGCGCCAGCATCAGGCCGCCGGCCGCCGCGTTGCCGGCCAGGGCGGCGACGGTGAGCTTGTCGTCGGTGGTCAGGATCGCCTCGACCAGGTCGTCCATCGCGTTGATGTTCTCCCAGGACTCCAGTGCCGGGAAGGACGCGCCCTCGATGACGTTGAGGTGGATCCCGTTGGAGAAGAAGTCCCGGGGCGCGCCGAGCACCAGCACCGAGGTCGGCCGGTCCGCCGCCTCCCGGTAGGCGGTGAGCAGCCGGCGGCACTGCTCGGTGCTCATCGCCCCGCCCGCGTAGGCGAATTCGAGGTACCCGACGTCGCCCTCCTCGTGGTAGCGCAGCTCCGACCAGGTGTCCCGGCGGGCGGCGGCGGACGGGCTCACCGGCACCTCGCGGACCCGGTGCAGTTCGTCGGCGAGCACCGTCGCGGCGGGCAGTTTGAAGGTGGCGGGCCCGCCGGGGGTGCGGCGCGGGCGCAGCTGCGGGATCCACACCGCGCCGTCCACGGTGGCGCGGCAGATCGCGCCGTCCCGGGTGGCGAGCACGGCGCCGGGCACAGGGCCGCGCAACTCGTCCTCGGGGTGGCCGCCGTGCAGGAAGAACTCGCGTCCGTACAGCTCGTCGAGGACGCCGGGCTGGGAGTCGGCGGCGCGCAGCTTGCGCAGCACGGTGGCGGTGTCGTCCGCCGCCCAGTCGATCCGGCGGCTGTCCTGGCGGAGGAACGGCCGCAGCTCGCCGTGCACGTCCGGGCGGTCGTAGTCGAGCGGTTCGGGGGTGAACAGCCCGCCCTGGTAGCGCCGGACGGCCAGCAGGACGGCCTCGACGGCGGCGTCGGCGACGGCGCCCCGGTACAGCTCGCTCTTGCCGCAGGCCGGGACGGCGAACTCGACGGACGCCCAGATGTCGCCGGCGTCCATCTCGGCGACGGCCTGCAGCACGGTGACGCCCCAGCGCTCCGCGCCCTCGGTGATCGCCCAGTCGAGCGAGGAGGGCCCGCGGTCGCCCTTCGGGCCGGGGTGCACGATCAGGACGGTCCGGCCGGACCAGATGTCCTCCGGGACGGCCTTGGTCAGCATCGGGCAGATGATCAGCTCGGGATCGAGCCGGTCCACCGCCGCTCTCATCTGCTCGTCGCCGAGTGCGAGCTGGACGGCGACCTGGTGGCCGCGTCCGCGCAGCTCGGTGTGGACGCGCTGGGTCAGGCTGTTGAACGCGCTGGCGATCAGGAGAATGCGCAAGGGGGGCCTCCGGGCAGGGACTTCGGGTCGCGCCCGGGCGATGAAACCACGGCATGGACACGTAATGATTACGTTCCGCGGCTCCCCGTCCGACCCTCACGCACCCCGCACACGTGTGCGCCCACAGTGACCCCGCTTCGCGCTATCTCCCCAGCCCTTCCACCGAGTCGGCCTAGCGCGGGAACGCCCGGCGGGCCCGCCAGGTGGTGTGCTCGCGCGAGACGGCGTCCTCCGCCTCGGCGGCGAGCCGGGCCCAGCGGGCCTCCGCGTCCGGCGCCCGGAGGTCCAGGTCGGAGAGCTGGTTGCCGACGTTCTCCAGCTCCCGCGCGGCCAGCTGGTAGGCGGCCGCCAGCGGGCCGAGCTGCTTGAGCTGCGTCCAGGCGATGATCGCCGCGGCCGCGGCCGAGCTGGCGCCGAAGATGTGCACCTGCAGGGCGCCGGTGGCCTGCGCGACGGCGGCCGCCGCACCGACGATGATCAGCACCGCGATGCCCAGCCCCCAGGAGACCGCCTGCGAGTCGCAGGCTTCCGCCCGGGAGCGGTACCAGGTGCGCTGCCCCTCGACCCGGGTGCGCAGGTAGAGGGTGCGCCGGGCGGCCAGGTCGCCCGCCCGCTGGCGGCGCATCTCCGGGGTGATCTCGGCGACCGCGCCGGGCGGCACGATCTCCGGGTCCTCGAAGGCCCGCAGCACGTCCTCGACCTGCAGCAGGTAGCCGTTGTCCACGTCCGCCGACTCGCCCTCGCCGTCGAACGGCCGGGCCCGGACGGTGTACTTCCACGCCAGCGTCTTCACCGACTCGGCCGCCGCCCGCGCCTGGTACCAGCGCCCCTGCGGGTTGCCGCGGCGCAGCCGGGACCAGAAGTAGCCGGCGACCAGGAACGCGGCCACCGAGAACAGCGGCGTGATGTCACTGTCGCCCTTGTGGTCCGGGCCGGGCAGCGAGCCGATCAGTGCGGCGAGCACCAGCATCGCGATGAGTCCGCGGTACCAGCGCAGCGTCTCGCGCTGCCCGTCCAACGAGGCCCTGTCCGCGCGCCAGAACAGTTCCGGCAGCAGCTGCGCCTCGACTCCCCCGGGCGGATCCTGTCGCACCATCGATCGAGTCCCCTCCCCCATCCTCCGCCCAGGCAGTATGCCCACCGCCAACTGCCCTACACGGTCGCCTTTTTGACATCCCGCATCCGGCGGTGATTGCTCCGGTCACCGGTAACCGGTAGAAACGGTTACATGCCGCTGCACTGGAAGCTCGTCATCGACTGCGCCGACCCGCACCGCCAGGCCGCCTTCTGGGGCGCCGCCCTCGACTACACCGTCGAGGACCACAGCGCCCTGATCACCCGCCTGCTCGCCGCCGGCGCGGTCTCCGAGGACGCCCTGACCGAGGTCGACGGCCACCCCGCCTGGCGCACCCTCGCCGCCGTCCGCCACCCGGAGGACCCGCACGACCCGGCCTCCGACACCGGCCTCGGCCGCCGCCTCCTCTTCCAGGCCGTCCCCGAGCCCAAGCTGGGCAAGAACCGCCTCCACCTGGACGTCCACCCCGGCCCCGGCGAGCGCGCGGCCACCGTCGCCCGCCTCGAAGCCCTCGGCGCCACCGCCCTGCGGCACGTCGAGGAGCCCGGCGGCGCCTGGGTGGTCATGCAGGATCCGGAGGGCAACGAGTTCTGCGTCCACTGATCCGCCCCGGCCGGGCGGGTTCACCGGGCCACGACGCGGTCCACCCCGATGGTCGTGGTCGTGGGATACACGTCGAGGGGCACGTCGGGAGCCGTCTCGGCGAAGGTGTTCACCAGGGACTCGGCGAGCAGGATGCACTCCCGCCGCCGGCGGCCCTGCCCCTTCATCCCTACCGGACCGCCCCCGCGCCGACCTCCCGGACTACGCCACCGGAACGCCGCCCGAGCCGAACCACCCACGGCAAACGTCCGGGCCCTCCCCGCGTGATGCGAGGAGGGCCCGGTACGACCGCGCGTGGGGTCAGAGCAGGCCGAAGGCCGGCATCAGGTAGTAGAAGGCGAACACCGACGCCACCACGTAGAGCGGGACGGGGACGGTGCGGCCGCGGCCGGCGGCGAGGCGCAGGACGCAGAACGCGATGAATCCGAAGCCGATGCCGTTGGTGATGCTGTAGGTGAACGGCATCATCACGATGGTCAGGAAGGCCGGGATCGCGATCGTGTGGTCGGCCCAGTCGATCTCCTTGATGGAGTTCGCGAGGATCAGGAAGCCGACCGTGACCAGGGCCGGGGTGGCGGCCTGGGCGGGGACCATGGTGGCCAGCGGGGTGAGGAACAGCGCCACCACGAAGAGCAGGCCGGTGACGATCGAGGCGAAGCCGGTGCGGGCGCCCTCGCCGACGCCGGCGGTGGACTCGACGAAGCAGGTGTTGGCGGACGCGGAGGTGGCGCCGCCGGCGGCGGTGGCGATGCCGTCGACCATGAGGATCTTGTTGATGCCGGGCAGGTCGCCCTTCTCGTCCAGCAGGTGCGCCTCGTCGGCGACGCCGAGGATGGTGCCCATCGCGTCGAAGAAGCAGGACATCAGGACGGTGAAGACGAACAGCACGCCGGTCAGCACGCCGACCTTCTCGAAGCCGCCGAACAGGCTGACCTTGCCGACCAGCCCGAAGTCCGGGGCGGCGACCGGGTTGCCGGGCCAGGCCGGGACGGTGAGGCCCCACTTGAGCGCGGGGACGTCGGCGAACTTGTCGATCACCACGGCGATGCCGGTGGAGACGGCGATGCTGATCAGGATCGCGCCGGGCACCTTGCGGATCACCAGGACCAGGGTGAGCAGCAGGCCGACCACGAAGACCAGCACCGGCCAGCCGAGCAGGTGACCGTTGCCGCCGAGCTGCAGCGGGACGGCGGTGTGGGCGGCGTCCGGGATCCGGCTGACGAAGCCGGAGTCGACCAGGCCGACCAGGCTGATGAACAGGCCGATGCCGATCGCGATGGCCTTGCGCAGGCCGAGCGGCACGGCGTTCATGACCCGCTCGCGCAGGCCGGTGGCGACCAGCAGCATGATCGCGAAGCCGGCGAGCACGACCATGCCCATGGCGTCGGGCCAGGTCATCCTGGGCGCGAGCTGGAGCGCCACGATGGTGTTGACGCCGAGGCCGGCGGCCAGGCCGATCGGGACGTTGCCGATCACGCCCATCAGCAGGGTGGTGAGGCCCGCGGTGAGGGCGGTGGCGGTGACCAACTGGGCGCTGTCGAGGTGGGCCCCGGTCATGTCCGTGGCGCTGGCCAGGATGATCGGGTTCAGCACCAGGATGTACGCCATGGTGAAGAAGGTGGCGACACCGCCGCGGATCTCGCGCGGCAGGGTGGAGCCGCGCTCGCTGATCCGGAAGAAGCGGTCCAGCGCGCCGCCGGTGGGCTCGGGCGCGGTGTCGGCGGGTTCGGGCGACTCGGTGGTCGGCTGGACCACAGGCATGCGTGTGTCCTCTGTGGGGGAGCTGAGGAGAGGGGGTTCCGCCCGGGGCGACGGCGGCCGGGGCGTGGACCTTTAAGTATGGTTTCCCGATCGCACACACGCTATCTTCGCGCGTAGAGCCAACGCGTGGCGCCAACGCGGGCCCGGGACGGCTGCTGCGGAGCCACCACCGCACCGTACGCTAGGCCCCATGCCCAAGACGCCGCTGCACCCCTCGCCCCCTCCGCTGGAGGCCAACGACGTCGCCATCGTCGGCGGCGGCACGGTGCTGTGGTTCGTCGCCTTCCTGGCGCTGGTCCCCTTCCAGGGCACGCTCTCCGACCACGGCCACGGCACCTGGCCGTGGATCTGCCTCTCCGGCGGACTGCTCGGCCTGATCGGCCTCTGGTACTGCCGCGCCCGCCGCGCCGCCATCGCCCGGGACCGCGCCGCCGAGGCCGCCCGGCAGCGGACGGACGACGCGAACGGCACGGGCGGAGCCCCGGCCACCCAGTCGGACTGAATAGTCCTTTAGTAGCACGCACCGGACATGGGGCGCCCGTAGAGTCGGTGCCATGACGCAGCCTGCGCACCCCGGGGAAGAACAGCCCGCAGCAGACGGCACGGGGCCCGACCGCGGAAGACCGGACGGCGCCCACCCGCTCGGCCTGCTGCCCGGCCGGCGGGGTGGCCTGACCGCCGCCGAGGTCGCCCAGCGGGTCGCGAACGGGCAGGTCAACGACGTTCCGGTGCGGTCCAGCCGCTCCACCCGGGAAATCGTCCGGGCCAACGTCTTCACCCGCTTCAACGCGATCATCGGCATCATGTTCGGGATCATCCTGGTCGTCGGACCGATCCAGGACGGCCTGTTCGGTCTGGTCATCGTCGCCAACACCGCGATCGGCATCATCCAGGAACTGCGCGCCAAGAAGACCCTCGACAGCCTGGCCCTGATCGGCGAGGCCCGCCCCCAGGTGCGCCGCGACGGCACCGTCCAGCAGGTCGCCGTCTCCGAGATCGTGCTCGACGACACCGTGCTGCTCGGCATCGGCGACAAGGTGATCGTGGACGGCCTGATCAGCGAGGCGGACGGCCTGGAGATCGACGAGTCGCTGCTCACCGGCGAGCCCGACCCCGTCCTCAAGCACCCCGGCGACCAGGTGATGTCCGGCAGCTTCGTGGTGGCCGGCGCGGGCGCGTTCACCGCCACCAAGGTCGGCCGCGAGGCCTACGCGGCGCAGCTGGCCGAGGAGGCCAGCAAGTTCACCCTGGTGAAGTCGGAGCTGCGCAGCGGCATCGACAGCATCCTGCGGTTCATCACCTACCTGCTGATCCCCACCGCCCTCGGCCTGATCATCAGCCAGCTGGCCGTCGAGGGCCGCGACTGGCGCGAGGCGGTGCGGCGCATGGTGGCCGGCATCGTCCCGATGGTGCCCGAGGGCCTGGTGCTGCTGACCTCGGTCGCCTTCGCGATCGGCGTGATCCGGCTGGGCCGCAAGCAGTGCCTGGTGCAGGAGCTGCCGGCGATCGAGGGCCTGGCCCGGGTGGACACCGTCTGCCTGGACAAGACCGGCACCCTCACCGAGGGCGGCATGGACGTGATCGACCTGCGGGTGATCGCCGACGGCGGGCCCGCACCGGTCGACAAGGACACCATCAAGCACGCGCTCGGCGTGATGGCCGGCGCCGACGCCCGCCCCAACCCGTCCATGCGGGCCGTGATCGACAAGTACGGGCGCGGCGACGACCCGTCCGGCGGCAACGGCTGGCGGGTCATCGAGGCGATGCCGTTCTCCTCCGCCCGCAAGTGGAGCGGCGTGCAGCTGCTGGAGCCGCAGGGCGGCGAGGCCAGCTGGCTGCTCGGCGCCCCGGACGTGCTGCTGCCCGCCGGGCACCCGGCGCTCGCCGAGGTGGACGAGCTGGGCGCGCAGGGCCTGCGGGTGCTGCTGCTCGGCCGCGCGCCCGTCCCGCTGGACTCCCCCGACCCGGCGGCCGACCTCGTCCCGCTGGCTCTGGTGGTGCTGCAGCAGCGGCTGCGCGCGGACGCCGCCGACACCCTGCGCTACTTCGAGGGGCAGCGCGTCCGGGCGAAGGTGATCTCCGGCGACGCGGCGGTCTCGGTCGGCGCGGTGGCCGCCCACCTGGGCCTGCCCGGCGCCGAGCACCCGCTGGACGCCCGCACCCTGCCCGCGGACCCGGAGGCGCTGGCCGACACCGCCGACCGCACCAGCGTGTTCGGCCGGGTCACCCCGCAGCAGAAGCGGCAGCTGGTCGGGGCGCTGCAGTCGCGCGGCCACACCGTGGCGATGACCGGCGACGGCGTCAACGACGTGCTCGCGCTCAAGGATGCCGACATCGGCGTGGCGATGGGCACCGGCTCGGACGCCACCAAGGCCGTCGCCCAGATCGTGCTGCTCAACGACTCCTTCGCGACCCTGCCCTCGGTGGTCGCCGAGGGCCGCCGGGTGATCGGCAACATCGAGCGGGTCGCCTCGCTGTTCCTGGTCAAGACGGTCTACTCGGTGCTGCTGGCGCTGCTGGTGATCTTCACCCACTCGCCGTACCCGTTCCTGCCCCGGCACTCCACCGTGCTGTCCACGCTCACCATCGGCGTGCCGGCCTTCTTCCTGGCCCTCGCCCCCAACAACGAGCGGGCCCGCACCGGCTTCGTGAAGCGGGTGCTGCGGCTGGCCGTCCCGGGCGGCGCGATCGCCGGCACCGGCACCTTCGTCGCCTACGCGCTGGCCCGCGCCGACCACGTGACCGACCTCAAGGCCGACACCAGCGTGGCCACCCTGACGCTGTTCCTGATCGCCATCTGGGTGCTCGCCATCGTCGCCCGCCCGTACACCTGGTGGCGGCTGCTGCTGATCGGCGCGATGGGCGGCGCCTTCTCGCTGGTGCTGCTGGTCCCGGCGTTCTCCGACTTCTTCCAGCTGCGCCTGGTGGGCTATCGCGACCCGTGGATCGGGGTCGCCATCGCGCTGGTCTGCGGCGCGGCGCTGGAGATCGTCTGGGCCGTCATGAAGCGCCGCGGCCTGGAGTGAGCCCGCGCCGAACTAGCATGCCCCCGAGAGGGGGTGCCGGATGGCACGCAGGGGCGGGGAGTTGGAGGCGTTCATCGCCTTCGTCGGCGGAGTGCTGGCGGCCGGACTGGCGGGGCTCGCGATGGCGGGCGTCGGCGTGCCGGTCAGGCCGCTGAAGGCCGCGGTGGCGGTGACGCTCGGCGCCGTCTGGCTGACCGTCACCACCACCGTCTACCTGCGGCTCAAACCGCGGACGGACTGAGCTCAGCCCTCGAAGTCCCGGGCCGCGGACAGCTCGTACGCGCGGTCCGGCTCGCTGAGCGCGGCCAGCACCTCGAACCGCCGGTGCCACTGCCCGACCGACCAGGCGAGCCCGGCCGCCAGGCCCTCCGGGGTCGCGGCGTGCAGCAGCCCGGGCACCGGCGGGACCTCGAACTCGTCGTCCTCGTCGCCGGCTTCGGCCAGCTCCGGGTCGTACGGCGGCTCGGGCGCCGCCGCCTCCCGGTCCCACCGCCAGTCGACGGCCGCCTCGGCGCCGTCCGGCCCGACGACCAGCAGCTCCTCGTGCTCCTCGTACGCGACCGGGCAGCCGGGCAGCAGCTCCCGCACCACCGCGGGGACCCGGTGCAGCACGCCCTCGGAGAGCACCCGGCCGCCGGCCACCTCGCTGGCCAGCGACACGTGCAGCCGCTCGGCGAGGTCCGCGGCGAGCGCCGGCGCGACGGGCAGCAGCGGGTAGGGGTGCAGGAGTTGGACCAGGTCCGGGGCGTCCGCGACGACCGCCTCGGTGGCGTCCACCACCACGGTGTGGGCCGGGCGGCGCCCAGTGGCCGGGTCCAGCGGCGGCAGCGCCCGCACCACGTCCAGCGCTTCGATCCGCTCCACCTCGACCCGGGCCAACGCGCTGTGGATACCGTGCAGTTGGCGGTGGCCGACCTCGGCCTCCGGGTCGGTCATCCGGTCCAGCACCTCGTCCGGCCCGTGCGGCTCGGCGAGCAGCGCGGCCAGCGTGGTGCGCACCCCGAGGGCGTGCAGGAACTGCTCGTCCAGGGTGGTGCGCGCCTCGTCGTACAGCCCGCGCAGCAGCGGGTCGGCGCCGGCGGCGCGCAGCCCGGCGGGCTCGCGGCCGTCCAGCACCGGGTGGTCGCGCAGCCACCAGGCGGTGTACGGCGGCAGGTCGGCGTAGGTGCCGTCCGGCAGCAGGGTGCGGACGGGGCTGACCACGGCGTCCCGGTACGGCGGGCGGGCGAGCGCGGCCAGCGCCTCGGGCCAGGCGTCGTCGTCCACCAGGTCGAGGTCGCGGACGGCCAGCAGCTCGGCGGCGACCGGCGGCACGCCGACCGCCTGGTCCGCGTTCAGCGCCTCCAGCGCGTCCTCGGCCCATTCGGCGAGGCCGTCCGGCGCCTCGTCGAGCAGCCCGGTGGGGTGCCCGCCGGCGGCGCGGTCGGCCGGGGCGGTGGGGTCGAGCCGCTCCAGGTCGTCCGGGTCGAGCACCACGTCCTCGGCGCGGACCAGGACGAAGTCGGTCGGCACGCCGACCGCGGCCAGCACCTCGGGGCCCCAGCGCTCCAGCAGGTCGTCGTCCACCCAGCCGGCGTCCTCCTCGCGCGCGATCGCGGCGAACGGGCTGCCGGGCAGCAGGAGTTCACCCGCGCGGGCGGGCTCGCCCTCGTCGTCGAGCAGCGCCAGCCGGGCCAGCCAGGGGTGCTCGCCCGGCCCGGGGGCGGCGGCCCTGACCAGCGCCAGGACGGCGTCGGCGAGTTCGAGCGCGGCGTCCAGGTCGTCCTCGGCCAGCTCGAAGGAGCGGGCGACGGCGGCCCGCACCTCGGGGGTGTCCAGCACCCCGGCGGGGGTCGCGGTGCCCGCGCCGAGCTTGGCCAGCAGCGGGTGCGCGGCCTCGGGGTGGGCCAGACGCAGGTCGAGCGCGGCGAGCGCGTCGGCCAGCGATTCGGGGTAGCCGGGGAAGGCCGCCCAGTCGGCGTCCTCGGAGGGCAGCAGGACGCGGCGCGGCCCGGTGACCGTCCGCCCGTCCGCGAGTGGCACCGGCAGCGCGCCCAGCGCCTCCGGATCGGCCCCGCCGAGCGCCGCGTACAGGTTGCGCCACCAGCCCGGGTCGCGGTCCAGGCCGCCGAGCTGGTCGACCACCTCGGCCAGCGGCACCCGGCGCACGTTCAGCACCCGCAGCTCGGTGCGGCGCTCCAGGCCGGCCGGCAGCAGCCCGGGGAAGATCGGCGCCAGCGCCTCGACCACCGACCCGTCCGCGCCCTCCAGCAGCGTCGCGTCCCGGGGCCGCAGCGCGGGCGTGCCCTCCTCGACGGGCGCCGGGTGCGGCAGGAACGGCGTGCCGGGCAGCCGGGACAGGACGGCCGCGCGCAGCGCGTTGTCCAGCGCGCCCTGCCCGAGCGGGCCGGGGACGAGGCCGAGCGAGCCCAGGTCGGCGCCGCGGGCCCGCAGCAGGTCGGCGTAGCCGTCCGCGGCGCGCTCGGTGAGGAAGTCGGTGAGCGGGCCGGGGGCGACGTGCCGGCGGGTGGGGTCCAGCGGGTAGGAGGCGATCAGCAGCGCGGGCAGGCCGATCGGCTCGTCGCTGGGGGTGGGCGCGTGCAGCACCGGCGCGATCCCGGGCCGCTGCGGGGTGCCGTCCTCGGCCACCGGCACCGCCCAGGTGACGGTCCAGTACGGGCGGCTGCGCTCCTCGGTGGGCCGGTCGGCGAGCAGCGCGGCGTCCAGGGTGCCGGAGGCGCCGGCGGTCTGCCACCGGGTGCGGCGCGGCCGCCCGTCCGCGTCGTCGGTGACGGTGACCTCGGTGACACCGTCCGGGCGGGTCTCGGCGGCGGCGCGGGTGAGCGTCCGGACGCCCTCCGGGGTCTCCACCACGACCTCGGCCAGGCCGGGCAGGGTGAGCAGCAGCGCGTCGTCGATCCCGGCCAGCAGCCGGCGGGTCAGGTCCTCGGCGGCGGCGTCCCGCAGCGGCAGCACCACCACGGTGTCGTAGCCGGTGGGGGCCTCGCCCTCGGCCCCGAACGGCAGCCGCAGCAGCGGCACGTGGCCGTCCCGGCGGCGCAGCTCGTCGGCCAGCGCGGGCTGCTCCTCGGCCAGCGAGCGGGCCTCCGCCAGCGACCAGCGCACCCCGCCGGCGGCGCCGAGCACGGCCGGCTCGTCGGTGACGGCGAGGACGGCGGCGAAGCCGACGCCGAACCGGCCCACGCTGGGCGCCTCGCCGCGCTTGGAGGAGGCGCGCAGGGTGGACAGCGACTCGACGGCGGCCGCGTCCAGCGGGGCGCCGGTGTTGGCGGCGGCCAGCACGCCGTCCGCGAGGGTGAGCCGCAGCCGCCCGGGGCCGTGCCCGGCGCGCAGCGCGGCGTCGGCCGCGTTCTGTGCCAACTCGACCACCAGGCGGTCGCGGTAGCCGCCGAGCGCCAGCTCCTCCTCGGCGTTGGCGTCCTCCCGGAACCGGGCCGGCGAGGCGGCCCAGGCGTCCAGCACCCGCCGGCGCAGCCCGGCGCACCCGAAGGGGTCCGCGAGGTGCTCGTCCGTGCCGCTGCCGATGATCCGAGGTTCCACTGGACCTGCCGCCTTCCGCCGCCCTGTACGTCGTAGGGGCATTCTTCCCTGCCCCACTGACTGCTCCGGACCACGGCCCCGCCGGGGCGCCGCCGCCCGTCCTCCTCCGGCAACGCCGAGGCCCGCCCTGCGGGGTCGGCGGGGCGGGCCTCGGGGACGCGGCGTCAGGAGTGGCCGAGCTCCTCGGCGGGTGCGTCCGGCTCGACCGAGCCGGAGGCGCGGTCCGGGTGCAGTTGCAGCGGCTCGACGACCAGCTCGTCGAGGATCAGCTCGGCCGGCGCCGGCGGGGCCGGGATCACGGCCGCCTCGGAGTGCCCGCCGCAGCCGTACGCGAAGGAGACGATCTGCCCGTCCGCCGGGCCGAACTCGTTGCCGCACACGCCGAAGGCCTGCCCGAGCGAGCCGCCGATCGGGATCAGGAAGCCGCAGCTGGCGCACGCCGCGGGCGCGGCCTGCGCCATCGGGGACTGCGGGCCGTGCGCCTTCTCCCAGCGGTCGGCGGCCAGGTGCAAGCCGAGCCGGGAGAGCACCCGGCTGCGGCCCATGCCGAGTTCCTCGGCGACGGCGTTGATCTGGGCACGGGCCGGGGCGGGCTGCACGTGCGGGTCGCTGACGACCACGTCCTCGTCGGCCACCAGCGCGACCGCGGAGTTCGGCGCCGGCTCGTCCTCGCCGCTCCAGCCGGGCTCCAGCCGCTCGTCGTCGGCACCGGTGGGCAGCAGGTCGCCGGGGCCCATGTCGCCGGGGCGCAGCCGCTCGCTCCACGGCACCCACTGGGGGGCGAGGACGGCGTCGGCGCCGGGCAGCAGCACGACCTCGTCCAGCGTGACGTTCTTGGCGCGCGGGGCGCGCGCGACGGTGACCGCCCAGTGCCAGCCGCGGTAGGCGGCGTCCAGGCACTCGAAGGTGTGGGTGACGACGCGGTCGGCGTCCGCCTGGACCCCGAGGTGCGGCCCGACGGCCTCCGCCCCGACTGCCTCCTCGGCTGACTGGCGGGCGAGTTCGACGGCCTCGGCACAGAGCCGGTCGGGGGTACGGCTTCGCATCGCAGCACTCACGGCGTCGATTCTCTCCCAGTTCTTCTGTCGCCCACGGCGTGTTTGCCTGTTCCGTCGCGGCTCGGTGGTCCCTGGTCCATTCTGCGCGACCGTGGCCCGCCGCGGTACCGGCCGCGCCGCTCGTCCGGGCCGGTCGGCGCCCCGGCACCGGGGTGGGACCTTGGGCAGGCTACCCGGCGGTCGGCGCCCTGGCACAGTCCGGGGCGTGCGGGCGGCCCGGCGGGGCCGCGCCGAGCGCCGCGCAATCCCGCGTCACCACGGTGAATCTGGGGCAGGATGGGCTTGTGACGGACGAGAAACCGTCG
The DNA here is from genome assembly GCF_049543595.1 of Kitasatospora sp. NPDC094028. NCBI lineage: Bacteria > Bacillati > Actinomycetota > Actinomycetes > Kitasatosporales > Streptomycetaceae > Kitasatospora > Kitasatospora sp. NPDC094028. Next base: position 113,282 of record NZ_JBMVFA010000005.1, on the reverse strand, counting down.
CAGCACGCACTGCGCGCCCCGCAGGCCGGCAGCCCCGACGACGCGGACGCCGTGCCGCGACGGCAGACCCCGGTCCTCGCTGCGGGCGAACCGCAGCCGGAGGGCGGCCCCGGGGCGCCCGGCACCCCGGTGAGTCTGGTCAAGCACCCGCGGCCGGCCGCGCGGCCGCCCGTCGCGGAGTCCCCGACCGGGGAGCGGCCCGACCAGGACGCGCTGGACGCGGACGGGCTCGACGAGGACGCCCCCGAGCCCCGGCGCCACTTCCTGATCCGCACCGCCTCCGCCGCCGGCGCCCGCACCGGCAAGGTGGTGCACGGCACCGGCCGCCGGATCCGCCGCGCCACCTCCGCCGAGGGCGCCGGCGAGTCGGGCCTGGCGAAGCTGATCGAACTGCACGCGCTGAACTCCTTCGGCGACATGCTGATCACCATCGCGCTGGCCTCGACCATCTTCTTCTCGGTGCCCACCGGCGAGGCCCGCGGCCGGGTCGCCCTCTACCTGCTGATCACGATGGCCCCGTTCGCCCTCCTCGCCCCGGTGATCGGCCCCCTGCTGGACCGGCTGCCGCACGGCCGCCGGGCCGCCATGGCGATGGCGATGCTCGCCCGCGCCGTCCTGGCCTGGACGATGGCCGGGGTGATCACCGGCGGCGGCCTCGCGCTCTACCCGGAGGCGCTGGGCGTGCTGGTCGCGTCCAAGGCGTACGGGGTGGTGCGCAGCGTGGTGGTGCCGCGGCTGCTGCCGAGCCGGCTGTCCCTGGTCAAGGCGAACTCCCGGGTCACCCTGGCCGGGCTGCTGGCCACCGGCGTGGCCGCCGGGGTGGGCGGGCTGCTGCACCTGATCGGGCCCGGCTGGCCGCTGCGCGGCGCCTTCCTGGTGTTCGTGGTCGGCACCCTGATGGCCTTCCACCTGCCGCACGAGGTCGACTCGGCGAAGGGCGAGCAGCGGGCCGTCCTGCACGCCGAGGTGCACGGCGAGGGCTCCCACCTCCTCCCCCACCGGACCCCGCCGGTCAAGGCCTCGCTGCGCACCGTCGGCCCGTCCGTGGTGCTGGCGCTGCGGGCCATGTCGGCGATGAAGTGGCTGGTCGGCTTCCTGGTGATGTTCCTGGCGTTCCTGCTGCGCACCGACCCGATCGGCGGCCTGCGGCCGACCCTGGCGCTGGGCCTGGTGGCCCTGGCCGCGGGCACCGGCAACGCGCTGGGCTCGGTGCTGGGCTCCTGGCTGCGCACCCGGGGCCCGGAGGCGACGGTCACCGCGATGCTGCTGCTGGCCACCTGCGTGACGGCGGCGGCCGCGCTCTGGTACGGCGTGGTGACGGTGGTGCTGGTGGCGGGCGTGTCCGGGATGGCGGCCTCGCTGGGAAAGCTGGCGCTGGACGCGCTGATCCAGCGGGACGTCCCGGAGGCGGTGCGCACCTCGGCGTTCGCCCGCTCGGAGACGCTGATGCAGCTGTCCTGGGTGGCGGGCGGTGCGGTCGGCATCCTGCTGCCGCTGAACGGCGTGCTGGGGCTGTCGGTGGCCGCCGGGGTGGTCGCCCTGGTGCTGCTGTGGACGGCCCGCACCCTGCTGCGGGTGGGCCTGCGGCGGCGTCAGGCCGCACCCCGGGTGGCCTGACCGGCGGGGCGGACGGCCCGACCGGCAACACGCGGTGGCCGACCCCCGCGTAGCGTGATCGCCCCGGCCCGGTAGATTCTGACCCATGAGCCTCAATCCCCGTGTCATCGCCGCCCTCGGCGCCGTCGTCGTGGTCGGCGCCGGCACGGTCGGCGGGTCCATCGCCTACGCCTCCAACCAGACGGAGATCAGCGACCACCGCGTCACCCTGACGGTCGGCCGCTCCTCCACGGCCCACGACCCGTTCTGCTACAACGACGGGCAGCCGCTGTCCGACGCCGACCAGGAGAAGTGCCTGGCGGACGCGAACAAGGCGGCCGACGCCAACACCCTGCCGGGCTCCGACTTCAAGCTGAGCGACCGCATCGGCATCGGCGTCTCCCCGCAGGTGGCGGACAAGGGCTGGATGGCCATCAGCAACGGCAGCGGGGGCACCGGCAGCCGGCAGTTCCTGCTCGCGGCCTACAACAAGACCTCGACCTTCTCCGGCCTGGTCCCGGCGGGCAACCTGCTGAACACCAACGGGCAGCCGAGCGTCATCACGGTGTTCGAGGGCGACAAGGGCATGAAGAACCCGACCGCCATCTGGTACTTCCAGCTGAACGCCAAGGACAACTGACCGTCCCGCGATGACCGTGCCCAGCGTCGCACCGCACGAGCGGTCGGGCCCCGTACCGGCCCGGCTGCTCGTCGTCGTCGCGGTCCCGGCCGAGGCCGAGGCCGTCCTGCGCGGCCTGCCCGGCCCCGCCGGGGCGCTGCCGCTGCCCGGCGGCGGGCTGTGGCGCTGCCCGGCGGCCCCCGTGGACGTGCTGGCGGCCGGGGTCGGCCCGGCGGCCGCCGCGGCCGGTGCCTCGGCCGCGCTGGCGGCGCACCGCTACGCCCTGGTCGTCTCGGCCGGGATCGCCGGCGGCTTCGCCCCGCACGCCCCGGTCGGCGCCACCGTGCTGGCCGACGCGATCGTGGCCGCCGACCTCGGCGCCGAGACCGCGGAGGGCTTCGCCGACGTCGCCGAGCTGGGCTTCGGCACCACCCGGCACACCCCGCCCCCGGCCGTCCTCGCGGCGGCCGTCGAGGCGCTGGGCCCGACCCGGTCGCCGGCCACCGTGGTCGGCCCGGTGCTGACCGTCTCCACCGTCACCGGCAGCGCCGAGCGGGCCGCCGCGCTGGCCGCCCGCCACCCGGGCGCCGCGGCCGAGGCCATGGAGGGCTTCGGCGTGGCCGAGGCCGCCGCCCGGCACGGCGTGCCCGCCCTGGAACTGCGGACGGTGTCCAACCCCGTGGGCCCGCGCGACCGGGCCGCCTGGCGGATCGGCGAGGCCCTGGCCGCCCTGGAGCGGGCCTTCGCCGCGCTGCCCGTCCCCGCACTCATCGAGGAGGCCGGCCGTGGCTGAACGGCTGAGCATCGCGTACTCGCCCTGCCCGAACGACACCTTCGTGTTCCACGCCTGGGCGCACGGCCTGGTGCCCGGGGCGGACGCCCCCGAGGTGACCTTCGCCGACATCGACGTCACCAACGGCCTGGCCGAGCGCGGCGAACTCGACGTGCTGAAGATCAGCTACGGCGCGCTGCCGTGGGTCCTCGACGAGTACACCCTGCTGCCCTGCGGCGGCGCGCTCGGGCGCGGCTGCGGCCCGCTGGTGCTCACCCTGCCGGGCGTCGACTCCCCCGAGGCGCTGGCCGGGAAGACCGTCGCCGTCCCCTCCGAGCGCTCCACCGCCTACCTGCTGTTCCGGCTCTGGGCCGCGAAGGCGGTGCCGGGCGGCTTCGGGGAGATCGTCGTCCTGCCGTTCCACGAGATCATGCCCGCCGTCCGGGACGGCCGGGTGGACGCCGGTCTGGTCATCCACGAGGCCCGCTTCACGTACCGGCAGTACGGGCTGCACAGCCTCGCCGACATGGGCGAGGCCTGGGAGCGGGAGACCGGCCACCCGATCCCGCTCGGCGCGATCGTCGCCCGGCGCTCGCTCGGCGCCGAGCGGCTGCACGCCCTCGCCGAGGCCGTCCGGGCGTCCGTCCGGCAGGCGTGGGCGGACCCGTCCGCCAGCCGGGAGTACGTGCTGGCGCACGCCCAGGAGATGGACCCGGACGTCGCCGAGCAGCACATCGGGCTGTACGTCACCGAGTTCACCGAGGACCTCGGCGAGGAGGGCTACGAGGCCGTCCGCGCGCTGCTCACCCGGGCCGCGGCCGAGGGGCTGGTGCCCCCGCTCGACCCGGGTGCGCTGGCGTTCCGGCCGTCCTGACCGGCCCCGGTCCGCGGACCGCTCACACGTCGAACTGGTCGGCCACCGCGCGCAGCAGGCCGGCCAGCTTCTGACCCGTCGCCTTGGCCGGGTAGCGGCCGTGCTGGAGGCCCGGCAGCACCGCGTCCAGCGTGGTGATCAGGTCCTGGACGATCGGCGCCATGTCGTCGGCGCTGCGGCGCTGGGCGGCGGCCACCGAGGGCATCGCCTCCAGCAGCTGCACGGCCATCGCCTGGTCCCCGCGGTGGCCGGCGACCACGCCGAACTCGACCCGCTGGCCCGGCTTCAGCGACGTGATGCCGGCGGGCAGCGCCTTGGTGTGCACGAAGACGTCGCCGCCGTCGTCGCGCGACAGGAAGCCGAAGCCCTTCGTCTCGTTGAACCACTTGACCTGGCCGGTGGGCATCTCGAACAGTCCTCGAATGGGTGTGAGGGATTCCCGGCCCGGGCCGGGGATCACGGGGTGAACGGGGTGATGGGAAAACTGCGGTCGACCTCGACTCGGCGCCCGCGGGCGCTCACGGCCGGCACGCTGCCGGAAGCAGACTAACGGTCCGTCACGGCCTCATCCGCGTACCGCGAGGGATCGGCGGTCCGGGATCCGCTCGGGGCGGTGCGGACGCGGGGATCTCGCGCACACGGGCGACCCGGCACTGGCACGGCCGGGGCGCGACTCTGCGCTGTCCATCGGCTCACACCCCCGGATCAGAGGACACGGGGCGCACCAGTCGCACCCCTCGGCACCCCGTGCATACCCCCGCCCAGCAGGGATCAAAACGCATCGCTGCCGGGAAACTGCGCAACGTGACCGGACCGCTCCGGTGGGCCGGGCCCGGCGGCCGCTCTGCGAGACTGGTGCCAGCACAGCCCACCCCGAGGAGCGAGCAGTCGTGAGCAGCCAGAGCGCCGACCCCGGCGACGCGTACGTCAAGGCCGGGACGATCGTCTTCGGCGTCGGCGCACTCGTCACGCTGGCCACCTTCGTGCCGCTGTTCCTGCACCTGACGCCGCTGCCGACCGCCGCGTACTGGCTCAGCATGCTGATGCCGGCGGGCTTCCTGTCCGCGCTCGTCGGGCTGTTCCTGAACGCCCGGGCCCAGCGCCGCCGGGTGCGGCCGTAAGGTCCCGCCGGTCCGAGGGCCCGCTCAGCCCGCGAGGTGCCCGGCGAGCCAGGCCGGGAACGCGGTGAGGTCGGCCAGCACCACGTCGGCGCCCGCCGCGCGCAGCTCGTCCGCCCCGTACGGGCCGGTGGCCACCGCCACGGCGAGGGCGTCCGCGTGCTTGGCGCCCCGGATGTCGCCGAGGTGGTCGCCGACGTAGACGCTCGCGCCGAACTCGCGCAGCACCTCGCCCTTGGTCTCCGCCCACAGGTCCCCGACCACCGCGTCCGCCGTCAGCCCGGCGAGCTCCAGGTGGAGGAGGGCGTTCGGCTCGTACTTGCCGGTGACGACCGCGACCCGGCCGCCGTGGGCGCGCACCGCCTCGACGGCGGCGTGCGCGCCGGGCAGGGCCACGGTCGGGGCGAACGCGTGGTCGCGGTAGAGCGTGCGGTAGCGGTCGGCGATCTCGTCCAGGTGCTCGGCCGGGAACCAGTTGCGCAGTTCGTCCAGCAGCGGCGGGCCGAGCCGGGTGACCACCAGGTCGGCGTCGATGAAGGCGCCGGTCTCGGCGGCGAGCGCCAGGTAGGTGGCGTGGATACCGGGCCGGGTGTCCAGCAGCGTCATGTCGAGGTCGAAGCCGACGGTGAGCGGGGCGGTCGCGGACGAGGTCTCGGGCATGCCGCCAGGCTATCCAACCGGGCGGTTCGCGACGGCGGGGACTCCGGCCCGGTGGGCACCCGGGCCGTCCCGGGCGCCGGATCGGACACTTACCGGAAATTCACCCACCAATCCGGACATAATCGACGCACCCGAAGCCCCGGCCGCCCGAGGACCCGCCGATGCACCGCACCGCCCGCCGCCACCAGCTCACCCGTCGCGCCCTGCTCGCCGGCCTCGGCGCGGCCGCCCTGGCCGGGTGCACCGAGCGGCACCCGGCCGCGCCGACCACGGACGGCCTGGAGACGGGGGCGTCGCCCTCCCCCGCCCCGCTCCCCCAGGTCACCGTGACCGCCGCGACCGGCCCGGTCCTGGTCCCGGGCGCGCCGATGCGGGTGGTCGTGCTGGACAGCGACGCCCTGGACTCGGCGCTGACCCTCGGCATCACGCCGGTCGGCGCCGCGCTCCCGGCCGGGGACACCGGCTTCCCGGACTACTGGCCGGCCTCCCGGGTGGCCGGCATCCGCCTGGTCGGCCCGGCCGGCGCCCCCGACCTGGCCGCCGTCCGGGCACTGCGGCCGGACCTGCTGCTCTCCAACCAGGCCCGCGACGGCGACCGGTACGAGCAGCTGCGGGAGGTCGCCCCAACCGTGCTCAGCCAGACCACCGGGGCGCCATGGAAGGCGAACTTCCAGCTGCACGCCCAGGCGTTGAGCCGGGAGGCGGCCGCGGCGGCCTTCGTCGCCGCGTACCAGAAGCACGCGGGCCAGGTGGCGCAGGCACTGTCGGCGGCGAAGCTGTCGGGGCGGAAGGTGAGCCTGGTGCGGTTCACGGCGGGCGGCGGCGTCCGGATGTACGGGCGGCAGAGCTTCCCGGGAGTCGTGCTCGCGGACGCGGGGGTGGCGCGGCCGGACGCGCAGAACACCGACCAGTCGGACGTCGAACTGCCGCTGGACCAACTCGCGCGCGCGGACGGTGATCTGCTGCTCTACGCCACGTACGGTGACCCGGCCGCGGCGGGCACCCAGGCAGCGCTGGCCAGCCCCGGCTGGCAGGCGCTGGGGGCGGTCAAGGCGCACCGGGCGTTCCCGGTGGACGACCAGCTGTGGTTCCAGGGCATGGGGTACACAGCCGCCAACTTCATGCTGGACGAGCTGCAGCGGTTCCTCGGCGCCTAGGCCGTCGCCCGGTGCGAACTCGCGTAGCGGGCCGGGGAGATGCCGACCGCGGCGGTGAAATCGCGGGTGAGGTGGGCCTGATCGGCATACCCGAGCTCGGCGGCGAGCGCGGCCAGGTCCAACTCGTCGCCACCATCCGCCCGTTGGGCGGCCTCGTGCAGTCGGGCGCGGCGCAGCACCCACTTCGGGGAGGCCCCGACGTACTCGGCGAAGAGGCGCTGGAGGCGGCGGACGGCCAGGCCCGACTCCCGGGCCAGTTCGTCGACCCGGCGCAGGTCCGGCGAGCGGGTGATCCGCTCGACCAGGGCGGCGACCTGCGCGGCGACCGGGTCGGGGGCGGGCAGCCGGGGGCGGAGGAAGGCGTCGACCAGCCCGGCGTCCGGTTCGCCGTCGATCAACTCCTCGTTGAGCCGGTCGACTTCGGCCCCGAAGTAGTCGGCGGCGGGGACGGACCGGTCGGCGAGGTCGCTCACCGGGTGCCCGGCGAGGCGGCGGAACGCGCCGGGGCCGAACCGGACGCCCAGCACCTGCCCGGCACCCTCCAGCCGGCGGACGAACAGCGAGCGGTCCACCCCGTACACCCGGGCCCGGGGTGCCTCGAAGACCAGGTGGACGTTGGGGTGGGAGAGCACCTTCTGCTCGTACGGGGCATGGCCGTTCAGGTCCCAGCGCACCAGCCAGTGGTACTCGACGAACCGCGCGACCACCGGGTCGGGGGCGATCCGGTCCACGGTGATCAGCTCGGCGGCGCGGGCGGGGTGGAGCACGCCGCGGCCGAGGTCGGGTGAGTCCATGGCGGCCAGGTTAGGCCCCGGGTGTGTCGCGTTTCTTCAAGACCGGGCGGCGCCGGCCCGCGCAGGATCGGGGGCATGACCGTTCACCCGTTGCACCCCTTGCTCGCCCGCGCCGCCGCCGTCGCCGCCGAGGTCGCCGCCGCCGTCCCGGCCGGGCAGCCGCTGGACGCGCCGACGCCCTGCGCGGAGTTCGACACCCGGGCGCTGATCAACCACTGGGTGCTGTACACCTCGCACGGCCTGGAGCACCGGGCCCGGCGCGTCGAGCTGCCCGCGGAGCTGGCCGCCCGCGACTTCGCCTCCGACGCCGACTGGCGCGCAGCGTACGCGGCGCAGCTGGAGCGGGCCGTCGCCGCCTGGGAGGCGCCGGCCGCCTGGGAGGGCGACATCGACCTCGGCGGGTCGCCGACGCCAGCGGTGGAGCTCGCCCGGATGCTGGTCCTGGAGCTGGTGCTGCACGCCTGGGACGTCGCCCTGGCGACCGGCGGCCGGATCACGGTCGACGACGAACTCGCCGGGCTGGCCCGGGAGATCACCGAGCAGAACGCCGAGCTGTACCGCCAGTACGCGGGCTTCGCCGCGGCGGTGACGCTGCCGGAGGACGCCTCCGCGTGGGAGCACGCCCTCGCCGCCTCCGGCCGCGACCCGCACTGGAAGGCCTAGACGGTTTCGGGGGCCCGGACGGCTTCGGGAGCCGTGGCCGTCCGGGCCCCCGGCCGCAGGGCGAGGACGAGCACGGCCAGCCCCGCGAAGATCACCGCCGCGACGGCGCCGGTGACGTGCAGGCTCGCGGTGAACGCCGCCCGCGCGCCGCGCAGCAGCTCCGCGCCCCGGCCGGCGGGCAGGTGCTCGGCGGCGGCGATCGCGCCGGCCAGCGAGTCGGAGCCGCCGCCCGCCCGGTCCCGGTAGACCACCGCGGCGAGCACGCCGAGCAGCGCGAACCCGAGCGAGCCGCCGAAGTAGTTGCCGGTCTCCGACATCGACGCGGCCGAGCCGGCCCGCTCGGGCGGTACGGACCCCATGACCAGCCCGGTGCCCAGCGCGAACAGCGGCCCGGTGCCCAGCGCCAGGACGGCGATGCCGGTCATCACCAGCGGCAGCGAGCCCGGCCCGTCGACGCCGACCAGCAGCAGCGCGCCGAGCGCCGACACCGCCAGTCCGCCCGCGATCGCGGTGGTCCCCTGCACCCGCCGGGCGAGCAGCGGCGCCGTCATCGTGCCGACCGCGACGCCCAGGCCCATCGGGGCGAACAGCAGCGCCGAGACGAGCGGGGAGTGGCCCAGCACGCCCTGCAGGTACTGGGTCACCAGCAGGCCCGTCCCGGCCATCGCGACGCCCGCGAGGACCAGCCCGACCAGCACCGCCGCGAACGGCCGGCTGCGCAGCAGGCGCAGGTCCAGCAGCGGGGTCTCCAGGCGCAGTTGCCGCCGGACGAAGACGGCGCCGAGCGCCGCCCCGAGGACCAGCGCCACCGCCGGGACGACCGGGTCGCCCGACGTGCCCCGCACGGCCAGCTGCTTGATGCCGTAGATCACCGGCAGCACCGCCGCGAGCGACAGGGCGACACTGGCCGGGTCGAGCCGGCCGGCCCGGTCGCCGCGGAACTCCGGCAGCACGAACGGCCCGGCGAGCAGCAGCACGGCCATCGGCGGGACGGCGGCCAGGAAGACCGACCCCCACCAGAAGTGCTGCAGCAGCAGCCCCGCCAGCACGGGCCCGGCCGCGCCGCCCGCGAACTGGCAGGTGGCCCACAGCGCGATGGCCCGGCCGCGCTCGCGGTCGTCGCGGAACAGGTTGGTGATCAGCGCGAGGGTGGACGGGGCGAGGGTCGCACCGGCGACGCCCAACAGCGCCCGGACAACGATCAGCATCAGCGGGCCGGTCGCGAAGGCGGCGACGACGGACAGCGCGGCGAACGCGGCCGCGCCGCCCAGCAGCAGCCGGCGGCGGCCGATCCGGTCGCCGAGCGTGCCCATGGTGATGACCAGCCCGGCCACCATCAGCCCGTAGCCGTCGCTGATCCACAGCTGCTGGACGTCGCCGGCCCCCAGGTCGGCGCTCAGCCGGGGCAGCGCGAGGAGCAGTGCCGTGGTGTCCATCGCGACGATCAGGGTCGGCAGCATGAGGACGGCCAGTCCCAGCCGTGCCCGGGTGACTCGCATCTCGGGAACTCCGTGTTCTCTCGGGTCGTGGAGCGTTCGGACCGGGGTCGGAGCGGCCGGGCGCTTCTTGACACCGGCGCGGGCGGGGGCGGCCGCAGGAGATTCCGTGCGAGATTTCCGCCGAGGGACGTCAAGAAGGCGGCGGCCGCTCCGACCACCCGTCGAAGGGGCCCCGCCGGGGCCCGCCCACCCGAGGGAGTCATGCGATGAAGTTCCTGATCAGCCTGCACATCAACCCGGCCGTGCTGGACGCGCTGACCGACGAGGAGAAGGCCGCGATCGGCGCCGGCCACGGCGCGTTCATCGAGGACCTGAAGGCCTCCGGGGAGCTGATCACCACGCAGGCGCTGGTCGACCCCTCGCAGGCCGCCGTGGTGACCGTCCGCGGTGGCCAGCCGGTCGTCACCGACGGCCCGTTCCTGGAGGCCAAGGAGTTCCTCGGCGGCTTCTACCTGGTCGACTGCGAGAACCGGGAGCGCGCGATCGAGCTGGCCGCCCGCATCCCGGACGCCGCGATCGAGGGCCTGGGTGTCGAGGTGCGGCAGGTGATGTTCTCCGACGGACACTTGGAGGCATGACAGCACCCGACCACGAGGGCCTGCTGCGCCAGCTCGCGCCGCAGGTCCTCGGCACGCTGGTCCGCCGCTACGGGCAGTTCGAGGGCTGCGAGGACGCCGTGCAGGAGGCCGTCCTCGCGGCGGCCGTGCAGTGGCCGCGGGAGGGCGTGCCGGGCAATCCGCGCGGCTGGCTGGTGACGGTCGCCGCCCGGCGGTACGTCGACCAGCTGCGCAGCGACCACGCGCGGCGCGAGCGCGAGGCGGCGACGGCCGCCTCCGAGGTGGTGCCCGAAGGCGTGCCGGACACCGACGACACGCTGCTGCTGCTCTTCCTGTGCTGCCACCCGACGCTGACCGCCGCCTCGCAGACGGCGCTCACCCTGCGGGCGGTCGGCGGCCTGACCACGGCCGAGATCGCCCGCGCGTTCCTGGTGCCGGAGGCGACCATGGCGGCCCGGATCAGCCGGGCCAAGCAGCGCATCCGGGCCGCCGGAAGCACCTTCGCGCCGCCGGCGGATGCGGAGCGGGAGGAGCGGCTGCGGGTCGTCCTGCAGGTGCTCTACCTGATCTTCAACGAGGGCTACACGGCCTCCTCCGGCGCCGACCTCACCCGCCCCGACCTCGCGCGCGAGGCGATCCGGCTGACCCGGATGGTGCACGCCCAGCTGCCCGGGGACGGCGAGGTCTCCGGGCTGCTCGCGCTGATGCTGCTCACCCACGCCCGCCGGGACGCCCGGACGACGGCCGCCGGGGACCTGGTGCCGCTGGCCGAGCAGGACCGTACGCGCTGGGACGGCGCCATGATCGAGGAGGGGGCGGGGCTGGTGAAGGCGGCGCTGGCGGGCCCGGCGCTCGGCCCGTACCAGCTGCAGGCCGCGATCGCCGCGACGCACGCCGACGCCGCCAGGGCCGAGGACACCGACTGGCGGCAGGTGCACGCGCTCTACCTGATCCTGGAGCGCATCGCGCCCAACCCGGTGGTCACCCTCAACCGGGCCATCGCCCTGGCCGAAGTCGAGGGCCCGGAAGCCGGGTTGGCCGTACTGGCGACCCTGGACGGCGACGCGCGGATGGCCGGGCACCACCGGCTGCTCGCCGTCCGGGCGCACCTGCTGGAGCGGACCGGCGACGCGGCGGGCGCGTACGAGCACTACCGGCGCGCGGCGAAGGCCACGGCCGGTCTCGCCGAGCGGCGGTACCTGGAGGCCCGGGCGGGGCGGGTTCGGCCCGTCTCACCGGAGGCGGAGCAGCCTCGCTGAGTTCATGAGTGCGTTCACGAGCGCGTTCATGAACGCACTCTCGAATGCGTTCATGAGCGCGCCGGCGCTGCCGGTCAGCACTCGCGCAGCCCGGGAGCCGGGTCCTGACCGGTGGAGACGTCGACGGCGGGCACGTTGCCCCAGGCGCCGTTGTCGAGCTCGGTCCAGTACCAGATGTCGTTGCCACCCGGGTGGGGGTCGCCGTGGCCCCAGCACTGGAACCAGCTGAAGGTGCCGTTGAGCTGGCCCCGGGTCGCCGAGCGGTAGGAGCGGTCCGCGTAGCCCTTGGCCCCGGCCTTGTTGCCGCAGTACAGCCTCCCGTCCGAGCGGACACCGCATTCGGCGGCGGAGGCCGGGAAGCCGAACGTGGCCAGGCCGGCCGTCAGTGCGGCGGTCAGGGCGAGGACGGTGAGGTTCTTGCGCACGTTCACATGGGGTCCTTGCGGGTGAGGCGCCTTCGCGCGGTGGCGGTCGTGTGGGAGTCAGCGGGTGATCACGGATTCAGAGAAGCACCTACCCGTACACGAAGCGTTGAGCACCACCCGTGCGGGGGAAAGCCCGGCGCCGCTGTTGACGCGCTCGCGCAAGGATCAGGAACTCCCCAGCGCCGCGAGCAGCTTGGCGCGCAGCAGGCGAACGGCCGGGGAGTGCTGGTCGGGCCGGGCGACCAGGCCGAGGCGGGAGTGCACGGCGGCGTCGGCGATCGGGACGGTCCGCAGGTTGGGGTTCTCGACGGAGGACGGGCTGAGGACGGCGACGCCCGCGCCGCGCTCGGCCAGGCGGAGCAGGGTGACCGGGGAGCTGGCGTCGATGTCCACTCGGGCATCCAGGCCGAGTTGGGCGCAGGAGCGCTCGTAGGCGGCGCGCAGGCCGGTGCCCGGGGAGAGGCACAGGATCTTCTCGCCGCGCAGGTCGGCGAGTCGGACGGTCGGCCGGTCGAGGGGGTGGCCGGGCCGGACGACGGCGGCGATCGGCTCGTCGAGGACGACGGTGGCCTCCAGGCCGGGGGCGGCCTCGCCCGCGTAGCCGATCAGGGCGAGGTCGAGCGCGCCGGCCAGGACGTTGGCCTGGAGCAGGTCGGAGTGGCCCTCGTGCAGGCTCAGTTCGACGCCCGGGTGGGTGCGGCCGAGGTCGGCGACAGTGTCCAGGAACGGCGGGATCGAGCAGCCCATGATCATGCCGAGCCGGACCCGGCCGCGCACGGCGTCGGCGAACTCGGCGGCGGTGTGCCGGATGGCGTCGAGCGTGGCGAGGGCGCTCTTGGCGAGCGGGAGGACGGCCTCACCGGCGGGGGTGAGCCGGACCCCGCCCCGGCCGGAGCGGTCGAACAGCTGCTGACCCAACTCGCGTTCCAGTTTGGCGATTTGGGTACTGATGCCGGACTGGCTGACGTGCAGACCGGCGGCCGCGGCGGTGAAGGTGCCCTCGTCGACGACGGCGGCGAAGTAGCGCAGCTGGTGCATCTCCATAACTCAGGATGATAGATGACATCAGATCCATCTGTTGGACGGATGGATGGGGTGGTCGGGAGGATGGAGACATGACGACGACGAAGACTGCAGGCGAGCTGGCCGAGACCTACTTCACCGCCTGGGAGGCGGGCGACTTCGACACCATCCGGGGCCTGCTGGCCGAGGATGTCGACTTCGTCGGGGCGCTCGGGACGGCGTCCGGGGTGGAGGAGGCCCTGGGCGGGCTGCGGGGCCTCGGCCAGGTGCTGGAGAAGATCGACGTGAAGGTGCGCGTGGCCGAGGGCGACGAGGTCATCACCTGGTTCGAGCTGTGCACGAGCATCGCCCCGCCGGCCCCCACCGCGAACTGGATGCACATCGAGAACGGCAGGATCGCCCGCATCCGGGTCACCTTCGATCCGCGCGGCCTCCTGGCCGGCTTCGAGAAGACGAGCTGAGCGGAGAAGGACAGAGGGCCGTGATCGCCGATGGCGATCACGGCCCTCCTCTGTTGTGTCGGCCTGGCAATCCCGCCGGGCAACTGGTGCCGCGGCTGGCAACGTTTGCCCGGTAGTTCGCGGCGCCCCGGACGGGTTCCGCCCCGGCTGGTGCCGTCGCGGGACACTGAGAGCGAACGTTGCCAGCCGCGGCGCTAGCCGAGGTACGGGGTCGTCCTGTGCTCCAGGAAGTGCCGAAGCCGGAGGCGTTGGGTGTGGTGCATCGGCAGCGCTTCGATGTCGCCCGGCGCCACGAACTGGAGATCGGTGGACTCGTCGGAGATCCGCAGCTCCCCACCCGTGATGCGCGCGGTGAAGCAGACGTTGAACTGCTGGCGAACCTCGCCGTCCGAGTAGGCGATCACGTGTCGGGGATCGGTGTACGTGCCGACGAGTCCGGTGATTTCGACGTCGAGGCCGGTTTCCTCGCGGACCTCCCGGACAGCCGTGCCCGGAAGCGACTCGCCGAGGTCCATCGTTCCCCCCGGAAGCGCGTACAGGCCGTTGTCGGTACGCCGCTGAAGCAGGATGCGACCTTCGGGGTCCGTCACGACGACGGACGCCGCCACCACCAGGCGATTCGGTTCGGGCGCGTGGGGGTCGTCGTAGAACTCGGTTCGTGCCACCTGATCAGGTCCTCTCGACTGGCAAAGCAGCGCTGCACGCAAGATAGGCCCCGCCCAGGCGAACCCGGACGGGGCCCGTGGCTGTGGCGCTATTCCTTCGTGGTGGGCCCCTGCCGCTCGTGTCCCGGCACGGGGTTGTCCGGCGTGTCCAGCCAGGCCGTCTGTCCGGCGGGGGTCACCGTGAGCCCGTACCGGTCGTAGCCGGGGCGTCCGGTGGCCGTCCACCGGTTGTGGGCGGCCTCCAGCTCGTCCCAGAGCTGCCGCGGCCCGAACTGCCGGACCTCGAACCGGGATTCCCCCGGCACGGAGTCCACCGTGGCCCAGGACGTGACAGCCGTGTCAAAAAGCCACCACGTCCAGCCCTCGCCGAACTCGTTCCGCCGGTAGTACACATCCGGCAGGGCGAGGGCGCAGGCGAACAGCGCCAACCAGTCGTGCCCGATGGTCTCGGGGTCGAGCTTCGTCCAGGACTGCCCGGAGTCGCCCGGCCACTCTCCTGGCAGGTAGTCGTCCACCGGGGCGGCGTCGAAACGCTGCTGCCGCAGCAGCATGAAGGCGGACGAGCGGGTGAACCGGCCGCTCGCCGTCCCGTCGTCGCCGACCGTGAGCCGCACGATCGCCCCGCCGCCCAGCAACGGGGAGACCGGGCTGACGATCACCGCGCCCGGCCGGGTCTGAGCCAACCAGGCGGGCGGGATGTACCGCAGGGCCACGGTGGAGATCACCCGGTCGTACGGAGCGCGCACGCCCCACCCCAGCGAGCCGTCTCCGCACACGACTTCGGGCGTGTACCCGGCGCCGCGCAGTGCGGTGCGCGCCTGCAGGGTGACCCGAGGGTCCACCTCGACGGTGGACACCATGTCGGCCCCCAGTCGATGCGTCAGCAGTGCCGCGTTGTAGCCGGTGCCCGTGCCGACTTCGAGCACCCGGTGACCAGGGGCCGCGTCCAGGTCGGACAGCATCTCGACGACCATCGTGGGCATGGACGCCGACGACGTCGGCACGCGGTGCGCGCTGTCTTCGGCCCCGTCGTCCCACTGCGTGATGACCGGCAGGTCGCTGTAGGCCAGTCGCAGCCACCGTTCGGGGTCCTCGGACCGGGTGCACCCGGTGCCGCTGTCGTCCTCCGTCCAGATGGTGTCCGGAAGGAACGCGTGTCGCGGCACGGCCGCCACGGACGGAGCCCAGTCCGCCGTCAGCGACCCCGATTCGATCAGCGCTGCCACCAACGAGGCACGCTGCGCGTCGGCGGTCACTTCTTCCTGTGCTTCGGCTCCGGGGCCGGCTTCTGCCCGTCCGGGCTCGGCTTGGGGCCGATGGCCCCGCCGCCGGGCTTCGCGTGGCCGCCGCCCTTGCCGTCGTTCGGGCCGCCCTTGTTCTGGTCACCCATGGTTCGCGTCCTCTCTCTCGTTTCGCCAATCCAGGAATGCCAAGGCATCCGCAACAATTGACCGCGCCGCCGCCCCACGCGCAGCCCCCTGCGCGAGCCGATCAAAGGCGCGGGCATACAGGTCGATCTGACTGGGCTCAGTCAGCGTGGAGGCGGCATCCAGGGTGTCCGCGTGGACCCTGGTGTCATCGAAGATCGTGAAGGTCGGCATGGGCCACACGGTCCGTCGCGCTGCGAACGGGACGATGCCCACACCAACATTCGGAAAAGCCATGATGTCGAGCAGGTGGCCGAGCTGCGCCGCCATGGTCTCGACACTGCACACGCGGTACCGCAGCACGGACTCCTCCAGCACGAACGAGAACCGGTGTGCGCCATCGCTCAACACGGCGTTGCGCCGCATGCGGGCCGCGACGGCATCACTCACATCGTTCGGGGTTCCCCGGAAGTCTGCGATGGACGAAAGCAGGGCGGTGGCATATCTGGGTGTTTGGAGGAACCCAGGGATCACGTCGGAAACGTAGACCCGGAACACGTTGGTCTGCTGGTACAAGTCCCCCATGGACGCCTGCAGACGCCGGAGCCCAGTTCGCTGGAGTCGCTTCCACTGCACATGAGCATCGGCAGACTGCCTGTTGGCGGCGATCAAGTCCGGGACTTGATCGCCGGCGCCACAGACTCGGCACCACGCCCTGATGTCTGCGTCGGAGGGAGGTGTCTTGGCGTTCTCGATCCGGGACGACTTCGATTCCGACCAGCCGCACCTGACGGCCAGCTCCCGCCCGGTGATCCCTGCATCTTTCCGAATTTCGCTCAGCCGACCGGCGAGGACTTCGCGGGCCTTCTGGACGCTCGAAGAGGGATACGCGGGCATGGAGCCGGCTTTCGTCAGACTTCGTACAGGTGGTGCGGGACTGCTCGCTCCCACACCGCTTCGAACGCGGCCGCACACAGCTTCACGGCCTCCGGATCTGCCGTGATCTCGTCCTCGACCACCGCGCCGTCGCCGGAGAAGTGGTGCACCCGAAGCAGCACACCGTCGAACAGCCAGAAGTCGTTCCCCGGCAGAGGAATGCTCGTGGTCTGCCGCCGAGGCAACCAGCGGACTTCCTCGCCCGCGGTGACATTGGCGTGGGTGACGTAGTGCTCCCACCGGATGTACTCGGATACAGGCTCGGAGACGACCCGAGCCCGGCGAATGACCACGCCCCGAGCGACGGTGTCCGCGATCAACTGGTCATAGGAATGCCACCAAGACTGGCGGTCCTCCCAGTTGATCCGCTCGCCCCGCTGCCATGCCTCGAACCGATCTGTCGAGGCATAGGAGTCCCGCAGCTCCAGATGCACGGCGGACCGCTCACACCCTTCAAGCAGCTCAGCAAAGTTGGGCACGCTCGATGACATCACACGCCTCCCTGATCATGGGCACCATCCGGGCCGGAAGCCTAACGATGGCCTCGGAGTCGGGTACCGAACCGTTCGCGGGGCTGCTTCCCTCGCACTTCGCCTGAGTCTCGGGGCTCGGCTTCCATCCCTGCAACAAGATCTCCTGACCCTCCGGGTCCGCCCACACGGTGGGGCAGTGATCCCGATCGGTGTTGGGGTCGATACCGATGAACTCAACGGCCATGGTTGGCTCCCTGCTCTCGTCGCTTGCTCGACCTTGCGGAAGCTCAATAATTAGCCGATGTAGCGTCAATGTAGGTGATTTCCAAGGACATTGACATGCAAGCTCATGCAAGCCCGTAGAGCCCGGCAACGTCCTGTCCTGACCCCGGAGCGCCCCGGCTCGGTCGGGGCGCTCCGGGGTCAGGTCTGTGCGGTGGCGGGCGCGGTGATCATCATCAGCTTCTCCGGTTCGGACACGGCCTCGAAGCCGGCGCGTGCGTAGACCTCGTGCGCGTCCACGGTGGAGAGCAGCAAGCGCTTCAGCCGGTAGGGCGCGAGTTCCGCGACGACCGACTCCGCCAGCCAGGTGCCGATGCCCCGGCCGCGCGCCTCGCGGGCGACGTAGACGTCGCAGAGCCAGCCGAAGGTGGCGTAGTCCGTGACGACCCGGGCGAAGGCGACCTGCCCGGCGGTGTCCGGGGCGTAGACGCCGAAGACGAGTGAGTGCTCGATCGATCGCGCCACTGCCTCGCGGCTCCGGCCCAGGGCCCAGAAGGCGTCGGTGGAGAGCCAGTGGTGGACGCGGTCGAGATCGATGCGCGCGGGGTCGGTATCGAGGGTGAGGCCGTCAGCCCTGGTCGTGATCACGGCATCTGATCGTACGGGGATACAAGCAGGAGGGCCGTGGCCGCCGGAGGCGGTGACGGCCCTCCTCTGCGTGTGCTCTCAGGTGTCCTCGTCGGGCGGCGTCGCGCGGAGGGCGGTGATGACGCCCAGGGCGACGGTCGCGAAGGCGAGGGCGAGGAGGACGACGAAGGCCGCCCCGATCAGGAATCGCACGGGCGCTCGCGTTCGGCGTCGAGGAGGAGGGTGAGGAGGTTCAACAGGGTCGAAGCCGGGGCCGTGTTGAAGCAGACGAGGACGCGGCCGTCCATGGTCCGGTCGGTCTCGGCGGAGGGCCAGACCAGGCCGAACTTCTTGCCGCGCTCGTGGAGTTCGGCAAGGAGCGTACGGATGTGGTCGTCGGTGTAGAACCGGATCCGGGGGTCGGTCGGCAGCATCGGGCGGCGGCGGGGAACGGGCATCAGGCGGCGTCCTGGACGCACTCGAACCAGACGGACTTGCCGCGCTCCTGCGGGTCGACGCCCCAGCGGCTGGTCAGGCCGGCGACCAGCTGGAGACCCCGGCCGGACTCGGCGAGGAGGTCGAGGGTGGGAGCGGCGGGCAGGACGGGGCTCTCGTCGGAGACGGAGACCCGGAGGGTGCCCTGGGCGATCGCGAGGATCTGGACGACCGGCGCGGGGGTGTCCCCGTGGCGCCAGGCGTTCACGAGCAGTTCGCAGAGGGCGAGTTGGGCGTCGAAGATGGCCGAGGGCGGCCACCCGAGGCGGGCCATGGCGTCCTGGAGGGACTGCCGGGCGAGGGCGAGCGAGGGCGTGTTGAGGTGACGCATGGGAAGACTCCCGGGCGCTGGTGTGGTGTGGAGGTCCGGTGGACATGCGTCGCCGTGAGCCAGGCCATGGAAATGGGCATGGCTGCTCTGCGGCCCTTGGAAGCAGGCGTTACTGACGGTCCATCGGATCGATGTGAGATCGACCATAGCGCACGAAGTCTTGTGTTTAAGACCTCCGCGAAAAAACCTCCCCCTAACGTGGGGCACACTGGTCTCACCACCGCAGAGAGGATGCCATGGGCCTTCGACCGAACCCGACCTTGCGCCAACGGCGAGTAGGGACCGAGCTTCGAAGGATGCGAGAGCAGGCCGGCCTCAGCGGCAGCCAACTGGCACTCCAACTCGGCATCCACGGCGCGCAGGTCACCCAGATGGAGACCGGGAAGAGCGGGATCAGCGTCGAACGGTTGCGCACCATGGCCGCCGCATGCCTATGTGACAACCAGCCCTTGATCGACGCGCTGGCCGGCATGGTCTCGGAGCGCGGAAAGGGATGGTGGGAGGAGTACCGCGACACCCTGACCATCGACTTCCTTGAGGTGGCAGAGCTTGAGGGACACGCCGAGCGAATCACCTTCTGCAACACCGTCTACATGCCCGGCCTACTCCAAACCAGGGCCTACGCATCGGCGGTGTTCGCTCGGCTTGTTCCGGCCTTGCCCTCAGAGGAAATCGAGACCCGAACAGCCTTCCGTCTCAGGCGTCAGGAAGTCGTGCGATCTGGTGCAACTCCACTTCGCGCTTTCATCCACGAGGCCGCACTGCGCATGCAGTTCGGGGGACCCCTGGTGCTCATCGATCAGCTCGCCGCGCTGTTGGACGACTCGGAGCGGCCCGGAATCTCCGTCCGCGTGGTGCCGTTCGCCGTGGACACGTTCCCAGGCGCCGGTGAGAACTTGACCTACATCGAGGGGCCTGTCCCCGAGTTGGACACCGTCGAGGTCGATGTTTCCCAAGGCGCGCTGTTCTTCGACTCACCGGCGAACCTGGCCAAGCACCGAACCATCTTCTCCAGCTTGGACACCAACGCTCTGTCCGAGGAGCGCTCGCGCGACTTCATCCGAACCATCATGAAAGAAATGAAATCCATCCATGCCTAGCTCAGAGTGGCAGAAGTCCAGCTACAGCGCTTCAAGCAACGAATGCGTTGAGGTCCGCGCGATCGCTGGGACCGTCGAACTCCGTGAGTCCGACGAGGGCCACGTCATCCTCGGTACCACGCCTGCCACTTTCGCCGCGCTCCTCCGCAGCACCAAGGCCGGCGAATTCGACCACCACGTCTAACACTCCAGGCCCCTCGCGCCACCGCGCGAGGGGCCGGGTGCCTTCTCCACCCCTCAGCCCTCGAAGCGGATCGGCTCGCCCGTCCGGTGCAGGTGGGTGAAGATCTCCCGGTAGGACCGCAGCAACCCCACCTCGTAGTACGGGATGCCCTGCTCCGCGCAGAACTCCCGGGTGATCTGCGCGGCCCGCCCGAGCGCGGGGGTCGGCATGCTGGGGAAGAGGTGGTGCTCCACCTGGTAGTTGAGGCCGCCCATCATCGCGTCGATGGCCACCCCGCCCCGCACGTTGCGCGAGGTGAGCACCTGCCGGCGCAGGAAGTCCAGCTTCATCTCCGGCGTCACCATCAGCATGCCCTTGTGGTTCGGGGCGAAGACGCTGCCCAGGTACACCCCCAGCAGCGCCTGGTGCACGGCCAGGAACGCGAACGCCTTCCCCACCGGCAGCGCCGCGAACACCACCCCGAAGTACGCGACGAAGTGCACGACCAGCAGCACCCCCTCCAGCACCGGCCGCTTCATCGTCGGACTGCGCAGCGCCCGGAAGCTGTTGAAGCTCAGGTTCAGCCCCTCCAGCAACAGCAGCGGCACGAACAGGTACGCCTGCCGCCGGCCGATGAACCGGGCCAGCCCGGTCGCCTTCCGCGCCTGCCGCTTCGACCAGACCAGCAGCTCGGGCGCGACGTCCGGGTCCCGCTCCTCGTGGTTCGGGTTGGCGTGGTGCCGGGTGTGCTTGTTCATCCACCAGCCGTAGCTCATGCCCATCATCAGGTTGGCCGCGATCCGGCCCCCGACCTCGCTCGGCACTCGCCGGTCGAACACCTGCCGATGCGCCAGATCGTGCGAGAACAGCGCGACTTGGGCGAACACGACGGACATCACCGCCGCCAGACCGAGCTGCCACCAGGTGTCCCCCAGCGCGAACACCGCGCACCACCCGCCGACGAACGCGGCGAGCACCACCCCCGCCCGCACGGCGTAGTAGCCGGGCCGCCGGTCGAGCAGGCCCTCGGCGGCTATCCGGCGGCTCAACTGGGCGAAGTCGCTGCCACTGGCGGCAGGCGCCTCGATCATCGTCACGGACTGTATGGGCATGCCCCGAGTCTGGTTCGGCGAACCACCCGGAAGAACGGGGAAAGCACCCGTCCCGTAGGGGTGTTAACCCCCGGACATGCGACCGGCCCGACCTCTCGCGCCGCGTCGGGCGCGCGGGGGGTCGGGCCGGTCAGGGCGGTCAGGCCTCCTGGGCGGCCGCCTTGAGCGGCGCCTGGAGGGCCCAGAGGCGGCCATCGGGGTCGCGGACGGTCGCCATCCTGGTCCCGAAGTGGGTGTCCTCGAACGGGGTGACGACCTCCACGCCGTCGCCGGGCACGAAGGCGTCCGCGTCGGCGACCTTCATCACCAACTGCGTCTGCGGCTCGCGGTCCTCGGGGACCTCGGCGATGAAGACGAACGGGCCGTCGCCGTTGCGCAGCTGGCCGGAGTTGTGGCCGGTGTCGAACTCCAGCTCGTAGCCCAGGCCGAGGAAGAACTTCGCCGCCTTGGACCAGTTGTGGGTCTCCAGGAACACCGCTTCGATGCCTTCGGTCGTCATCTCAGGACTCCTTCGTGGACTCGCCGGCCTCGCCGGACGGTGGCTCGGGCTGAGGGGTGGGGGTTGCGAGGTACGCGCGCAGCGCCTCGGCGACCAGCGCCGAGAGCGAGAGCTCCGTCTCCAGGGCGCGGTACTTGACCTGCTTGATCAGACCGATCGGCAGGTACACGTTGAACTGCTTCACATCGTCGTCTCCCACACTCACGAAGCTAGCACATTAGCTTGCTAGCAAGCTAGTGATTCGACTCCTCCGTGCCGGAGCAGGAAGTCGGCCGCGCCGACTTCCTGCTCCCACCGACTCGACACGAGTGCGACGGACGCCGGAAGGCGTCACTCGAACAGCTCGTCCAGGTGGTGCCGGAGGACCGCCAGCGCCTGCTCCCCGTCCCGCTGGCCGCCCAGCACGCTCGACCCGAGCCCGTTCACCATCGCCAGCAGCCCGGCCGCCGCCATCTCGACGTCCCGATCCGGCGCGATCTCCCCGGCCGCCTGCGCCGCCCGCAGCTGCATGACGAGGAACGCCTCCAGCACCACCGGCGGCTGCGAGGCCCCCTCCTCCAGTTCCTCGGGCTTGTTGAGCACCAGCGCGTAGTACGCCGCGTACGTCCTCGTGATCCGGCGGCTCTCGGCGTCGGTCGGCAGGATGCAGGACAGGATCGCCGTCACCACCTCCCGGGGGGCGCGCGCCTCGCCGATCCACCGTTCCATCCGGGCCTGCAGCTGCGTACCGAGCCTCGCCAGGGCGTCGAGCAGCAGGCCCTGCTTCGTCGTGAAGTAGTACTGCACGAGCCGCAGCGAGACGCCTGCCTCGGTCGCGACCGCCCGCATGCTGGCCGACTGCAGTCCCTCGGTGTCGGCGATGCGCAGCAGGGCCTCGGCGATCTGCCGCCGGCGCTCCTCGTGCTCGACCTTTCCGGTCATTCCTCACCCTCCAACGATTCGACCCCCGCTCTTGGTACACCCGTATCATGCATGTGATACACATGTACCATGCGAATCAGCGAGTTCAAGAACGGCAAGGCCGAAGCCCGCTACCGCACCGCCTATGAGCGTGCCCTCACCCGGCTCTGGCCCGGCGAACGAACGTCGGTCGACGTCCCCACCAGCTACGGCACCACCCGCGTCCACCGCGCCGGCCCCGCCCACGGCGAGCCGATCGTGCTGCTCCCCGGCTCCAGCGGCAACGCCCTCATGTGGCACGCGTTCGTCGAGCCGCTCGCCGCGCGGCACCCCGTGATCGCCGTCGACACCATCGGCGAACCGGGCGCCAGCGTGCAGACCTCCCCCGTCACCAGCGGCCAGGACGCCGCCGACTGGCTCGAAGAACTCCTCGCCGCCCTCGACGTCCCCCGCGCCCACCTGGTCGGCTGCTCCTACGGCGGCTGGATCGCCCTCCATCACCAGATCCGCCACCCCGGCCGCAGCGCCGCCCTCATCCTGGTCGACTCGGCCGGTCTCGCCGACCTCCGCCCGGGCTTCTACCGCTGGCTCATCCTCGGCGGCATGGCCGCCCTCGCCCCGAAGCCGATCCGCACCCGCCTCGCCCGCAGGCTCGGCAACAGCGCCCTGCTGGACGACGAGCTGATGGCCCTGCTGCGCGCCTCCACGGGCTTCCGCCGCCGCCTCCCGCTCGCCGCCACCCTCACCGACGACGAGCTCCGTTCCGTCAGCGCCCCCGTCCTCGCCCTCCTCGGCGAGCGCAGCGCCCTGCACGACGCCCCCGGCACCGCCGAACGCCTCCACCGCCTGCTCCCGGCCGCCGAGGTCCACACCATCCCCGGCGCCGGCCACTCCCTCACCACCGACGACCCGGCCGCCGTCCTCACCAGCATCCTCACCACGGCCTCCCGCCAGGAGAGTTGACGACGGAAGTACACCCGATGGTCCGAGCGGGCGGTTTCGGCCAGTGCCGCGCTCCCGTGGCGCGCGCGGCGTCCTTGCCCGCACGGACGGGCACCGCTTCCATGACCGCATGAGCCGACGAGACCTCGTTCTTCTCACCGATCACAGCTCCACCGAGGGCACCCGGGACGCGATGGCCGCCGCCGTCCGACGCCTGACCGGCCGCGAGCCCGTCCACCTGGACGCGCGGCACTTCATGACGCACGACACCGGCACCGGCACCGACACCGGCACGGGCACCAGCACCGGCCGGATCGAGGCGGACGGCGACGGCCTCGTCCGACTGGAGGCCGAGGGCCGCGTCGTGGCCACGGACACGGTGATCGTCTACGAGATCCCACCCCACCGCCGCCCGGCGTTCGCCCACTGCCAGCGACTGCTGCACGCGTCCGGCGTCCGCTCGCTCGGCACCGACGCCGAGGCCTGGCGCGCGGCGACCGAGAAGGACCGCACCGTCGCGCGCTTCGTCCGCGACGGCGTGCCGCACATGCCCACGATCACGCTCTGCCGGCCGAGCCCGGAGGCCGCCGCGGAGGCCTTCGAACGGCTCGGCGGCGACGTCTGGGCCCGGCCGTGCGTCGGCATGGGCGGCGACGACGTCTTCCACGTCACCACCCACGCCCAACTCGCGGCCGCCGCACGGCACTACGCGAACCTCGACACCCCCTGGCTGATCGCCCGGGACGCCCGGAACTTCACCCCGGACGGGCGGCGCCACCAGTACCGGGCGGTCGTCCTCGGCGGCCGGGTCGTCCGCGCGGTGGAGCACGTCCAGGCGGACCCGGACGCGCCGTGCAACGAGTGCCAGGGCGCCGTCTCCACCCTGCTTGAGGTCGACGAACTCCCGCCCGGACTGGCAGAGTTGGCGGTCTCGGCGGCCAAGTCCCTCGGCCTCCCGCTCGCGGGCGTCGACCTCGCCGCCGAGAGCGGCGGGGTGGTCTTCGAGGTCAACGTCCACCCGGCCTTCGGCCACGACCGCGGGATGGAACAGGTCGCCCTCCCCTACGTGGCGGCGCACCTGCGGTCCTGAAGCCCCGCGCGGCCGCTCAGCCCTACGACGGACGCCGGCGCAGGCTCAGCAGGAGCAGGACGACGGCCGTGATGACGGCCGAGGTGCGCAGGACGCCCGGGGCCATCGACCAGCTGAACTGGCCCAGCGGGGCGCCGGTCTGCACGCCCGCGCCCCCGCCGGTGCCGCCGGCCTGCTTGGCGTGGTTCATCGCGAGCAGGGTGGTCGCGCTCATCGTGGCCAGCGGGATCCCGATGATCACGAACTTGCGCATCAGGTCCGACAGTTGGCGGGACAGGTAGCCGAGGAGCCAGCCCGCCAGCATGGCCGGGAAGAAACCGGAGATCGCGCCGCCGACCAGCAGGCCGCAGGAGAGCAGGATCAGCGGGGACGGCTTGCGGGCACCCTTGGCCGGACCCGGCTTCGCCTTGGCGGCGGGTGCGGCCTTGGCCTTCTGCTTCCGCTGCTTCCCCGCCTTCCCCGGCCTCCCCGTGGGCGCCGCCGGCGCGGCCCCGGCCGGCTGGGCCTCGTCGGCGCGCTGCTCGGGGATCGGCTTCGGGGCGGGGCCCGGCGCGTCCGAGAAATCGAAGACGGTCATGCTCCACGGGCCGTTGCTCTGCACCATCCGGGGCGGCAGCTCGTCGCCGGCCCGGTCCTGCGGCCCGGCGACGCCCGGCAGGTCCAGCGACACCTGCTGGAGGCCGCCCGTGCTCAGGGCCGGCGGGTCGTACACGCTGTCCTCGGCGGGAGGAGCCGCAGGAGCCCCGGGAGCCGCAGGCACGGCCGGAGGAGCAGCCGGCGCAGCCGGAACCGCCGGCACGGCCTCGTCCGCCCCCGAAGCACCGGAACGACCGCTCCACGGCCCGCTCTTGCGCCACCACTCGCCGTCCGTCATCACCGACACCCCGCCTCGCCCGGCTCGCCCCTGACAGCGCGGCCGCCCACCGAACCGCCCTCGGCGTGACGCTACCCACCCGGCCCCCGACCACGCGAGTCCGGCACGGCCCCGGCCGCGCGGCAGCACGAGGACACCCCGCCGTCCGCCCGCCCGACTAACCTAGGTCGAATGACCACACAGCAGGGCCCTCGACGCCAGGGCAGGTCCGCCCCCGGCCCCCGCACCCTCGCCGAGGAGCTGCGCGCCCGCCCCGACGACGCGCTCGCCGCCCTGCTCCGCTCCCGCCCGGACCTGCTGAACCCCGTCCCCGGCGACCTCACCCAGCTGTCCGCCCGGCTCTCCTCCCGCGCCTCCGCGCTGCGCGCCCTGGAGCGGCTGGACCGCTTCACCCTGCAGGTCGCCGAGGCGCTGGCGACCGCCCCGGACGGCACCGGCCTGGCCACCGTCCGCACCCTGCTGACCGGCCCGGCCAAGGTCAAGCCGCACCCCGGCGCCACCCCGCTCACCCCCGCCGACCGTTCGGCCGTCGCCGCCGCCCTGCCCCGCGCGATCGCCACCCTGCGCGACCGGGCGCTGCTGTGGGGCCCGGACAACGGCCTGCGGCTGGTCCTCGCCGTCCGCGAGGCGCTGGCCCCGACCGCCGCCAACCCCGGCCGCACCGGCCTCGGCCCGACCTTCGGCGAGGCCACCGCGGGCATGTCCCCGGCCCGGCTGCAGCAGCTGCTCGCCTCCGCCGGGCAGCCCGCCACCCCCGACCCGGTCACCGCCGTCGCCGCGCTCACCGACCTGCTCACCGACCGCGACCGCTGCGCCGCGCTGCTGGAGACCGCCCCCGAGGCGGCGCTGCGGCTGCTGGAGCGGCTGGTCTGGGGCCCGCCCACCGGTACCGTCCCGGACGCCACCCGCCCGGTCACCGCCGAGGACGCGCAGAGCCCGGTCGAGTGGCTGCTCGCCCGCGGCCTGCTGCTGCCGAGCAGCCCCGGCAGCGTCGTGCTGCCGCGCGAGCTCGCCCTGCACCTGCGCGGCGGCCGCACCCACCGCACCGTCGAGCCCGTCCAGCCGGAGCCCGCGCCCGCCGCGCCCCCGCGCGACCCGCACACCGTGGACGCCGCCGCGGCCGGCCAGGCGCACACCGCCGTCAAAACGGTCGAAGAGCTGCTGGAGGCCTGGGGCCTCAACCCGCCGCCCACCCTGCGCGCCGGCGGCCTCGGCGTGCGCGACCTCAAGCGCACCGCCCAGGCCCTGGAGACCACCGAGCAGCAGGCCGCGTTCTGGCTCGAACTCGCCTACACCGCAGGCCTGCTGGCCCCGGACGGCGAGGCCGACGAGTGCTGGGCGCCCACCCCGGGCTACGACGCCTGGCTGCTGCTGGACACCGCCGAGCGCTGGTCCGTCCTGGCCGGCGCCTGGCTCGCCGCCACCCGCGTGCCCGCCCTCACCGGCACCCCGGACGGCAAGGGCAAGCCGCGCGCCGCCCTCGGCCCCGAGCTCGACCGCACCCTGGCCCCGTCCGTGCGCCGCGCCGCCCTCGCCCTGCTCGCCGAGCTCCCGCCCGGCACCCCCGCCACGGCCGCCGAACTGCTGCCCACCCTGCGCTGGCAGCGCCCGCTGCGCGGCGGCCCGACCGGCCCGGACGGCCACGAGCTGCGCGAGGACCTCACCGCCTGGACGCTCGCCGAGGCCGAACTCCTCGGCGTCACCGGCCGCGGCGCGCTCGCCGCCCCCGCCCGTGCCCTGCTCACCGCCGAGTCCGACCCGGCCGAGGTGCTGGCCCCGCTGCTGCCGCGACCGCTCGACCACGTGATCCTGCAGCCGGACCTCACCGCGATCGCCCCCGGCCCGCTGCTCACCCCGCTCGCCCAGGCGCTGGCGCTGTGCGCCGACATCGAGTCCAAGGGCGGCGCCACCGTCTACCGGTTCACCCCGGCCTCCGTGCGCCGCGCCCTCGACGCCGGACGCACCGCCGCCGACCTGCGGACCTTCCTCGCCCAGCACAGCCGTACGCCCGTCCCGCAGCCGCTCGGCTACCTGATCGACGACGTCGCCCGCCGCCACGGCATCCTGCGGGTCGGCGCGGCCTCCTCGTACCTGCGCTGCGACGACCCGTCGCTGCTGAACGAGGTCCTCGCCGACCGCCGGGCCGCCGAACTGCGGCTGCGGCTGCTCGCCCCGACCGTCCTCGCCGCGCAGGCCGCCCCGGACGTCCTGCTCGCCACGCTGCGCGCGATGGGCTACGCGCCCGCCGCCGAGTCCGCCGAGGGCGACGTGCTGATCACCCGGCCGGACAGTCACCGCACCCCGCCCCGCACGGCGCCGGTGCCCGTCCCGGACGGCCCGCCGACCCCGGACGACACCCTGCTCGCCGCCGCCGTGAAGGCCGTCCGGGCCGGTGACCGCGCCGCCACCGCCACCCGCCGCGAGCCCGCCCCCGACCCGCGCGGCCTGCCCCGCACCGCCGCCGCCGAGACCCTGGCCGCGCTGCAGACCGCGGTTTTGCTCGGCGAGCGGATGTGGATCGGCTACCTCAACGCCGAGGGCATCGCCAGCCAGCGCATCATCGACCCGGTGAAGGTCGAAGGCGGGTTCGTCACCGCCTTCGACCACCACGCCGACGAGCTGCGCACCTTCGCCCTGCACCGCATCACGGGCGTCGCGGAACTCGACGAATAGCCCCTGACCAGGGCGTCAGTGCGCGGTCGCCTCCTTCATCTTCTCCTTGACCGCCTGGTCCGCCACGCTGCCGATCTGCCCCTGCCCGACCGGCAGCGAGCCGCCGCCGACCTGGTCGGCGATCAGGAACCCGGGCGCCGCCAGCAGCCCGCCGGGCCCCTCGCCGATGCCCGCGAGGGCGTGGGCGGAGCCCGCCGAGGAGGCGGTGGCCGCGAGGGCCGTGCCCATCAGGGCGAGGGCGGTGAGAACACGCTTCGAGGTCTTCATGGCCGGCTCAACGAGCGAGCACGGACCGTGGTCACTCGAAGCAATTGACGGGCGGTCGCACCCGGCGTACTCCGGGAACAGGGGGTTCGCGACAAGGAGGACCACCATGCTCGGCGAACTGATCGGCGAATTCCAGGGCGAGGACACCGGCCGGCGGGTCATCGGCTCCGCGGACGGGCACCCGGTCGTCGAGGTGTCCTTCCGGGGCACCGGCAGCTACTACGGCATCACCGTCAACACGCTCGGCACCTACGAGTCCGAGGTTCGGGCCGACGGCTCCCTCTACGGCGAGGGCCAGGGCGTCGACATGACCGCCGACGGCCAGGGCGTCACCTGGCACGGCAGCGGCGTCGGCCACTTCACCGCGGACGGCGGCACCACCTTCCGCGGCGCGCTGTTCTTCTCCACCGTGTCGCCCCAGCTCGAACGCCTCAACGGCCTGGTCGGCATGTTCGAGTACGAGACCGACGCGGGCGGCAAGTCCACCGGCAAGTTCTACGAGTGGAAGTAGCCCCTCGGTAGCCCGTCACCCAACGCCGGGAATGCGCGACACTGGAGGGTCTGCGCCAACGCAGACTGTAAGCCAGTGGAGGGCTTCCCCGCGTGAACGACGGACCGCTCATCGTCCAGAGCGACAAAACTCTTCTCCTGGAGATCGACCACCCCAGGGCCGCCGACTGCCGTCGCGCCATCGCGCCGTTCGCCGAGTTGGAGCGGGCGCCCGAGCACGTGCACACGTACCGGGTGACGCCGCTCGGGCTGTGGAACGCGCGCGCGGCCGGGCACGACGCCGAGCAGGTGGTGGACGCCCTGGTGACGTACTCGCGCTACCCGGTGCCGCACGCGCTGCTGGTGGACGTGGCCGACACCATGGGCCGCTACGGCCGGCTCCAGCTGCTCAAGCACCCGACGCACGGCCTGGTGCTCACCACCACCGACCGGCCGGTGCTGGAGGAGGTGCTGCGCTCCAAGAAGATCGTCCCGCTGGTCGGCGCCCGGGTCGACCCGGACACCGTGGTCGTGCACCCCTCCGAGCGCGGCCAGATCAAGCAGGTGCTGCTCAAACTCGGCTGGCCCGCCGAGGACTTCGCCGGGTACGTGGACGGCGAGGCGCACCCGATCGACCTGGACGAGGACGGCTGGCAGCTGCGCCCGTACCAGGCGCAGGCCGTCGAGGGCTTCTGGCACGGCGGCTCGGGCGTCGTGGTGCTGCCCTGCGGCGCCGGCAAGACGCTGGTCGGCGCGGCCGCGATGGCGCACGCCAAGTCGACCACGCTGATCCTGGTCACCAACACCGTCTCGGCCCGCCAGTGGAAGCACGAGCTGGTCAAGCGCACCTCGCTCACCGAGGACGAGATCGGCGAGTACAGCGGCACCCGGAAGGAGATCCGCCCGGTCACCATCGCCACGTACCAGGTGATGACCACCAAGCGGAAGGGCGTGTACGCGCACCTGGAGCTGTTCGACGCCCGCAACTGGGGCCTGGTCGTCTACGACGAGGTGCACCTGCTGCCGGCGCCGGTGTTCAAGTTCACCGCCGACCTGCAGGCCCGCCGCCGGCTCGGCCTGACCGCCACGCTGGTGCGCGAGGACGGCCGCGAGGGCGACGTGTTCAGCCTGATCGGCCCCAAGCGCTTCGACGCGCCGTGGAAGGAGATCGAGGCGCAGGGCTACATCGCGCCCGCCGACTGCTGCGAGGTGCGGGTCACCCTGACCGACTCCGAGCGGCTCGCCTACGCGACCGCCGAGCCGGAGGAGCGCTACCGCTTCTGCGCCACCACGGCGACCAAGCGGCGGGTGGTGGAGGCACTGGTCAAGAAGCACGAGAAGGACCAGACGCTGATCATCGGCCAGTACATCGACCAGCTGGACGAGCTCGGCGAGGCCCTGGACGCCCCGGTGATCAAGGGCGAGACCAGCAACGCCCAGCGCGAGAAGCTCTTCGACGCGTTCCGGAACAAGGAGATCGGCGTCCTGGTGGTCTCCAAGGTCGCGAACTTCTCCATCGACCTGCCCGAGGCGACGGTCGCCATCCAGGTCTCCGGGACCTTCGGCTCCCGCCAGGAGGAGGCCCAGCGCCTCGGCCGCGTGCTGCGCCCCAAGGCGGACGGCCATGCGGCCCACTTCTACTCGGTGGTCGCCCGGGACACCGTGGACCAGGACTTCGCCGCCCACCGGCAGCGCTTCCTGGCCGAGCAGGGCTACGCGTACCGCATCATCGACGCGGACGACGTGCTGTAGCCGATCGGACCGGTGCTGTAGCGGATCGGATCAGTAGACACCGTCGCGCCCGAGGAAGATCACGCGCGCGGCGGTGTCCAGGGCGATCCCGACGTTGCGGACGGCGGTGCTCAGCGGGTTGCGGCGGCGGCCCGGGAGGGCGGTGGCGCCGGCCGGGGTCCGGTGGGTTTCGTTTCGGCTGCTCATGTCTTCAACGGTAGGCACCCGACCGGCCCACGGCATCACTCCAAAGGCCGCATCCACCGAGGCGTCCGTCCTCCTCCGGGTGTACGGACGGCCCTGAGACCTGCGGGGCTGGAACCCTGAGACGGACGGGTCTAAGATCGTCCGTCTGCCCCCTCCCGCACCGTGGTACCTGCTGAAGTCCCGCAGGCAGCCGGGGGAGGCGCCGACCGCACGGCAACCGGTCGGCTGTTCCCCACCGTGAGCTCCATCGATCCGCTGCGCCCGCCACCGGGGCAGCCGGGAAGGTTCGCTGTGCCCGCCACCCCCACCACCGACCCCCTCCAGCGCGAACGCGACCACCTGGCCGCGTCCCGGGCCGCGCTGCGAGCGATGCGCGAGGACGTCCAGTCGCTCGACATCCGCGACGTGACCGGCTCCTGGGTCACCGCCGTCATCCTGCAGAACCAGATCGAGGCCAGGATCGCCGCCCTGGCCGACCTCTCCGACACCCCGCTGTTCTTCGGCCGGCTCGACTACCTCCACGCGATCAGCGAGGAACTCAGCGAGGGCGGAGGAGGGGAGAACTTCTACATCGGCCGCCGCCACGTCCACGACGCGGACGGCGACCCGATGGTGATCGACTGGCGCGCGCCGGTCTCCCAGCCGTTCTACCGGGCCAGCCGCACCGACCCGCAGGACGTCGAGCGCCGCCGCCGCTTCGGCTACACCGGCGGCGAGCTCACCGCCTACGAGGACGAGCACCTCTCCGACCCGGAGGAGTCGGACACCGCCTCCGCCCTGCTCGCCGCCGAGATCGAGAAGCCCCGCGTCGGCCCGATGCGCGACATCGTCGCCACCATCCAGCCCGAGCAGGACGAGATCGTCCGCTCCGACGTGACGGGCACCATCTGCGTCCAGGGGGCGCCCGGCACCGGGAAGACGGCGGTCGGCCTGCACCGCGTCGCGTACCTGCTGTACGCGCACCGCGAGCGCCTGGCCCGCACCGGCACCCTGGTGATCGGGCCGAACAACGCCTTCCTCTCGTACATCGAGCAGGTGCTGCCCGCCCTCGGCGAGCTGGACGTCGCCCAGGCCACCGTGCAGCAGCTGGTCGGCCACGTCGAGGTGCGCGGCGAGGACACCCCGGAGGCGGCCCGGCTGAAGGGCGACGCCCGGATGGCCGAGGTGCTGCGCCGGGCCGTCCGGGCGGGCATCACGCTGCCGACCGAGCCCTGCGTGGTGGTCCGCGGCTCCCGCCGCTGGCGCGTCCCGGCCTACGAACTGGCCGAGATCATCGAGGAGTTGAAGGACCGCGAGACCCGCTACGGCGCCGCCAGGGACGCCCTGGCGCAGCGCATCTCGCACGCCGTGCTGGTGAAGATGGAGCAGGGCGGCGAGGCCCCGGACGACCGGGTGCAGGACGCGGTGGCCCGCAACAGCGCGGTCAAGGCCGTGGTCAAGGCGTGCTGGCCGGCCGTCGACCCGGCCAAGCTGGTGCTACGGCTGCTCTCCGAACCGGAGTTCCTGGCCGAGTGCGCCGAGGGCGTGCTCACCCCCGAGGAGCAGCAGGCGGTGCTGTGGCCCAAGCCCGGCCGCTCGGTGAAGAGCGCCCGCTGGACGCAGGCCGACGCCGTCCTGGTGGACGAGGCGACGGACCTGGTGCAGCGCACCCCCTCGCTCGGGCACGTGGTGCTGGACGAGGCCCAGGACCTCTCCCCGATGCAGTACCGCGCGGTCGGCCGCCGCTGCACCACCGGCTCGGCGACCGTCCTCGGCGATCTCGCCCAGGGCACCACCCCGTGGGCGACGGCGAGCTGGCCGGACGCGCTGCGCCACCTGGGTAAGCCGGAGGCGCACGTCGAGGAGCTGACCAAGGGCTTCCGGGTGCCGGAGGAGGTCATCGCGTACGCCTCCCGGCTGCTCCCGGCGATCGCCCCGGGCCTGGCCCCGGCCACCTCCGTCCGCGACGCCCCGGGTTCGCTGACGATCCGTCAGATCACCGAGGACGAGCGGACGGCGGCCGTCCTGGCCGCCTGCCGGGAGGCCCTGGAGCACGAGGGCTCGACCGGCCTGATCGCCGCCGACGCCCGCATCCCCCTGCTCGCCGAGGCGCTGACCGCGGCCGGCCTGCCGTACCTGTCCCCGGGCACGGAGACCAGCGCGCAGGCCCGGCTCACCCTGGTGCCGGCCTCGCTCGCCAAGGGTCTGGAGTACGACTACGTGGTGCTGGACGAGCCGGCCGCGGTGATCGCGGGCGAGCCGGACGAGCGGACCGGCCTGCGCCGGCTGTACGTGGCGCTGACCCGCGCCGTGTCCGGCCTGACGGTGCTGCACGCCGAGCCGCTGCCCGAGCAGCTGCGCTGACGCGAAAAGGGGCCGGGCCCGAGGACCGGCCCCTTCCCCATCCGCTCAGGCGTCGATCAGCGCCCGCCACTCGGCGACCTTGGCCGCGTCCACCGGCGTGTGCCAGCCGTCCGCCCGCACCGCGCCGCCGACGTGGAAGGCGTCGAAGCCCTCCGCCCGCAGCTCCTTCAGGTGCTCGGCCCGCAGGCCGCCGCCGATCAGGATCCGCGGGGCGTAGCCGGGCTCGCCCCGGCGGGCCAGCTCGGCGGCCAGCACCTCGCGCCCGGCGTCCACCCCGGCGGCCGCGCCGGAGGTGAGGAAGGTGTCCAGGCCGGGCAGCCCGGCGACGGCGGCGCGCAGGGCGGCCCGGTCGGCGCTGTGGTCGATCGCCCGGTGGAAGGTCCAGCGGCAGCCGGCGACGGCCTCGGCGACGGCCGCGGTGGCGGCCAGGTCGACGCCGCCCGCGGCGTCGAGGAAGCCGAGGACGAACTCCTCGGCGCCCTCGGCCCGCAGCGCGGCGGCCCGGGCCCGCAGCTCGTCCAGGTCGCCGGGGGCGAAGCCGTCCCGGATGCGGAGCATGACGCGCAGCGGGATCGTGACGGCGGCCCGGATCCGGGCGAAGTCCTCGACGGACGGGGTGAGCCCGTCCGCGGCCATGTCGGTGACCAGTTCGAGCCGGTCGGCGCCGCCCGACTCGGCGGCCTGGGCGTCCTGGGGCGTCAGCGCGATGACTTCGAAAATTGGTCTAGACATATCAGACAGCCTGCCACATCGCACCGGGCCCGGCGAGCCCCCGCCGCCGCCCGGATCGGGCCCCGCCCGCACCGGCCCGTCAGGCCGCGGCGGCCCGCCGGCCGTACCGGTGCACCGCCAGCGCCGCCAGCACCAGCAGCACCGCCAGCGGGAGCGCGGTCGGCGCCAGGTGCGAGACACCGCGCGACTCGCGCCAGATGTTGAACAGGCTGCCCGGCCCGGTCAGCGCCAGCACCGCCACGCCCACCGCCGCCGGCGCCACCCGGCCGCGCAGCGCGGCGAACAGCAGCAGCAGCGGCGCGACCAGCATCACCACGAACCACCGCTGGTCCAGCGGGAAGCTGGTGTCGCCCCAGGCCTGCACCGCCGCCAGCAGCCCGCCCGCGCCCACCGAAGCCAGCACCAGCCCGCCGACCCGCAGGCTCGGCCGGGGCAGCAGGTCGCTCGGCACGGCGACCAGCAGCAGCGCGGCGAACACGAACGGCAGGGTGGCCATGCCGACGTACCCGGACCACCACAGGTCGACGACCGGCTGGTCGAAGGAGGTCGCCAGGTCGAACAGCGCCATCGCACCGAGGAGCAGCGCACTGGCGCGGGCCGCCGTCCACCGGCCGAGCACCGCCGCCACCGCGAGCAGCACGGCGGCCACCGGCTGGACGAGCAGGGCCGTGTACGTGCCGAACGAGTCGTCCCAGGTCAGCTTCCAGGTCGTCCCGTCCGGGTCGGCCACCCAGGGCAGCAGCGCGGCGCCGACCACGGCGCCCGCGATCATCGGGGCGACCAGCGCCAGCAGCCGGGCGAGCGGCGAGCAGCCGGTCAGCCCGATCCGCACCCGCAGGCCGTACAGCGCCAGGTCGAACACCTCGCGGGCGACGGCCGAGCGGCCGGCCTGCGCCGTGGTGTCGGCGAACACCGCGGCCAGCTCCTCCCCGCGCTCGCGGCGGTAGCCCGCCGGGTACAGCTGGAGCACGGCCCGCAGGGCGACCGAGGGTGCGGCGGGCGCACCGATCGTCGGCGTGGCCATCAGGAACTCCCCCCGGCCGCGGTGCGGCCCTGCGGCCCCGGGTTCCCCCGCAGCATCGATCGGACCTTGGAGAGGCGGCGCTCCGCCTCGGTGGCGACCGCCCGCAGCCGCTCGGCCTCGGTGGTCAGCGCGGACCGCCCGGCGTCGGTCAGCGCGTAGCTGCGGCGGGCGCGGCCGTCCACGATCTCCTCCGCGGCGACCTCGATCAGGCCCTGCTGGAGCAGCCGGTCGAGGGCGCCGTACAGGGTGCCGGTGCGCATCTTCACCCGGCCGTCCGAGATCGCGGCGATCTCCTGGATGAGCGCGTAGCCGTGTCTCGGAGCGTCGGCCAGTGCGGTGAGCAGGAGCAGCGTCGGCTCCTGCATGGAGCGTTCGGTCATACGACTACATATATCGTCGACCGGCACATCCGTCCAGTGCTGCGACCCCGCCAGAATGGGCCCATGCCGACCGCCGAACCCCAGCCGATCACCACCGCCACCGCCGCAGCCACCGACGAACTGCTCGCCGCCTGGACCGCCCTGCTGCACCGCTGCGCCGCCACCGTCGACCCCGAGCCGTACGGGCGGGAGCTGCTGCGCCGCTGGTCGGAGCCGCAGCGCCGCTACCACACCGCCGATCACCTGCGCGCGGTCCTCCGGCACGTCGACGACCTCGCCGGGCACGCCGCCGACCCGGACGCCGTCCGCCTCGCCGCCTGGTTCCACGACGCCGTCCACCGGCCCGACCGCAGCGAGAACGAGGAGCGCAGCGCCGCCCTCGCCCACCGCGCGCTGACCGCCGCCGGCCTGCCCGCCGGGCGCGTCGCCGAGGTCGAGCGGCTGGTCCTGCTCACCGTCACCCACGACCCGGCCCCCGGCGACCGCGACGGCGAGGTGCTGTGCGACGCCGACCTCGCCGTCCTCGGCGGCTCCCCCAAGGCGTACGCCACCTACGCGGCCGCCGTCCGCGAGGAGTACGGCTTCGTCCCCGAGCCGGACTTCCGGGCCGGCCGGGCCGCCGTGCTGCGCCACCTGCTGGCGCTCCCGGCGCTGTTCCGCACCCCGGCCGCCCACGCCCGCTTCACGGCGGCCGCCCGCGCCAACCTGACGGCCGAACTCGAAGCGCTCTAACCGAGTTCCCCCACGGGGGCCACCACCGCGCCCCGCTTGCCGCACACCCAGTGCGGCTCGGGGCCCAGCTCCGGCTCGACGCCGAGCGCATGCGGGTCGCCGTCGTCCGCGCAGTCGGTGCACAGCGGCCACCGCCCGTACGCCTCCAGCAGCGCGTCCTGGACGTCCTGGGCGACCAGCCCGAGCACGTACTCGGTGCCGGCCGGCCACTGCTCCAGCCACCAGCGCCGGTGGGTGACGGCCTGCTCCACCAGCGAGACGACGGCGGCGTCCGCCACGTCCCGCGCGGTGAGGTCGGCCAGGATCTGCGCCCGCGCGTGGTGCAGGGCGGTCTCGATGTCGTCGGAAGCCATCCGTCCATTGTCCGCCCGACGCCGAGACGGCCGGAAACGCCGCGTGGGCGGCTCCCCGAAGGGAACCGCCCACGCGGACGAGGATCAGCCGATCCGATCGGGAAACCGATCAGGATCAGAAGTCCATGTCACCGCCCGGCATGCCGCCGCCGGCGGCCGCGGCGGCCTTCTCCGGCTTGTCGGCGATGACGGCCTCGGTGGTGAGGAACAGCGCCGCGATGGAGGCGGCGTTCTGCAGCGCGGAGCGGGTGACCTTGGCCGGGTCGATGATGCCGGCGGCGACCAGGTCGACGTACTCGTTGGTGGCGGCGTTCAGGCCGTGACCGGCGGGGAGGTTGCGCACCTTCTCCACCACGACGCCACCCTCCAGGCCGGCGTTGGTCGCGATCTGCTTGATCGGGGCCTCCAGCGCGACCTTGACGATGTTGGCACCGGTGGCCTCGTCGCCGTCCAGCTCCAGCTTGTCGAAGGCGACACCGGCCTGCAGCAGCGCGACGCCACCACCGGCGACGATGCCCTCCTCGACGGCGGCCTTCGCGTTGCGGACGGCGTCCTCGATGCGGTGCTTGCGCTCCTTGAGCTCCACCTCGGTGGCCGCGCCGGCCTTGATGACGGCCACGCCGCCGGCCAGCTTGGCGAGGCGCTCCTGGAGCTTCTCGCGGTCGTAGTCCGAGTCGCTGTTCTCGATCTCGGCGCGGATCTGGTTCACGCGGCCCGCGACCTGCTCGCTGTCGCCGCCACCGTCGACGATGGTCGTCTCGTCCTTGGTGATGACCACCTTGCGGGCGGTGCCCAGCAGGTCGAGACCGGCGTTCTCCAGCTTGAGGCCGACCTCCTCGGAGATCACGGTGCCACCGGTGAGGATGGCGATGTCGCCGAGCATGGCCTTGCGGCGGTCGCCGAAGCCCGGGGCCTTGACGGCGACGGACTTGAAGGTGCCGCGGATCTTGTTCACGACCAGGGTCGACAGGGCCTCGCCCTCGACGTCCTCGGCGATGATGACGAGCGGCTTGCCGCTCTGCATGACCTTCTCCAGCAGCGGGAGCAGGTCCTTGACCGAGCCGATCTTGGAGTTGGCGATGAGGATGTACGGGTCCTCGAAGGTCGCCTCCATGCGCTCCAGGTCGGTCGCGAAGTAGGCGGAGATGTAGCCCTTGTCGAAGCGCATGCCCTCGGTGAGCTCAAGCTCCAGACCGAAGGTGTTGCTCTCCTCGACGGTGATGACGCCTTCCTTGCCGACCTTGTCCATGGCCTCGGCGATGAGCTCGCCGATCTGGGTGTCGGCGGCCGAGATGGAGGCGGTGGAGGCGATCTGCTCCTTGGTCTCCACGTCCTTGGCCTGGGCCAGCAGCTGGTCCGAGACGGCGGCGACGGCCTTCTCGATGCCGCGCTTCAGGGCCATCGGGTTGGCGCCGGCGGCGACGTTGCGCAGACCCTCGCGAACCAGGGCCTGGGCGAGCACGGTGGCGGTGGTGGTGCCGTCACCCGCGACGTCGTCCGTCTTCTTGGCGACCTCCTTGACGAGCTCCGCGCCGATCTTCTCGTAGGGGTCCTCGAGCTCGATCTCCTTGGCGATGGAGACACCGTCGTTGGTGATCGTGGGGGCGCCCCACTTCTTCTCCAGCACGACGTTGCGGCCCTTGGGGCCGAGCGTCACCTTGACCGCGTCGGCGAGCTGGTTCATGCCACGCTCAAGGCCGCGGCGAGCTTCCTCATCAAAGGCGATGATCTTGGCCATCAGAAGTGGTCCTCCGGGACACGGTCGACTGCTCGGACCAAGGGGTGCCCGCGACGGACGGCCCTGGTGTGCGGAGGTCCATTCCCCTGCCGCTCCCGGGGGCCTCACCGACCCGGTCCGCTGTCACTCTCACACTGTGAGTGCTAACGCCAATGATTAGCACTCCGGGTGGTCGAGTGCAAGCCCAATCGACAAGCCCGCGAGCCGTCGACCCGGCCGCCGCGCCACCCCCGCGGACACGCCAACGGGCCCGTACGACGCGTGTCGTACGGGCCCGTCGAGAAGCGGGTGGTCACCAGCCGTGGGCCGTGCCGAGCTCCTGGGGGTCGGAAGGGATCAGCCCTCCGCCGCAGCGCGAACCATGTCCGCCTGCGGGCCCTTCTGTCCCTGAGAGATCTCGAACTCGACCCGCTGGCCCTCCTCGAGGGTGCGGTAGCCGTCCATCTGGATCGCGCTGTAGTGGACGAAGACGTCCGCACCACCGTCGACCGCGATGAAGCCGTAGCCCTTCTCCGCGTTGAACCACTTGACGGTGCCCTGAGCCATTCCGAACTCCCCTAGTGCTGTGCTGGCCCTTCACGCGCCCGCAGGTAGCGGGCCCGGATCTGGAGGCCGGCCCGGGGAACCCCCCCTGGGCGCAGCCGTGGACGCCGCTACCCCCACCCCGGAACACCGGGCGCGGTGATTACGGCGACCGCGGCTGAATGTATCCGGATCGACGCCCTCTGCAACAGGGCCAACGGCCGGGAATTCCACCGGCCAACCGAGGGACAACTTCGAACAAATCGGGAGGAAATCGGAATTTCGCGCCGGACAGAGCGGACGAATTACCCCAGAACGCTGCCGGAATTCTGACATCTGCCTGACATGTTTCACGGCCCCGACCCGGGCCGACCCGCCCGGCGAATCGTGGGGGGAACCCCCGGTTCCCAGCCGAGGCACACTCTACTCCCACTCGGGGCGGAAATATTCCCGCCGAAATGCGACCGGCCGCCCGCGCGCACGGAGAACGGAATTCCGTACGCGCGAACGGCCGGTCAAGGGCCTTTTCGGCCCCGTGCCGGACTCAGCAGCCGCCGGCCACCGCCGGAATGATCGAGACGCTGGCGCCGTCCTTGATCTCGGTCGCCAGGCCCTCGGCGAAGCGCACGTCGTCGTCGTTCACGTAGACATTGACGAAACGGCGCAGCTTGCCGGTGTCGTCCAGGACGCGCGCGGCGATGCCCGCGTGGTTCTTCTCCAGGTCGGCGATCACCTCGCCCAGGGTGGCGCCCTCGGCGGTCACCTCGGCGGCGCCGCCGGTGTAGGTGCGCAGGATGGTGGGGATGCGGACGTTGGCGCTCATGGCTCTCCTGTCGAGGTGGTTCAGGCGGACGCGAGGCCGGCGTCGCGGAAGGACGCCAGGGTGGGGCGGATGACGGCGGTCATCCCGGCGTCGGAGACGGCGTCCAGCGTCTTCAGGCCGTCGCCGGTGTTGATCGCGACGGTCTCCTTGGCCGGGTCCAGCTGCCCGCTCTCGACCAACTTCTTCAGCACGCCCACGGTCACGCCACCCGCGGTCTCGGCGAAGATGCCCTCGGTACGGGCCAGCAGCCGGATCGCCTCCACGACCTCCGCGTCCGTCACGTCCTCGACGGCACCGCCGGTGCGGCGGGCGATGTCCAGCACGTACGGGCCGTCCGCCGGGTTGCCGATCGCCAGCGACTTGGCGATGGTGTCCGGCTTCACCGGCCTGATCACGTCCCGGCCGTCCTTGAAGGCGGTCGACACCGGCGAGCAGCCCTCGGCCTGGGCACCGAAGATCCGGTACGGCCGGTTCTCGACCAGGCCGAGCTTGATCAGCTCCTGCAGGCCCTTGTCGATCTTGGTCAGCTGCGAGCCCGAGGCGACCGGGATGACGATCTGCTCCGGAAGCCGCCAGCCGAGCTGCTCGCAGATCTCGTACGCCAGCGTCTTCGAGCCCTCGCCGTAGTACGGCCGCAGGTTGACGTTCACGAAGCCCCAGCCCTCGCCGGCCGGATCCCCGATCAGCTCCGAGCAGAAGCGGTTCACGTCGTCGTAGTTGCCCTCGATGCCGACCAGCTCGCCACCGTACACACCGGCCATCACGACCTTGCCCTGCTCCAGGTCGTGCGGGATGAACACGCACGAGCGGAAGCCGGCCCGGGCCGCCGCCGCACCCACCGCGCCGGCCAGGTTGCCGGTCGACGAGCAGGACAGCGTGGTGTAGCCGAACGCCCGGGCCGCCTCGATCGCGCAGGCCACCACGCGGTCCTTGAACGAGTGCGTCGGGTTCCCCGAGTCGTCCTTGACGTGCAGCGGCGCCGTGAAACCGAGCTCCTTGGCCAGGTTGTCGGCCTTCACCAGCGGGGTCCAGCCGGGGTTCAGGTTGGGCTTGGAGGCCACGTCGGCCGGCACCGGCAGCAGCGGCGCGTAACGCCAGATGGAGGCGGGCCCGGCCTCGATCCGCTTGCGCAGCTCCTCGGCGGCGGCGCAGCCGAAGTCGTACGCGATCTCCAGCGGCCCGAAGCACTCCAGGCAGGCGAAGCTCGGACCGAGCGGGAAGCGGGTGCCGCACTCCCGACAGGACAGCGCCGCGGCGGGGCCGAGGTCCACGGGTGGGGGTCCCTCCGGCCGAAGGCTGGGGGAGGGTACGGCAGTGTCGATAGCCATGATGGCGGAGGCCTCTCTCCTCATCTTCCCCGCGGCGCGGTCGCGCCACAGGCCGGAATTGGCACCTGTCCCGCCGGGGCCTGTCGACGACAGCCGCGCGAGAAGGTTGCCGGGACGTCAACGGGCCGTTCCCTCAGTCCCTCTGGATGAGCTTGTGAAATTGTGGTGGTGCGTGGGCGGCGACCCCGGCGTGCAATGGTCCGACCGCTGTACGAAGACTGTATCCGAAGGCGGCAAACCCGAAAGGGACTGTCCGCCACGCGAGATGACGCGTCCCACCCGACCCCGCCGAGGAGATTCACGTGCCCGCCGAACCGACTCCCGCACTCCTCCCGCCGGTGGCGTCCTGGCTCCGCCGCCGCTCGTGGAGCGCGGCCGACCGGCCGGTCAGCACCCTCCTGCGGGCCAAGGAGCGCACCGGCCAGACGGTCAGCGTCGTCCTCCCCGCGCTCGACGAGGAGGCCACCGTCGGCGACATCGTCCGCACCGTCCGGCGCGAACTGATGGAACGCGTCCCACTGGTCGACGAGCTCGTGGTGGTCGACTCCGGCTCCAGCGACGCCACCGCCGCCGTCGCCGCCGAGGCCGGCGCCCGGGTGGAGCACCGCGACGCCGTCCTCCCCCGGCTGCCCGCCGTCCCCGGCAAGGGCGAGGTGCTCTGGCGCTCCCTCCTGGTCACCCGCGGCAGCATCGTCTGCTTCGTCGACGCCGACCTGCGCGAGTTCGACCCCGCGTTCGTCTCCGGGATCCTCGGCCCGCTGCTCACCGAACCGGACATCCAGCTGGTCAAGGCGATGTACGACCGCCCGCTGGAGACGGACTCCGGCGCCGTCGTCCCGGCCGGCGGCGGCCGGGTCACCGAACTCGTCGCCCGCCCGCTGCTCAACCTGCACTGGCCGGAACTCGCCGGTTTCGTCCAGCCGCTCGGCGGCGAGTACGCGGCCCGCCGCTCACTGCTCGAACGGCTGCCGTTCCCCACCGGCTACGGCGTCGAACTCGGCCTGCTGGTCGACGCGTTGGAGCTGGTAGGGCTGGACGCCCTGGCCCAGGTCGACGTCGGCGTCCGGCACCACCGCCACCAGGACGGCCAGGCCCTCGGCCGGATGGCCGCCACCATCTACCGCACCGCCCTGGAACGCCTCGACCGCACCCACCGGCTCAAGGCCTCCGCCGATCTCGTCCACCCCCTGCTCACCCAGTTCACCCGCGACCCGGACACCCGGGGCTTCACCGCCCACACCCACCCCGTCACCGCCCTCGAACGCCCCCCGATGCACACGGTCCCCGAGTACGCGACCCGGCACTGAGGGGTTTGCCGCATCCGAACGACGGCAACATCCCAACCATGGGCGATCTCACGACCGAACGTTCGAGTACGACCGGAACCGCCCCCGTCCTGGTGGCCTCCAACCGGGGACCGGTGTCCTTCGGCACCGCCGACGACGGCACGCTGACCCTGCGCCGCGGCGGCGGCGGCCTGGTCTCCGGCCTCTCCGCCATCGAGGACCCGAACGCCGTCTGGGTCTGCGCCGCCCTCGGCGACGCCGACCGCAGAGCCGCCCGCGAGGCCCCCCAAGGCCGCCTCGACCTGGCCGGCCACGACGTCGGCGGCCAGGCCGTCCGGATGCTCGACATCGACCCCGAGACCTTCGCCCGCGCCTACAACGGCGTCGCCAACTCCACCCTCTGGTTCGTCCACCACCTGCTCTACGCGACGCCCACCGCGCCCGCCTTCGACGCCGACTTCCGCACCGAGTGGGCCGCCTACCAGGCCTACAACGCGGCCTTCGCCGAGGCGCTGGCCGCCGAGGCCGCCCCCGGCGCCGCCGTGCTGGTGCAGGACTACCACCTCTCGCTGGCCCCGGCCCTGCTCCGGGCCCGGCGCCCCGACCTGCGGATCGGCCACTTCTCGCACACCCCCTGGGCCCCGCCCGAGTACTACCGGCTGCTGCCCGACGACGTCGCCCGGGCCGTGCTCACCGGCATCCTCGGCGCCGACCGGGCCGGCTTCCTCACCGAGCGCTGGGCCCGCGCCTTCGCCGCCTGCTGCGAGGCCGTCCTCGGTGCCGCCGTCGACCACGACGCGCTCACCGTCACGCACGAGGGCCGCACCACCCGCCTCGGCGTGCACGCCCTCGGCGCCGACGCCGACTTCCTGCGCGAACGCGCCCACCGCCCCGACGTCGACGAGCGCCTCGCCGCCCTGCGCACGGCCGTCGGCGAGCGCCGCACCATCGTCCGGGTCGACCGCACCGAACTGAGCAAGAACATCGTCCGCGG
This sequence comes from Kitasatospora sp. NPDC094028, assembly GCF_049543595.1. Taxonomy (NCBI): domain Bacteria; kingdom Bacillati; phylum Actinomycetota; class Actinomycetes; order Kitasatosporales; family Streptomycetaceae; genus Kitasatospora; species Kitasatospora sp. NPDC094028. The sequence goes on along the minus strand of NZ_JBMVFA010000005.1, from coordinate 70,387 downwards.
CCTCCAGGCCTACCGGCACCTGCTCCGCACCCGCCCCGAGTGGCACGACCGGGTGGTGCACATCGCCTTCGCCTACCCCTCGCGCACCGACCTCGCCGAGTACCGCGCGTACACGGCCGCCGTCCGGCGGCTCGCCGAGGAGATCGACGCCGAGTTCGCCACCCCCGGCTGGCAGCCGCTGATCCTGCACGTCGACGACGACTTCCCGCGCTCGCTGGCCGCCTACCGGCTGGCCGACGTCGCCCTGGTCAACCCCATCCGGGACGGCATGAACCTGGTCGCCAAGGAGGTGCCGGTCGTCTCCGACCGCGGCTGCGCCCTCGTCCTCTCCCGCGAGGCCGGCGCCCACGCCGAGCTCGCCGAGGACGCGCTGAGCGTCAACCCGTACGACGTCATCGCCACCGCCGACGCCCTGCACGCCGGCCTCACCATGCCCGCCGGGGAGCGCGCCGACCGCACCAAGCGCCTGGCGGCGGCGGCCACCGCGCTCCCCCCGCAGCAGTGGTTCCTCGACCAGCTCAACGCGCTCTGACCGCCTCCCCCAGGTCGCTCAGCAGCTCCACCACGCCCTCGGGCCCCTCGACCACCACGTCCGCCCGGTCGGCGAGTTCGCGCACCGGCGTGTCCCCGACCGCCCCGGCGCACACCAGTACGCCGGCCAGGCCCTCGCCGCGCAGTTCCTCCACCGCGGCGAAGGCCGCCAGGTCCCCCAGGTCGTCCCCCGCGTAGAGCACCGCACGGGCGCCGCGCTCCCGCAGGAAGCCGGTCAGCGCCGCCCCCTTGTCCACCCCCGGCGGCCGCAGCTCCAGCACCAGCCGCCCCGGCTCCACCACCAGCCCGTGCGCGGCGGCCAGTTCGCCCACCGGCGCGCGCAGCAGCTCCAGCGCCCGCTCCGGCGCCGCCGTCCGCCGGGTGTGCACCGCCAGCGAGCGGCCCTTGTCCTCCACCCAGGTCCCCTCGGGCGCCCCCACCGCGGCCAGGACGTCCGGCAGGGCCGCCCGCGCCCGGGCCACCCCGGGATGCACCGGCGGCGCCGACAGCTCGCCGTCCTCCCAGCGCTCGGCGCCGTAGTGCCCCAGCACCACCACGCCGGGCACCCCGGCCAGGCCCCCGTACTCCACGGCCAGCCCGGCCGGCCGGCCGGTCACCACCGCCACGGCCCCCACCGCCGAGGCCAGCCCGCGCAGGGCCTCCAGCACCCCGGGGTGCGCCCGCGCCGCGCTCGGATCGGCCACGATCGGCGCCAGTGTCCCGTCGAAGTCGAGCGCGATCACGGCGTCCCCCGGCGCCGCCAGGATCGCCCGCACACCGTCCCGCCCGGCCGCGGTGGCCGGCGTCCACGTCTCCTCGAATCCCATGCCCAGGCCATACCCCGCGGCCGGCGGCGGCTACCGCGCGGCCCGCCGGGCCTCCCGGACCCGGCGCAGCCGGTTCACCAGGACCGGCGCGTGGGCCAGCGCCTCCTCGCGGTCCAGCAGGGCGTTCAGCAGCTGGTAGTAGCGGGTCGACGAGAGCCCCAGCTCCTCCCGGATCGCCCGCTCCTTGGCCCCGGCCGTACGCCACTGCCGCCCTTCCAGCGCCAGCACCGCGCGGTCCCGCTCGGTCAGCTCGCCCACCGCAGCACTCCTCCGTCTCGGCCCGGAGTGCCATTCTCGCGCCGGCCGCCGACAGGCACGGCCCCCGCTACTGCTTCCGGACCCGGGCGGTCTCCTTGACCGCCGCGTCCTGGAGCTCCGTGAGCACCTGCTTCGGGTCCCCGGTCACCGCCTGCCCGATCCCGGTCTTGATCCGGTTGCTGACGTCGCCCCAGGCCGGGTCCCCGAACGGGTAGAAGCTGGCGTTGGTCAGCCCGGACGCGAACTGCTTGAGGTCCTCGTGCTTCGGATCGGTGGTCATCTGGCTGAACGCGTCCTGGGTGACGGGCAGCAGGTTGTACTGCTCGTCGAACTTCAGCTGGTTGTCCTTGTTGTAGACGAAGCTGATGAACTTCTTGATCTCGTTCTTGTGCCCGTTGGCCTTGAACGCCATCATCCAGTCGGCGACGCCGAGGCTGCCGGTCTTGCCGACGCCGTCCTTCTTGGGGATCGGCGCCGTCCCGAAGTCGATCTTCCCGGCGGCGGCCATCCGCAGCAGCGTCGGGTGCCCGTTCAGCATCGCGACCTTCCCGGACACGAAGTCCTGGAACACCGGCGTGCGGTTCATCTTGCCGGGCTCGGGGTAGGTCAGTCCGGTGCTCACCAGGTTGCTCTTCAGCCAGTTGAAGGTCGCCTGGTTCTGCGTGCTGTCGATGGTGTAGTTGCCGACGTCGTCGGAGAGGCTTCCGCCGCCGCTCAGCGTCCACAGCATCGACTCGGCGGGCGCCTCCTCCGGGCCCAGCGGCAGACCGTACGGGGTCACGCCGGGCACCTTGGCCTTGATCTTCTCGGCCGCCTGCCGCAGCTCGTTCCAGGTGGTCGGCGGCTGCGTGATGCCGGCCTGGCGGAAGACGTTCTTGTTGTAGAACAGCACGCGCGAGGAGGACACGAACGGAATGCCGTACTGCGTCCCGAGCACCTGGCCGGCGTGGGCGAAGTTGTCCAGGAACTTGGCCTGGGTGTCCATCGAGAGCACGTCCGCCGCCGGGTACAGCCGCTCCGCGGCGACCTGGTCGGCGAAGCCGCCGGTCTGCAGCAGGTCGGGGGACTTCCCGGCCGCGATCATGTCGTCGACCTTCTTGCCGATGTCCGTCCAGCTGTCGACCTCGACGTCGACCTTGATGTCGGGGTTGGCCGCCGTGAAGGCCTTGGCGACCTCGTCCCAGTAGTGCTTGGAGCTGGTCTCGGCGTTCTCCCCGTAGTCGGCGGCGACCAGCTTGAGGGTCACCTTGCCGTCGCCCTGCACGCCGCAGGCGCTGACCGCGGTGAGCACCAGTGCTCCGGCCAGCGAGGTGCCGAGCACACGAACGGAAACGTGGGCGCGCCTGTTCAACGCGGGTACCGCCTTCGGGGGGAGGAACGCGGCCGGACCGGGAAGACCGGTGAATCCGACAGGGGGGAACGCAACACTGCCAAATCCACCGCGCAGTGGTCCACACCACTCGGGGGTGCCCACCGAGTAGTTACCGAACTGCGGAGGGTCATTGCACGATGCGCAACACCAGGTGAACGACGGCCGACCGGAACGCGCTCCGGAGCCCCCGGCACGAAGGCCCGCGGATCCGTCGCGGCTGCGACAAAGCTCACCCATCATGGACCAGACCAATCCGACAACTGGACTAGACCTCTTCGACCCGGCCAAGGGAAACTGTCCCCCGTGAAGCACGTCATCGCACTCGATGTAGGCGGCACCGGCATGAAGGCCGCGCTGCTCGCCCAGGACGGCTCCGTGCTGTTCGAAGCACGCCGACCGACCGGGCGGGAGCACGGCACGGACGCCGTCGTCGCCGCCATCCTCGACTTCGCCGCCGACCTCGCGGACGAGGGCCGGGCCCGCTTCGGCGTCGCCCCGCTCGCCGCCGGCGTCGCCGTCCCGGGCACGATCGACGAGAAGAACGGCATCGCGGTCTACTCGGCGAACCTCGGCTGGCGCGACCTCCCGCTGCGCAAGCTGCTCGGCGAGCGCCTGGCCGGCCCCGGCGGCCCCGCGATCCCGGTGGCGCTCGGCCACGACGTGCGCTCCGGCGGCCTCGCCGAGGGCCGGCTCGGCGCCGGCCGGGGCGTGGGCCGTTTCCTGTTCATCGCCCTCGGCACCGGCATCGCCGGCGCCATCGGCATCGACGGCCGGATCGAGGCCGGCGCGCACGGCTACGGCGGCGAGATCGGCCACGTCGTGGTCCGCCCCGGCGGCCCCCGGTGCGGCTGCGGCGCCCGCGGCTGCCTGGAGACCCTGGCCTCCGCCTCCGCCGTCTCCCGCGCCTGGGCCGAGGCCAGCGGCGACCCCGACGCCGACGCAGCATCCTGCGCCGCCGCGGTGGACGCCGGGGACGACCGCGCGCTCGCGGTCTGGCAGCGGGCCGTCGACGCCCTGGCGGACGGCATCGTGCTGGCCCAGAGCCTGCTCGACCCGTCCACCGTGATCGTCGGCGGCGGGCTGGCCGAGGCCGGGGACACGCTCTTCACCCCGCTGCGCGCGGCGGTCACCGAGCGCCTGACCTTCCAGATGCCCCCGAAGGTCGTACCCGCCATGCTCAAGGACACCGCCGCATCCCTCGGCGCGGGCCTGCTCGCCTGGGATCTGCTCACCTTGGAGGTGACCGCGTGACCACCGCGGACCGTGACCGTACTGCCCTGGCCGGCGCCCGCCTGGTCCTGCCCGGCGGCGTCGTCGAGGGCGACCGCCTCAGCATCGAGGGAGACCGCATCGCCGGCCTCGGCGGCGAGACCGAGCCCGGCGACCTCGACCTCACCGGGTACACCGTCGTCCCCGGCTTCGTCGACCTGCACGTCCACGGCGGCGGCGGAGCCTCCTACGCCTCCGGCATCGCCGAAGAAGCCCTGCGCGCGGCCCGCACCCACCTGGAACACGGCACCACCACCACGATGGCCTCCACGGTCACCGGCGAGATCGACGAGGTCGCCCGACAGGCCGCCGTCCTGTCCGAACTCGTCGAGGACGGCGTGCTGGCCGGCATCCACTTCGAAGGCCCGTTCATCTCGCCGGGCCGCTGCGGCGCCCACCGCCCCGACCTGCTGCGCGACCCGGACCCGACACTGGTGCGCAAGCTCGTCGACGCCGCCCGCGGCCACGCCAGGATGGTCACCCTCGCCCCCGAACTGCCCGGCGGCCTCGACTCGGTGCGCATGCTCGCCGACCTCGGCGTCATCGCCGCGGTCGGCCACACCGACTCCGACTACGCCACCACCCTGGCCGCCGTCGACGCCGGCGCCACCGTCGCCACCCACCTGTTCAACGCCATGCCCGGCATCGCCCACCGCGCACCCGGCCCGATCGTCGCCCTGCTGGAGGACGAGCGGGTCACCGTCGAGCTGATCAACGACGGCGTCCACCTGCACCCCTCCGTCCTCGACCTCGCCTACGGCACCGCCGGCGCCGACCGCGTCGCCCTGATCACCGACGCCATGGGCGCCGCCGGCATGGGCGACGGCCTCTACCCCCTCGGCCCGCTCCAGGTCCAGGTCGAGGACGGCGTCGCCCGCCTCGTCGAGGGCGGCTCCATCGCCGGCTCCACCCTCACCCTGGACGTCGCCTTCAAGCGCTCGGTGACGGTCAACCGGCTGAGCCTGAACCAGGCCGTCGAGTCGCTCAGCACCACCCCCGCCCGACTGCTCGGCCTCGCCGACCGCACCGGCTCCCTGGAGACCGGCAAGCTCGCCGACCTGGTCGTCGTCGACTCCACGGGCTACGACCTGGTCGCCGTCATGCGCCACGGCCGGTGGGTCCGCGGCGGCGACGCCTTCGCCACCGTCAAGCCCGCCTGACAGCCGCCGCGAAGACGCGCAGACACGCAGACACGCGACGGCCGCCCGTCCCCGTAGGGGAGGGCGGCCGTCGCGCGTCCGGAGCCGTCGTCAGCTGCTCGGCTCGACGGTGATCTGGTCGATCAGCACCGAGGCGCCGCCCGGCGCCATGAAGGTGACGCTGTTCTGGCCCGCCTGGAGCTGCGGGAGTATGAACGTGGTGAACCACGAGGACGCCGGGTCCTTGCCCGCGTTGTAGTTCCGGTACGTGACGCCGCTCGGCCAGTCCTTGCCGTTGACCGCCGCCGCGCCCTTCGCGTCCGCGCCGGGGTTGTTGTAGTGGATCGTCAGCTTGTACGTCCCGGCCGCCGCGACCTGGCCGTTCCAGGTCACCGTGCCGCCCTGCTGCAGCGTCAGGTAGCTGCCGTCCGCGGACTTCGCGCCCTTGACGGTGTTGCCGGACGGCGCGTTCTGCGCCTGCAGCTGGTTGGCGTCCACGGTCGACGGCCCGGAGGTCGCGCTCGCCGAGGGCGCCGCGGACGGCGTGCCGGTGGAGCTCGCCGACGCGCTGGTCGGGGCCGGCGGCGCGGCGGTCGTGGTGCCGCCCTTGGCGTTCTTGTCGCCGTCCGGATCCCCGGTGGACAGCGCGATCCCGGCCCCGATGGCGATCGCCGCGACCACGGCGACCGCACCGATCACCGCGCCCCGGCTCCGCCCGCTGCTCGGCCGCTCGTCCCCCGGCTGCGGCCGGGAGTGCTCGGCGTAGCGGGTCTGCTGGGTCGGCGCGGCGCCGTACTCGGACTGCTGCTGCGGCGGGTACTGCTGCTGCCCGCCCTGCTGCTGGTAGGGGGCCTGCTGCTGGTACGGCGGCTGCTGCCCGCGCTGCGGCCCGCCCTGCTGGTAGTGCTGGCCGTACTGCGCGCGGCCGACCTCCATCGGGCGGTTGTACGACGTCCGGGGCACGCCCTGCTGCGGCTCGCCGGGCTGCGCGGGCGCACCCTCGGCCGGGCGGTACAGGTAGCCGAACGGGTCGTCGTCCTGCGGGGCACCGCCCCCCTGGCCCTCGGGCACTCCGTTGCTGCCGGCGGTCGTCACGGTGCTCTACTCCCCCATCCGGTGCGCACCGCCGGGCTTCGGGCCGGCCGTGCGGATCGTGGACGCTGTCGTTCCCGCGAACCCTACCTGCCGTACCTGACGACGGGGAAAGAACCCTTGACAACTCGTGGGTAACCTGCGCGCCCCCGACGCAACCCCGGCCCACCGAAGCGCCCCGCGCCCGGGCCGCGCGCCTAGCCCGCGCGCCGGTGCGAACGCTCGCCCCGCGCCCCGCGCACCGCCCCGCCGCGCGCCCGCTTCTCGTCGTACATCCGCTCGTCCGCGGTGTGCAGCACCTCCTCGATGCTCATCCCGCAGCCGGCCCAGCCGATCCCGAGGCTCACCCCGACCCGCATCCCCCGCCCGTCGATCCGCATCGGCGGGATGATCGCGTTGCGCAGCCGGTGGGCGAGGTCCTTGGCCTCCTCGCGCCCGATACCGTCCGCGAGCACCACGAACTCGTCGCCGCCGAGCCGGGCCACCGTGTCGCCGTCCCGGACGGCGCCGCTGAGCCGCCGGGCGACCTCGACCAGCACCGAGTCGCCCGCGTTGTGCCCGAACCGGTCGTTGATCGACTTGAAGCCGTCCAGGTCGCAGAAGATCACCGCGAGGCCCTTGTCGGCCGGCGCCGCGGCCCCGCGGAACGGCGCCGACCAGGCCTCGCCGCCCGGCGCGTGGTCGTCCGGGACGACCGCGTGCACGTGCTCCCCGTAGCCCGGCGGCAGGTCGGCGAGCGGCCGCCCGTCCGCCGCCCCGTAGTCGTGCCCCGCCCCGCCGTACGGGTCCGCGCCCTCCAACCCGTCGTAGGCCGCGTGCGCGCTGTACGAGTCGGCCGGGTAGTCCGCCTGGTAGCCGTACGCCGGCTGGTACGCCGGCTCGGCCGGGCTCGCGGCGGCGCCGACCGGCGCGCCCGTGGGCACCTCGGCGCACAGCCGGCGGGCCAGCCGGGCCTTGAGTTCGGCGCCGTTGGGCAGGCCGGTGAGCGCGTCGTGGCTGGCCCGGTGGGCGAGCTGCAGCTCGTGCCGCTTGCGGTCCTCGATGTCCTCGACGTGGGTGAGCAGGAAGCTCGGGCCCTCGGCCGCGTCCGCCACGATCGAGTTGCGCAGACAGACCCACTGGTAGCCGCCGTCCCGCCGGGACAGCCGCAGCTCCGCCCGGCCGCTCTCGGCACTGGTGCGCTCCAGCAGGGCCCGGTCCTCCGGGTGCACCAGGTCGGCGAAGCTCTGCTGGCGCAGCACCGCGCGCGGGCGGCCGAGCAGCCGGCAGAGCGCGTCGTTGACCCTGGTCAGCTGGCCGCGCCCGGCGCCGTGCAGCTCGGTGATGGCCATCCCGCTGGGCGCGTACTCGAAGGCCTGGCGGAAGCTCTCCTCGCTGGCCCGCAGCGCCTGCTGCTCCTTCTCCAGCCGGGCGAGCGCGCGCTGCATCTCGGCCCGCAGGCGGGCGTTGCCGATCGCGATGGAGGCCTGCAGCGAGAACATCTCCAGCGCCTCGCGGGTCCACGCGCCGGGCCGCTTGCCGCTGCGCGGGCGGTCCACCGAGAGCACGCCGAGCAGGTCGCCGCCGGCGCTGTACATCGGGGCGAGCAGCCCGTCCGCGGGGTGCCAGTCGTTGGCGTAGACGGGCATCGGTCCGTCCCCGATCCAGCGCGGGATGTCGCTGGCGACGGCCCAGCCGCGGTCGTACGGGAGGAAGCGGAGGGTGCCCCAGTGGTCGCTGACGCCGAGCAGCCGGTCCCAGGACTCCCGGGAGCCGACCTGGCCGAGCAGCACGGACGGGCCGCCCATGGTGCTCTCCTCCAGCTCCCAGACGGCCGCCACCACCAGGTCGCCGTCCGGCCGCACCAGGCTCACCGCGGCGGCGTCGAATCCGAGTCCGTGCACCGCGCCTTCGACGACGGCCTGCAGCGTGCCCGCCAGGCTGCGGGCAGCGTTGAGGTCCGCCACGACCCGGTGCAAGGTGCGGAGGGTCGCGAGACGGACGTACGGCTCCGACTCGGCTTCCATGCGGGGGCTCCCCGGCTGCTTCGGATAGTTCTTGATTGGTTATCGTCCGATTGCCAGAAGAACTGAATCACAGGGAGCACAGCGTTCGGCACGCTCGGTCAGCAATAGGCCACCACTTGTGACTTAAATCACACGACACTAATGCACCCTTAATCAGTTCATCCGCCCCATAGCGGGCATCAAGCGCTATCGGAACATTTCCCCTGGTCGACCGCACGGACGGCCTGCTGAAGCCCACTGCCGCCCGGCAGGCCCCTCCCTTCACTCCTGAGGGTGACCTCCGCCACTCGCCGTGACCGCGCGACTGCGCCGGTGGTCCTACGACCAGGGCCCGATACCGCCCCACCGGAGCGACGACTACCGTGCGGTACGTGTACCCGTCCCCGCAGCCCGAAGCTGCCTCCCACGCCACGCCCGACGAGTTCCGGGCAGCACTCTCCCAGCTCGCCGCCGGCGTGAGCCTGGTGACCGTCCACGATCCGGAGGACGGCGAGGACGTCGGCATGACCGCCACGTCCTTCCTCTCCGTGTCGCTGGAGCCGCCGCTGGTGCTGATCTCGGTGCGCGAGGACTCCCGGATGGACGAGGTACTCTCCCGGGCGGACAGCTGGGCGGTCTCGGTCCTCACCGAGGGGCAGAAGACCATCGGCTCCCGCTTCGCCATGAAGGGCCGGCTCAGCGACCGGCTGCTGTTCGCGGACACCCCGCACCGCCGCGGCCCGCACACCGGCGCCCCGCTGATCGAGGGCGCGCTCGCCACCGTCGAGTGCCGCACCGAGCAGCGGATAGCCGCGGGCGACCACACCCTGCTGGTCGGCCGCGTCCTGGAAGCCGTCGTCCCCGACCCGGGCGGCCGCCCGCTGCTCTACTTCCGCGGCGGCTACCGCACCCTCGGCTGAGCCGGCGCCCGCTACTCGCCGCGCGGCGCCTGGCGCCCCTGCTTGAGCTCGGAGCGGTGCCGCTTGTTGGACAGCCGCCGCTCGACCATCCCCCGGCTCGGCCTGGTCGCCCGCCGGGCCTTCGGCGGAGGCGCGCACGCCTCGCCCAGCACCGCCGCCAGCCGGGCCGCGGCCGCCTCCCGGTTGCGCCACTGCGAGCGGAACTCCGAGGCCTGGATCACCAGCACCCGGCCGTCCACCAGCCGGCCCGCCAGCCGCTCCAGGGCGCGCTCGCGCCACACCTCGGGCAGCGCCTTCGAGGACACCAGGTCGAAGCGCAGCTCGACCTTGGAGTCGGAAGTGTTGACGTGCTGGCCACCGGGGCCGGAGGAACGGGAGAAGCGCCAGACGAGCTCGGCGTCGGGGACGACCACCGACCCCCGTACGCGGATGGGCTCAGGCATGCGCCCATCATCCCGCGCCGGACCGCCGGGGTCACCCGGTTATCAGCACCCCGCCCGCCCGCCTCCGGGCCCTCCCGGCCCGGCGCCGACGAACCGGCTCGGGGCAGGCCGGTTACCCGGACGGCCCCCGAGCCCCGACAATGGCCTACGTGATCGAGCTCGGCTACTCCCTCTCCAACCGCTTCCCCGACCCCCCGCAGACGGACTACCGCACCGCCTCCGTCCACGCGCTGCGGTACGACCTGTTCTGCGGCGACGTCTACCTGGACGCCGAGGGCGCCGAACTGTCCACCGCCTGGAGCTGGGTGCCCGTCCTGGATTTCGCCTGGGCGCTGTGCGACATCGCCGAGCAGCTGGACCAGGACCCGGCCGGCAGCCGCGCCGCCCGGGTGCAGACCGCCGACCTCGACTTCACCCAGAACACCGAGCTGCTGCGCTTCGCCCGCCGCTTCAACTGGGTCGAGATCAGCGCGACCTGGCTGCCGGACGAGCCGCCCGCCGTCGTCCGGCACGACGAACTCCGGCGCGAGGCCCGGGACTTCCTGCAGGACACCCTCGCCGATCTGTTCGACATGCACCCGGACCTGGCCGACAACCCGGCCATCTGGTCGCTGCAGGGCCGGTTCCGCCGGATCTGACCAGCGCATTGCCCGGACTTTGCCCACTGTTGACGCCCGCACCACTCGCCCGGAAATGCCGCCGGGCGGAGATTTACCGGTCGGCACGGAACCAAGCCGCCGAAGATCCGCGTTGTCCCGGAAAACCGCGAAATGCGATCGAAGGGACTGCAACCGTCATGCCTGTGAGCCTCACCAAGGGTGGCAACGTCTCGCTGACCAAGGAGGCCCCCGGCCTGGCCGCGATCCGGGTCGGCCTGGGCTGGGACGTCCGCACCACCACCGGCGCCGAATTCGACCTCGACGCCAGCGCGATCGTCTTGAACGCGGACGGCAAGGTGCTCACCAACGCGCACTTCGTGTTCTTCAACAACACCAGCACCCCGGACGACACCGTCGTGCACACCGGCGACAACCGCACCGGCGAGGGCGCGGGCGACGACGAGTCGATCGACGTCGACCTGGCCGGCCTGCCCGCCGAGGCCGTCAAGATCACCTTCCCGGTGACCATCTACGACGGCACCGCCCGCGGCCAGAACTTCGGCCAGGTCCGCAACGCCTACATCCGCGTGGTGAACGCTGCCGGCGGCGCCGAGATCGCCCGCTACGACCTCTCCGAGGACGCGGCCACCGAGACCGCGATGATCTTCGGCGAGCTCTACCGCAACAGCGGCGAGTGGAAGTTCCGCGCGGTCGGCCAGGGCTACGCCTCCGGCCTGGCCGGCATCGCCCAGGACTTCGGCGTCCAGATCTGACCCACCCCGGTCCGACCGGCCCCGGGCGGACGCACTCCCGGGAACGCGACGGCGCGGGAGGCCCAGGCCTCCCGCGCCGTCCGCGTGTCCGCCCGGGCTCAGCGCGAGGCGCGCAGCTCCGGCAGCTGGATCAGCTCGGTCTCGTCCTCCGGCGTCAGGTCGACCACCTCCGGCACGCCCGCCGCCTGCTCGCCCGGCTCCGGCGCCTCCACCGGCCGTCCGGCCGCCTCGGCCTTCGCCTTCGCGGCGACCGCCTCGTCGCCCACCACGTCCGCCAGGTCGGCCCGCTCGCCCAGCTCGGCGACGCTGCCCACCGCCGGCGCCGGGGCCGCGGCCCGGACGGCCGCACCGGGAGTGCGGCCGAAGAAGCTGAAGCCCTGCCCGCGCCCCTGCCCGGCCTGCGCCGGCCGCGGACGCTGCCGCTCCACCGCCGCGGGCACCGCCCGCACCGGGACGTTCGGCGCGGAGCCGGTCGAAGCGGGGGCGACCGGCGCCGACACGCTCGACGCCCGGCCGAGCCGCCCGACCGTCGCGGTCAGTTCCGGGCGCACCGGCGCGGACGGCACCGGCGCGAGCCGCTCCGGAGCCTCGGCCACCGGCGCGGGAGCCGGGGTGGGCACCGAGGGCGCCACCGGCGCCGGCACCGCCACCGGCGCGGGCGCCGCGGGCGCCGGCGCGGCCGGGGCGGGCGCCGGCGCGGCCGGGGCGGGCGCCGGCGCGGCCGGGGCGGGCGCCGGCGCGGCCGGGGCGGCCACGGCGATCCGCGGCCCCGCCGCGGGCTCGCGCAGGGCGACCTCCGCGCCCGCCGTCCGCGCCCACTGCGCCTCCCGCTCGGCCGCCCGCCGCGCCAGCAGCCGCAGCACGGCCCCGGCGCGGACGAACGCGGCCGGGCTGGCCGGGTACTTGGGCCGGCTCGCGGCCAGCGCCCGCTGGGCCGCCTCGGCCTCCTTGAGCGCCTGCTCGGCCACCATCACGGCCCGCTCCCGCAGCAGCCGGGCGGTCTCCGTCTCGGCCTTCGCCAGCCGCGACTTCTCCGCCGTCAGCCGGCGCCCGAAGCGGGTGGCCCGCTCCTCGGCGACCTCCGCCGCGTACTCGGCCTCGGCCAGCTGCTCCTCGAACCGCTCCTCGGCCCGCAGCCGCTGCGCGGCGGACACCTCGGCGGCCGCCCGGGCCGTCTTGTCCCGCTGGCGCAGCAGCAGCGCGAAGCCGAGCGTCGCGATCACGGCCGCGACGCCCACCGAACGCACCAGGACGGTGTCCTGACTGAAGAGCAGGGCGGCCAGCGCGGCGACGAGAAGCACGCCGGCGGCGGTGGGGGGAAAGATCCGGCCGAGGACGGAGGAATGACGGTGGCGTCCGCGAGACATGCCAAGAAACTAGCGTGCGAATTGGGGCTCTGTCAGCCCAGGGCCCGCTTCGGCCCTTGACAGTGCGCAAGTTCTACCGAACGTACCCGGCATTTCACTCAAGATCACCGGGAAATCCCAGCTCAGCGGTGGGTGGCCGCCGGACCGCCCGGATCGTCGTGGTTCTCGGGCAGCTTGCACACGTGCTGGATCCACAGCGCCGCCGCGATCACCGCGGCCCCCGCCAGCACCGCGAGCCCGGCCGTGACGGCCTGGTCCTTGCGGGCGGACACGTCCAGCTCGCCGAGCAGGTAGATCCCGGCACCCGCGTAGATGCCGGTGACCACCGCCGAGACCAGCGCGCTGGCCTGCCCCAGCACCACGGCCCGGGCGGCCAGCAGCGGGTCGACGCCCTTCGCGCCGGGCTGCCGCTCGCGCACCGCCTTCAGCCGCGAGCGCAGCGAGAGCGCGGTCGCCAGCAGGATCACCGCCACCGCCGCCAGCACCACCGGAGCCGCGCCCGGCACGGCCGGCAGCGTGTCCAGGGAGGCCCACAGCTTGGAGCCGGCCCAGGACAGCGCCGTCGTGGCGGCGGTGATGCCGATGAGCAGGCGGAGGCGAAGCAGCTTCACTCGGAGCGGGTCCTTCCCGGGGTCGCGGACGGAGTCCGCCGGCCGTCCGGTGGCCCGGCGCGGCGGCGCCCCGCCACCGTACCGGGCCCGGCCCGGCGGCCGGTCACTCATCTACTCGTACGGCCGGGCCCCCTGGCCGAGTTCCCCTCCCGGACCGCCCGGACCGCCCGGACCGCCCGGACCGCCCCGGACCGGACACGCCGGGCGGGCGAGCCCGCGGCGGTGCCGGGCGGCGCCGGGCGGCGCCGGAGCGGCTACTCCGGCAGCGTCAGCCGGATGTCCTCGCGCAGCTTGACGCCCTGCGCGGCCGGGCCGCCGAGCGCCTCCAGCAGCGCGTCGACCCGCCCGTGCCCGGGCACCTCGGCCTCCGGCTGGGCGTCCAGCCAGGGCGCGAGCACGAAGGCCCGCTCGTGCGAGCGCGGGTGCGGCAGCAGCAGCTGCGGGTCGTCGCTCAGGACGCCCTCGTAGGCCAGGATGTCGACGTCCAGGGTGCGCGGGCCCCAGCGGACCTCGCGGACCCGCCCGAAGGCGTCCTCGATCGCGTTGCCGCGCTCCAGCAGGTCCCGCGGCGGCAGCGAGGTGCGCAGCACGACGACCGCGTTGTAGTAGTTCGGCTGCTCCTCCGGGCCGCCGACGGCCTCGGTCTCGTAGACCTGGGAGACGGCCTTGATCCGCAGCCCGGGGGTGTCGGCGAGCGCGTCGACGGCACCCTGCAGGGTGTCCAGCCGGTTGCCCAGGTTGCTGCCGAGCGCGATCACCGCGCAGTGCTGGCGGTGCAGCGTGGTGTCGGCCGAGTCCACCCGGTTCTCCAGGTCGAACGCGTTCGGCTCGGCGATCGGGTCACTGCTGTTCATCGAAGGAATCCCTCTGCATCGGAAACCGGGCGCGCGGCGGCGGTCATGCGCGGCCCCGGTGGATGGTCACGGTCACGTCGTCGAACGGCACGGTGATCGGGGCGTCCGGCTTGTGCACGGTGACCTCGACCTCCTCGACCGCCTCGTGCTTCAGGCACTGGTCGGCGATCCGCTGAGCCAGGGTCTCGATCAGGTCGACCGGCTCCCCGGCGATGATGGCGGTGACCTCCTCGGCCACGATGCCGTAGTGCGCCGTGCGGGTGAGGTCGTCTCCGGACGCGGCGGGGCGGGTGTCCAGGTACAGCACGAGGTCGACCACGAAGGTCTGGCCCTCGATGCGCTCCCGCTCGAAGACACCGTGGTGGCCCCGGGCACGCAGCCCCCGCAGGGTGACGCGGTCCAGCAAACGAATCACTGCTCCCAGTCGGACGGGCCCCGCCCGGAGGAACGAAGCACGGACGGGCAGGGCGAAAGGCGGGCGGCAGAACCGCCACTCCGTTTCGAATCTACCCGCGAGCGCGGACAACACCTGACCGTCCTACCCGGCACGAACCGTCGCCACGCGCACCGGAATGGCGATTGACGTGAACGTTCGGTGACCACTCGGGAATTCCCCGGCGACACGGCGGCACCGATTCCCCACCGTGTCCGGAACACTCCGGGAATGCCCCCGGAATCAGTCCTCGTCGTCCTCGTCCCCGCTGGTCAGGACGGGTGAACCGTGGTGCGACCAGAGCTTCCACCCGGCCGGGGTACGGCGGAACAGATTCGTCGACACGACCTTTCCGCCGACCAGTGGTCCGAGTTCCCCCTCCTCCTCGGCCTCGCCCCCCGAGAGGATGTTCTCGGTGCACGTGACAAGGGCCACATCCCCGTGCACCTCCGCCTCGACGTCGGTCAGGAAGAACTGGATGTACTCCGTGTTCATCATGATCAGCATGTACGACCGGGTCACCTGGGCCCGCCCGCGCAGCACCGGCCAGCCGGGGTGCACGCACACCACACCGCCCTTGTCGTCGGCGTCGGCGGCGCCCAGCCAGACGTCCTCCACCGCCTCCAGGTCCCCGCGCTCCAGCGCCTCGTAGAGCGCCCGGTTCGCCGCGAGCACCGCCTCCAGGTCCGTCTCCCGGGCCCGTCCCGCGGTCCCGCCGCTCACCCTGCCGTCACCTGTCACAGACCCTCCCTCACCCCAGCCGCACGCTGCCAGGCCGCGACCACGCGGACGGCGTCCGCCGTGCCCGACACGTCGTGCACCCGTACCGCCCAGGCACCGGCCCGCGCCGAGAGCACCGAGACGGCCGCGGTCGCGTCGTCGCGCTCCCGGGCCGGGCGCAGTTCCCCGGTTTCCGGGTCGGCGAGCAGCGTACCCAGGAACCGCTTGCGCGAAGCGGCGACGAGGACGGGACGGCCGAGCCCGGTGAGCGCGTCCAGCCGTCCGAGCAGCGCCCAGTTGTGCTCGGCGGTCTTGGCGAAGCCGAGCCCGGGGTCGAGGATCAGCTGGTCCTCCTTGACGCCGGCCGCCAGCAGCGCGTCCATCCGCGCGGTCAGCTCGGCGACCACGTCGGCCACCACGTCCTGGTAGACGGCCAGCCGGTCCATGTCCGCGGACTGCCCGCGCCAGTGCATCACCACGAAGGGTGCGCCGGTCTCGGCGACCACCCGGGCCATCGCCGGGTCGGCGAGCCCGCCGGAGACGTCGTTGACGACCACCGCACCGGCCTCGACGGCCCGCTCGGCGACGGAGGCCCGCATGGTGTCCACGGACACCGCCACCCCGGCGGCGGACAGCTCCCGCACCACCGGCAGCACCCGGCGCAGCTCCTCCTCCTCGGGCACCCGCCGCGAGCCGGGGCGGGTGGACTCGCCGCCGACGTCCACCAGGTCCGCGCCGCGGGCCCGCAGCGCGAGCCCGTGCGCGATCGCCTTGGCGGGGTCGTGCCAGAGCCCGCCGTCCGAGAAGGAGTCGGGCGTCACGTTGACCACGCCCATCACGGCGCAGCGGCCGAGCCGCGGCAGTCCGGCCGGCAGGGTGTACGACGGCGAATCGTTCATGCCCCCATTATCGAACGGGGCCCCCGCCGAGGATTCTCGGCGGGGGCCCCATCGGCGGCGGGGGCGCTGCTCAGGCCGCCTCGCCGACCTCGCGGGTCGACGGCACCGGCATCAGCCCCTCGCGCTGGCGCTTGCGGCCGAAGCGCGGCATGCCGAGCGTGATGAAGGCCTCGGCCTGCATCGCCGCGAAGCCGATCCGCGGCAGGTCCCGGGTGTTCGGGAAGACCAGGAAGCGCGGCTCCCACTCGGGCTGGAACTTGGCGTTGAACTTGTACAGCGACTCGATCTGGAACCACCGGGAGAGGAACACCAGCAGCCCGCGCCAGGCCCGCAGCACCGGTCCGGCGCCGATCCGCTCGCCACGGGCGAGCGCCGAGCGGAACATCGCGAAGTTGAGCGACACCCGGCGCACGCCCATGGCCGGCACGGCCTGCAGGGCGGCGACGATCAGCAGCTCGTTCAGGCCCGGGTCGGCGGCGCGGTCGCGGCGCATCAGCTCCAGCGAGATGCCGTCCGGCCCCCAGGGCACGAAGTGCAGCACGGCCTTCAGGTCGTCGCCGCTCTCGCCCTCCTCCGGGGCCTTGTGGGCGGTGACGACCACGCAGTCGTCGTCCAGCGGGTCGCCGAAGCGGCCGAGTGCCATCGAGAAGCCGCGCTCGGTGTCGGTGCCGCGCCAGCGGGCGGCGGCGTCGGCGATCCGGTACTTCTCCTCGACGGTCAGCTCGGAGACCCGGCGCACCTGGCAGGAGTAGCCGTTGCGCTCGATCCGCTTGACCATCTGGCGGACGTTGCGCATGGCCCGGCCGGCCAGCGAGAAGGTCGCGGTGTCGACGATCGCCTCGTCGCCCAGCTCCAGCGCGTCCAGGCCCGCCTCGCGGGTCCAGACCTCGCCGCCGACCTCGCTGCAGCCCATCACGGCCGGCACCCAGGCGTGCTCGCGGGCCTCGGCCATGAACACCTTGATCGCGCCCGGCCAGGCCTCCACGTCGCCCACCGGGTCGCCGGAGGCCATCATCACGCCGGAGACGACGCGGTAGGAGATCGCCGCCTTGCCGGTGGGCGAGAACAGCACGCTCTTGTCGCGGCGCAGCGCGAAGTAGCCGAGCGAGTCGCGCTCGCCGTGCCGCTTCAGCAGCTCGCGGACCTTCTCCTCGTCCTCCTCGGTCAGCTCCGGCTTGGGCTTGCCCGGACGCAGCGCGAGGTAGGCGGTGGTGAAGGCGGTCAGCAGGCCGAGCCCGCCGAGCAGCATGGCGACCAGGTCGGACATCCGCTCGTTGTTGTAGCGGACCGGGCCCTCGAAGCCGAACAGCCCGTAGCCGACGTGCTCCAGCCGCCGGCCGAAGCCGGGGTGGCCGAGCTCGTACTTGGTGCGGGTCCAGACGATCACCAGGCCGAGCAGCACGCTCAGGCCGCCCATGACGACCAGGTTCACCACCGCGCCCCAGCGGGTGCGCGGGTCGGCCTTGGCGTAGAACTCGCGCTGGTGCACCAGCATCACCGCGAGGACGACCAGCGAGACGACCGCCGGGCCGATCTGGTGCCAGCGCACGATGTGCAGCGAGGCGCTGACCGGCAGCAGCACGCAGACCGCCCGCCAGGCCCGCCGCTTGCGCCGGCGCAGCGCGTGCGCGAGCGGCACCAGCAGGATGCCGACCATCATCGTGCCGACCGCGGCCAGGCTGGTGGTGCCTCCCGGCAGCTGCCCGGCGAAGGTGTGCATCCTGGTGTGCCGGAGCTTGGGGAACACCGAGCTCGCGATGTCGACCAGCCCGATCAGCAGACAGGCGTAGCCGACCGCGCTCGGGAGCCAGGACCTCGGGACGGCGGCCGCCTGGTTGCGCAGCGTCTGCAGGCCGCGGCGACGGCGCGGCGGCTGCTCGGGGCTCGGCTCAACGGACACGGGGACGCTCATGGGAGTTCAGCGTAGAGGCTGCGGGGAGGTGCCCGGGCGCCCCGGTGGGCGGCGCGTGATGGACCTTCATGCCTATTCCTTCTGCAGGCAATGCGCACACCAAGGACCCGGAAACGGTCGGTAAACCGGGGCCGTGGTCGCGCTGCGGGTTGAGCCGGTGGTGGAAGCGGAGCGCTCGTCGCCGCGTGGCGCGACGAAGCCCTCCTGGACGCGTTACGTACGGTGGACGCCGCATTCTAGGGCGCCGGTTGCCGACGATGCCCCCCGCCCTCCCCGGTCCGCCCGGGCGTCCGGACAGCCTAGCTGCGGTGGCCCGGCCTGACGGGCCGCCAGACGATGAAGCCTGCACCGACAGTGTCCCACCGGAAGGCCGACGGCATGGAACTGACCAGCGACGCGCTGGTGAACTCGCTGCTCGCACTCGGCGCTGCGGCCCTCGTCACCACCCTGTGGATCTGGCCCCGGCTGGCGCGGCAGCGGCCGCTGCCGGTGCTCGGCCGGATCGGCCTGCTGACGGTGACTCAGGCGTCCGTCCTGGCCGTGCTGGCACTGTCGGTCAACAACTCCTTCGGGTTCTACACCTCCTGGGACGACCTGCTCAACCCCGGCGGCACGAAGCTCGCGCTGACCAGCAACGAGAACCACAAGGGCGGCGCCCCGGCCGGCGACGCGCTGATCCAGCCGACGAACGAGGGGGGTCTGGAGACGGTCACCGACCTGCCCAAGGGCCCGCCGGAGGAGGTCGGCAAGGTCGAGTCGGTCCGGGTGTCCGGCAAGGAGACCGGCCTGTCCGACCAGATGTTCGTCTACCTCCCGCCCGAGTACTTCGACCCGAAGTTCGCCCTGGTCCGCTTCCCGGTGCTGGTCTCCATCGCCGGCTTCCCCGGCACGACGCTCAACCTGATGAAGGAGCTGCCGGTCGTCCGGACCGCCGCCGAGCTGCAGAAGGCCGGCAAGATGCCACCCACCATCGTGGTGCTGGCCCGGCCGACCGTCGCCCCGCCGCGCAACACCGAGTGCGTGGACGTCCCGGGCGGCCCGCGCGCCGAGACCTGGTTCGTCAAGGACGTCCCGGAGGCGCTGCGCACCACCTACCGGATCGGCCGCTCGGCCGGCTCCTGGGGCGTCTTCGGCTACTCCACCGGCGGCAGCTGCGCGATGCGCCTGGCGATGCGCTTCCCGAACGTCTACGGCAGCGCGGTGGGCCTGCACGGCGACTTCTCGGTGCACGAGGACCAGTTCACCGGCGGCAGCCTGTTCAACGGCGACAAGGCGCTGGCCCAGCAGAGCGACCTCTCCTGGCGGCTGCAGAACCTGCCGGCCCCGCAGCTGGCGATGCTGGTGGTCTCCACCCGCAAGGAGGCGGACTACGCGCAGACCGTCCACTTCGTCGAGCAGGCCCAGCAGGTGGCCACGGCCAACCCGCAGTTCGCCGTCGAGTCGCTGTACCTGGACGACGGCGGGCACAACTTCGACAGCTGGGTCCGGGAGCTGCCCGCCTCGCTCGAATGGGCGGGCGCACACCTCGGCTGACGCGTGCGAGTGACTACCCGCCGGTCGGCCCGCCCGGCCGGCGGCCGGGGGGAACGTATCGCGACCGCCCGCCCGATCCCCGCGGGCGTCGCCCCGTCCGCGCAGGAGGCGCCGTGCTGAGCACCAGATCGCTGTTCGACGAGATCTACCGGAACGACCAGGCCTACCAGCTGTTCTGCAGCATCGCGGCCGGCGGCGAGGACCAGGGCGGCTGGGAGAACGAGCGGATCACCGCCCTCACCACGGACCCGGTCCTCGCCCCGAAGGTCGCCCGGCACGGTGCCGACGAACGCAAGCACGGCCGGATCTTCACCCAGCTGCTGAACAAGCGCGGCCTGTCCAAGGTGCCCGTCCCGGACGACGCCGACTACTGCATGCTGCTGGAGCGCCAGGGCGTCGGCCTCTCGCACGAGCGGCTGAAGAGCGACGTCCCGCTGAGCGAGCGGGAGATCATCACCTACCTCGCGCACAGCCGGGTCACCGAGCAGCGGGCCGCCGAGCAGATGCGCCAGCTGGTCAAGGCCTACGCCGACAACCCGGACCTCGACCGGGCGATGCGGATGATCTCCTCGGACGAGGACGACCACCTGGCGTACTGCCACGAGGAGCTGCTGCGGCTGGTCGCGGCCGGGCACGGCCCGTACGTCCGGCACACCCTGGAGGCCTGCGCCCGCGGCGAGATCCGCACCCACCGGGACGTCGGCCTGGCGGTGACGTCCCGGATGGCGCGGATCCTGCGCTGGCCGCGCTGGCAGCTCGCCCTGGTCACCCTCGGGGTGCACGCGCTCTACCTGTACGACCGGGCCTTCGGGTGGCGCCGGATGGTCTCGCTGCGGATGCCGGAGCGCCGCAACGCCCTGGGCACCCCGGCTCCGCCGCACGCGGAGCACGGGGTGTTCTGAGGGCGCCTACCGCCCGATGATGAGGCTCATGGCCTCGGCCCGGGTGGCCGGGTCGCGCAGCTGGCCGCGCACGCACGAGGTGATGGTCTTCGCGCCGGGCTTGCGGATGCCGCGCATCGACATGCACATGTGCTCGCACTCGACGACGACGATCGCCCCGCGCGGCTCCAGGATGCGCATCAGCGCGTCGGCCACCTGGCTGGTCAGCCGCTCCTGCACCTGCGGGCGGCGGGCGTAGACGTCGACCAGCCGGGCGAGCTTGGACAGGCCGGTGATCTTGCCGCTGCTGGACGGGATGTACCCGACGTGCGCCACGCCGCGGAACGGCACCAGGTGGTGCTCGCAGACGGACGTCAGCTCGATGTCCTTGACCAGCACCATCTCGTCGTGGCCGAGGTCGAAGGTGGTGGTGAGGACGTCCTCGGGCTCCTGCCACAGGCCCGCGAATATCTCCTTGTAGGCGCGCGCGACCCGGGCCGGGGTCTCCAGCAGGCCCTCGCGGTCCGGGTCCTCGCCCACGGCGAGCAGCAGCTCCCGGATGGCGTTCTCGGCCCGCTTCTGGTCGAAGGTCCCGACGGCGGGCGGACCGTCGAGCGTCACCGGGTCGATCATGCGGGCCTCGCTTAGGTGTGGGACGACTTGGGCTGGACAGCACGGATGCCGCGCCTCCAGGGTACAAACCCTGATGACGCGGCATCCATTCCGTACCGGAGCGGTCAGCTCTCGGCCGGGCGCTCCGGTGCCTGCAGCGGCGGGAGCTTGACGATGTCGACCGGGGCGGCCTCCACGGCGGCGGCGGCACCGTTGGTGACCGCCAGCTCCTTCGGCGACTGCACCGGCGGCCGGGTGGACGGCGTCCGCCGGGCCGAGCCGGTCCACGCCGCGCGGTGCGGGCGCTTGACGATCGGCGCGAAGATCTCGGCGATCTGCTCCTTGTTCAGGGTCTCCTTCTCCAGGAGCTCCAGGACCAGGTTGTCGAGCACGTCGCGGTTCTCGACCAGGATCTCCCAGGCCTCGTTGTGCGCGGCGTCGATGAGCTTCTTGACCTCTTCGTCCACCAGCCCGGCGACCTCTTCCGAGTAGTCGCGCTGGTGGCCCATCTCGCGGCCCAGGAACGGCTCCGAGTTGTCCGAGCCGAACTTGATCGCGCCGAGGCGCTCGGTCATGCCGTACTGGGTGACCATGGCCCGGGCCGTCGCGGTGGCCTTCTCGATGTCGTTCGAGGCACCGGTGGTCGGGTCGTGGAAGACCAGCTCCTCCGCCGCGCGCCCGCCCATCATGTAGGCCAGCTGGTCGAGCATCTCGTTGCGGGTGGTGGAGTACTTGTCCTCGTCCGGCAGCACCATGGTGTAGCCGAGGGCCCGACCGCGGGACAGGATCGTGATCTTGTGCACCGGGTCGCTGTACTGGCAGGCCGCCGCGACCAGGGCGTGGCCGCCCTCGTGGTACGCGGTGATCTTCTTCTCCTTGTCGGACATGATCCGCGTGCGCTTCTGCGGACCGGCCACGACGCGGTCGATCGCCTCGTCCAGGATGCCGTTGTCGATCAGCTTCTTGTCCGAACGGGCGGTCAGCAGCGCGGCCTCGTTGAGCACGTTCGACAGGTCGGCGCCGGTGAAGCCGGGGGTGCGCTTGGCGACGGCCGAGAGGTCGACGTCGGGCGCGATCGGCTTGCCCTTCTGGTGCACCTTCAGGATGTCCAGGCGGCCCTGCAGGTCGGGGCGCTCCACCGCGATCTGGCGGTCGAAGCGGCCCGGGCGCAGCAGCGCCGGGTCCAGGATGTCCGGGCGGTTGGTGGCGGCGATCAGGATCACGCCGCCCTTGACGTCGAAGCCGTCCATCTCGACCAGCAGCTGGTTGAGGGTCTGCTCGCGCTCGTCGTGGCCGCCGCCGAGGCCCGCACCGCGGTGCCGGCCGACGGCGTCGATCTCGTCGACGAAGACGATCGCCGGGGCGTTCGCCTTGGCCTGCTCGAACAGGTCGCGGACGCGGCTGGCGCCGACGCCGACGAACATCTCGACGAAGTCCGAGCCGGAGATGGAGTAGAACGGCACCCCGGCCTCGCCCGCGACGGCGCGCGCCAACAGGGTCTTGCCGGTGCCGGGCGGGCCGTAGAGCAGCACGCCCTTGGGGATCTTGGCGCCCACGGCCTGGAACTTGGCCGGCTCCTGCAGGAACTCCTTGATCTCGTGGAGCTCCTCGACCGCCTCGTCGGCGCCCGCGACGTCCGCGAAGGTCGTCTTCGGGGTGTCCTTGGTGAGCAGCTTGGCCTTCGACTTGCCGAACTGCATGACGCGGGAGCCGCCGCCCTGCATCTGGTTCATCAGGAAGAGGAAGACCAGGACGATGATCACGATGGGCAGCATCGACAGCATCAGGCTGACGAGGGTGCTCTGCTTCTCCGGGCTGACGGTGTAGCCCTCGGACAGCGTGTTCGGGTCCTTGTCGTTCATCTGGATCTGCAGCTTGTCGGCGATCGCGACGCCCTGGTCGCCGATGTACGACGCCTGGAACTTGCTGCCGGACGGGGCCTTGCCCGAACCGGCGGCGGGCAGCTTCGCGCCGTCCTTCAGCTGGATCTTGATCGTGTTCGAGTCACCCGTGGTGAGCTGCGCAGACTTGACATCGTGCGCGTCGATCGCCGCGACCACCTGACCGGTGTCCACCGTCTTGTAGCCGTTCGAATCCGAAACGACCTGCATCAGTACGATGACGGCGAGGACGGCCAGCACGATCCACATGATCGGCGCACGGAAGTATCGCTTGACGTCCATCCATGCGGGGCGTTGCCGCCCCGTCCCTCCTGCCACTCAACGGCGCCGTGTGGCTGTGGGCCGCGGCGCATCCGGTTGGTGCTCATGTGAAGAGCGGTTTATTGGACCGTACCGCAGTCACGCCCGTCCATGACGGGAGCGCGGCGACACGGCTGTGGTTCTTCCCCACGGGACAACGGGCGGGAACCACCTGCTGTTCCCACCCGTAGCCCGAACGGGGCTCTCAGCCGCCGTAGACGTGCGGGGCGAGGGTCCCGATGAAGGGGAGGTTACGCAGCTTCTCCGCGTAGTCCAGGCCGTAGCCGACCACGAACTCGTTCGGGATGTCGAAACCGACGTACTTCACGTCGATCTCGACCTTGGCCGCGTCCGGCTTGCGCAGCAGGGTGCAGACCTCCAGCGACGCCGGGCCGCGCGAGCCCAGGTTGCCCAGCAGCCAGGACAGCGTCAGACCGGAGTCGATGATGTCCTCGACGATCAGGACGTCCCGGCCCGCGATGTCGGTGTCGAGGTCCTTCAGGATGCGGACCACACCGGAGGACTTGGTGCCCATGCCGTACGAGGAGACGGCCATCCAGTCCATGGTGACCTGCGAGTGCAGGGCCCGGGCGAGGTCGGCCATGACCATCACGGCCCCCTTGAGGACGCCGACGATCAGCAGGTCCTTGCCTGCGTAGTCCCGGTCGATGCGCTCGGCCAGCTCCTGGAGCTTGGCGTCGATCTCGTCCTTGCTGATGAGCACCTTCGCGAGGTCAGCGCCCATGTCGTTCTGGTCCACCGGGGATACGTCCTCAAACGTTCGGGGTCTTTGTGGCCGGCGGCCGGCCACCCCCGGGCATGCCTCGCCCGTCAGTCACCCTGCCGCCGAAAGACCAGCGTGCCACACCTGCGGGTGGCCTCGACGCCCCCGGGTAGGTGCAGGGGGCCCTGGCCGCGCCATCCGGTGACCAGCAGGTCGATCGTCTCCAGGTGCCGCGCGAACAGGTCCCCGGCCGGACAGCCCGCCCGCAGCGCCGCCCGGCGCAGCACCCGGCGGCGCACCGCCGGCGGCAGCTCGGCCAGTTTCACCGCGTCCAGGGCGCCCTCGCCCGTACGGAGGTCGCGTTCGGCCAGCGCGGCCCACTGGTCGAGGGCGTCGGCGTCGTCGCGGAACAGCCGCGCGGTGCGGGCCAGCGCCTCCACCACTCCGCCGCCCAGGTGCTTCTCCAGCACCGGCAGCACCTCGTGGCGGACCCGGGAGCGGGTGTAGGCGGGATCACAGTTGTGCGGGTCGTCCCAGACCGGGATCGACTGCGCCGAGCAGGCCTGCCGGGTGGCCGCCCGGTCCAGCTCCAGCAGCGGGCGGCGGTAGCGGCCCTTCTGGGCCGGCATCCCGGCCAGCGAACGGGCGCCCGAGCCGCGGGCCAGGCCCAGCAGCACCGTCTCGGCCTGGTCGTCCCGGGTGTGGCCGAGCAGCACCGCGATCGCGGAGTGCCGGTCGGCGGCCTCGTCCAGGGCGGCGTAGCGGGCGTCCCGGGCGGCGGCCTCCGGGCCGCCGGCCCGGCCGACCCGCACCGGGACGGCCTCGACCGGGTCCAGGCCCAGCGAGCGCAGCCGCTCGGCCACCTGGGCGGCCCGCTCGGCGGAGCCGGCCTGCAGGCCGTGGTCGACGGTGACGGCACCGACCCGCAGGCCGATCTTCGGGGCCTCGAACGCGGCGGCGATGGCCAGCGCCATGGAGTCCGCGCCGCCGCTGACGGCGACCAGTACCAGCGGCGAGCCGGGGGCCGCCGGGGTGCGGGGCAGGCCGGACGGGTGCCGGGCGGCGTTGCCGATCAGCGTGGTGCCGAGCGCGGCGCCCACCAGCGGGGCGCCGGCCGGGCGCTCGCGGGGCGTGCGGGCGGGCGGCGTGAAGGTGGAACCGGCCTCGGCGGCCAGCTCGGCGAGCGAGCGGCGGACGGCCAGGCGTATCGCGGCGACGGCGGGGTGAGGGCCCACGGACGACTCCTCGGCGGGAGGTGCGGACAGGACGGCGGCGAGCGCGGTGGTGCCGCGCGGCCGCATGAGCGCCGTGTTACCGGGCGCTCACAGATGGTGGCAGATAGTGGCCACCCGCTACGCCACCCGCGCCCCCGGTACGACGACCGTCCCACGTTCGGGTGAATGGAGAAACGTATCTTCACCAGCGGTCTGCTCGATTGGACCACTCGTACGAGCGGGTTTGACCACCGCAAGCCCTTTGCCGCCCGGCTCGGGGCGGCCGCCGCCCACCGCTACCGGGCCACCCGGGCCACCCACGCGGCCGGATCGTGGATCTCCTCCTTGGTCGGCAGGGTGTTCGGGGAGGTCCACACCCGGTTGAACCCCTCCATCCCGACCCGCTCGACCACCCCGCGCACGAACACCGCGCCGTCCTGGTACTGGCGCAGCTTGGCGTCCATGCCCAGCAGCCTGCGCAGCAGCAGGTCGAGCCGGTTCGCACCGCGGTCCCGGCGCTGCTGGAACTTCTCCCTGATCTCCGCGACGGTCGGCACCACGGCCGGGCCGACGCCGTCCATCACCACGTCCGCGTGGCCCTCCAGCAGCGACATCACCGCCGTCAGCCGGCCCAGGATCTCCCGCTGCGCGGGCGACTGGACGACCTCCAGCAGATTCGACGAACCCGAGCCGGCGCCCTCCTTGCCGCCCGTCCGCGGCAGGCCGCCGCCCAGCGCGCCCGCCGCCTCGCGCAGCCGCTCCAGCAGCGCGCCCGGATCGACGTCCGTCTCGGCCAGGAAGGACTGCACCTCGGACTGGATGTGGTCGCGCAGCCACGGCACCGCCGTGAACTGCGTCCGGTGCGTCTCCTCGTGCAGGCAGACCCAGAGCCGGAAGTCGGCCGGGTCGACGTCCAGTTCACGCTCCACGTGGACGATGTTCGGCGCCACCAGCAGCAGCCGGCCCGGCCCGGGGCCCTCCGGGCCCGTGCGTGGCTTGTCGAACAGCGCCGCCGGGCTGTCCGGCGCCTCCAGCGAGGGCTCCGCCGGCGCGAAGGTCTCGTACTGGCCCAGCACCTTGGTCGCCAGGAACGCCAGCAGCGCCCCCACCTCGATCCCGGTGGCCTTCTCCCCCACCGACCCGAACACCCCGGCCGCCGCCCCGCCCGAGCGGCGCGCCTGCAGCTTCTCCACCAGCGGCTGGACGATCGTCCGGAAGCCCGCCACGTTCGCCCGCACCCACCCCGGGCGGTCCACCACCAGCACCGGCGTCGCGGCGGCGGCCGCCAGGCTGCTCGACCGCATCCCGGTGAACGCCCGGACGTGCTCCTCCGCCTCCAGGGCGTGGCGACGCAGCTCGGCGACCACCGCCGCGGCCTCCGCCCGGCTGACCTCCGGCCCCGGCCGCACCAACCTGGTCGCGGTTGCGACCGCGAGGTTCCAGTCGACCATCTCAGCCCCGCCACTCGCGCTCGTCATGCCCTCACCGTACGTGCTCGCCTCCGCCAACGGCAGCCACCCGCCCCGAACACCTACCCGGGGCCGGGCCCGCCCTCACCCGCCCAACGCCCCCGCCCTCACCACCGTGCCCGGCCCCGCCGGAACGGCCCCGATTCCGCGGGCCGGTCCCGGCCACCGCACGCGGACCCGCGCCCGTCGCGGTCCGGCCGGCCCCCGCGCTGCGGCGGGTCGGTCGGTCAGTGGCAACCGCAGGTGGCGAGGCGGGCGGCGATGCGGTCCATCGCGGCCCGGGCGGAGTCGACGGGGGCGGAGCTGCGGGTCATGACGGCGAAGGAGAGGAGGCGGCCGTCCGCGTCGACGACGGTGCCGGCGAGGGTGTTGACCCCGCTGAGGGTGCCGGTCTTGGCGCGGATCAGACCGGCCGCGTCGGCGGCGCCGGAGCCGGAGCCGTAGCGCTTGGTGAGGGTGCCGGTGAAGCCGGCGACCGGGAGGCCGGTGAGGACCGGGCGCAGCGCGGGGTGCTGGTCGGAGGCGGCGAGGCAGAGCAGCCGGACCAGGACGGCGGGCGGGATGCCGTTGCCGGTGTGCAGGCCGCTGCCGTCGTTGAGGGTGACGCCGGTCATCGGCACGCCGAGCTTGCTGAGTTCCTGGGTGACGGCGGTGGCCGCGCCCTCGAAGCTCGCCGGCTGGTGGGCGGCGAGCGCGGCCTGGCGGGCGACCGCCTCGGCGATCTGGTTGTCGGAGGTGGTGAGCATGCGCTCGACCAGCCGGGCGATGGTCGGCGAGTCGACCCGGCCGAGCAGGGGCGCGTCGGCGGCGACCGGGGCGGCGGCGGGCTTGGCCCGGCCCTCGACGGTGACGCCCTGGGCCCTGAGCAGGCCGGCGAAGGCCTCGGCGGCGGCGGAGGCCGGGTCGGCGACCCGCTTGGGCGCCTCCTCGCGGCTCTTCGGGTCGACCTTGCCCTCGTCGATCATCAGCGGGACGACCGGGGCGATGTTCGTGTCGTCGTCGTGGAACTTGTGCAGCGGGTTGCCGCTGTACAGCGAGAGGTCGTAGTCGAGCGCGACGGTGGTCGTACCGGCGGCCTTGAGGGCGGCGGCGGTCTGCCGGGCGAGCGCGTCGAGGGAGGCGGGGGCGGTGTCCGGGTCGGCGGGCTGCCCGCCGATCTGCACCTGGTCGGCGGGCAGCGCGGTCAGCGTCGGGTCGCCGCCGCCGACGAGGGTGATGCTGCCGGGGGTGGCGCCCTTGACGACCCGGGTGGTCAGCCGGGTGTCGCCCGGGACGAGGGACAGGGCCGCGACGGAGGTGGCCAGCTTGGTGGTGGAGGCGGGGGTGGCGGCGGTGTTCTCGCCGGAGCCGTACAGGAGTTGACCACCGGCGGCGTCCGCGACGGCGATGGTGACGGTGCCCAGGTTCCGGTCGGCGAGGACGGTGGCCAGCGCCTGCTGGAGGCCCTGGGTGGTGGGGAGGGCCGCCTCGGGGCCGGTCTGCGCGGTGGCCAGGACGGCGGCCGTGGCGGGCGCGGGGCGCGCGGCGGTCGGGTCGCCCCCGCCGGGGGCGGGCGGCTCGGCCCGGCGGGTCGGGCTCTCGCCGCCGGGCCGCGACTTGCCCTTGTCCCGGCCCTGGTCGCCCTTCTTGCCCTCGTGGCCGCCCTGATCGCCCTGGCTGTCCTGGCCCTGGTCGCCCTGGCCCTGGCCCTGGCCCTGGTCGCCCTGGCCTCCGCCGCCGGCGTGCGCGGTGCCGTGGCCGCCCGGGGTCGGCGAGGGCTGCGCGTACGCGCCGCCGCCCGAGGTCAGGACGGTGCCGACGACGAGCAGTGCCGTCCCGAACAGTCCGGCGGCCGTCCCCCTGCGGCGGCGCGCCGCCCCCACCCCTGCTCCCACCGACCGGCCCCTTTCCCGAGCACTCGCTCCCGTAGGAGACACTTGGATTCTGTCAGTCCCTACCTTGGAGGAACCGTTGGAGTTCGACGTCCTTATCGAAATCCCGAAGGGCTCTCGTAACAAGTACGAGGTCGACCACGAGACCGGCCGTCTGCGGCTCGACCGGATGCTCTTCACCTCGACCCGCTACCCGGCCGACTACGGCTACGTCGAGGGCACCCTGGCGGACGACGGTGACCCGCTGGACGCCCTGGTCATCCTGGACGAGCCGACCTTCCCCGGTTGCCTGATCAAGTGCCGCGCCATCGGCATGTTCAAGATGACGGACGAGGCGGGCGGCGACGACAAGCTGCTCTGCGTCCCGGCGACGGACCCGCGCTGGGAGCACCTGCGCGACATCCACCACGTGTCGGAGTTCGACCGCCTGGAGATCCAGCACTTCTTCGAGGTCTACAAGGACCTGGAGCCCGGCAAGTCCGTCGAGGGCGCCGACTGGGTCGGCCGCGCCGAGGCCGAGGCCGAGGTCACCGCTTCGATCAAGCGTCTGGCGGACCAGGGCGGTCACTGAGCCGTCGTTCCGACCGTTCGAGACTTCGAGGCGGGTCGGGACAGCCCGGGGCCGGGGTTCGCGGATTCGTCCGCGGACCCCGGCCTCAGCCGTTTCCGGGGCGGGTCGCCGGTGCCGCCCGGGTCAGTCGTCCAGCCGGAAGCCGACCTTCATGCACACCTGGAAGTGCTTGATCCGGCCGTCCTCCAGGTGGCCGCGGACCTGCGAGACCTCGAACCAGTCGAGGTTGCGCAGCGTCCGCGCGGCCCGTTCCACGCCGTTGCGGATCGCGGCGTCGACGCTCTCGGACGAGGACCCGACGATCTCGGTCACCCGGTACACGTGGTCAGTCATGGCGGACTCCCTCAGCTGTGCGACGGCCCCCGGTCCACCGTGCACCGCCGTCCGCCCGCCCGCACCCCGACACCGCCCGCCGGGGCGGGTCGCGGAGGGCTCAGAACGCCGCCCGCACCAGGCCGACCGGCAGGCCGCCGCCGAGCAGCGGGGCCGCGCCGATCCGCTCGACGGTGTCGTCCGCGCCGGTCACGCCGAGCCGGCGCAGCGCGGCCGCCAGCACCGGGCCGCGGGCCCGCTCGCCGCCGTCGTCGATCTTGAAGGCGAGCGCCCGGCCGTCCGGCAGGGCGACCACCTGGACGGCCTCGGCACCCATCTTGGAGAGTGCGCCGGGGACGGCCCGCATCAGCCAGGTGTCCGCGCGGCGGGTGCCGGCCACGTACTCGGGGTGGGCGCGCATCGCGTCGGCCACCCGGCGCTGCTCGGTGCCCTCGGCGGCCAGCACCAGGGCCCGGTAGCCACGGGCCAGGCCGGTGAGCGAGACGGCGAGCAGCGGCGCCCCGCAGCCGTCCACGCCGGCGTGGACGGGGGTCTCGCCGGTGCTCTCCACCAGGGCCTCGCGGGCCAGCCGCTGGATCGGGTGGGCCGGGTCGAGGTAGCTCCCGGTGTCCCAGCCGTTGGTGGCGCAGGCGGCCAGCCAGCCGGCGTGCTTGCCCGAGCAGTCCATCAGGATGGGGGCGCGGCGGCCGCCGGCGGCGAGCAGCAGCTCCGCCTCGGTCTCGTCGAGCGGGAGGTCCGCCGGGGTGCGCAGGGCGCTCTCGTCCAGGCCGGCGGAGCCGAGTATCGCTCGTACACCATCGAGGTGAAACGATTCTGCGGAGTGGCTGGACGCCGCCAGCGCCAGCAGCTCGCCCCCGATCTCCAGCCCGGCCCGCAGCGTCGCCACCGCCTGGAACGGCTTGGCGGTGGACCGGGGGAACACCGGGGCGTCGGGGTCACCGAGCGCGAACTCGACCGAGCCGTCGGCGGCGAGCAGCACCAGCGAACCGTGGTGGCGGCCCTCGGTGAAACCCGAACGGACGACCTCGGCGAGAACGGGCGGGGCGACGGACTGGGACATGGCAGGGGCCTTCCGGGGCGAGGGTGGGACCGGGGGCGAGCCGGGCCCCCGCCCGCAGTGCCTCAACCGATCAGAGCGGGCCGCCCGCGAGCAGGTCGTCGACCCGTGCTTCCCCATCACGGTACCTGCGGGTGATCTCGGCGTTGCAACCGTCCGCCGTGCGCAGCAGCCGCTGACGCCGTCCGGACACCTCCCGCTCGTGCGCGCGCAGGCGCTCCAGCGCGGCCAGCAGCTCCTCGGCCGGGTGCGCGGCCAGGTCGGCCAGCTGGACGTCGCCCATCAGCTCGTCCGCCTCCAGCCGGGACTCCCGGGTGCGCGGCGGGCCGAGCGTGACGTGCCGGGCCGAGCGCCGCACGGTGGAGGGCGCGTCGGTCAGGATGGCCGCCAGGCGGTCCAGCAGGTCGCCGGGGGGCTGCTCGCCGACCGCCGCCGCGGCCCTGGCCGGGCCGCCGCCGGGGCGCCGGTCGAGTTCGGCGCGCAGGATGTCCATCCGGCCGTGCAGCAGCCGCCGCAGGTAGGAGAGGTCGGCCTCCTGCTCCAGGGTCTCGCGACGCAGGATCCGCAGCTGCTCCAGGCCCAGCCGCTCCAACTCGGGCTCGCCGTCCGCGTCGGCCGGGTCCGCCGGATCCACCGGGCCGGCCAGGGCCGACCGATCGGAGCGTTCCCGTGCCGCGCTGCTCGCGTCCATCATCCAGCCACCTGCCGTCGTCCGATCCCGCCCGCTCACGGCACCCAGTCCCTGCCGCCGGTCCGGCCCGTCGGTCGACGGGCTCGCGCGTCCCGTACGTCGGCACGCCCGGGCGCTGCCGGAGGTTCCGCCTCCCGGCCGGGAACCACCCGCCGGAGCGACCCCACCGGAACGCCTGACCCACCGGCTCGACCGCCCGGCCGAACCCCGGCCCGGCGCGGCGGACCATGTGACGCCCCGGACCCTTCGTGTGGCCCCAGCGTGCCACCCCGCCCGGCGCGCGCGCACCGCCCGTGCACCCGAACGGCCCCCTGGCGAACGGGGGTGGCTGATATGACCAGGCCTTTCCGCAGGAAGAGCGGCGCCCGCCCCCGCGCAGGCGCCCACTACACGGCGTGCGCCACCCCAGCGCACGCCCCAGTTCTGCGCCCCCGCAAGCCCTCCGCGGCCTCTCCGCGGCCTCTCCTCAGCCCCGCCGCGGGCGGTCCGGGAGCATGTCCGGGGGCCCTCCGGCCGCGGTTCGGGGCTCCGGCACAATGGCGGCATGCGAGCAGTGGTGCAGCGAGTGACCGAGGCCCGGGTGACCGTGGCCGGAGAGACCGTCGGCGCGATCGAGGGGCCCGGGCTCTGCGTCCTGGTCGGCGTCACCCACGAGGACACCCCGGCCAAGGCGGCCCAACTGGCCCGCAAGCTCTGGACGCTGCGGCTGCTGCCGGCCGACGACGAAGGCGTCGAGCAGAGCTGCTCGGACATCGGCGCGCCGCTGCTGGTGATCAGCCAGTTCACGCTCTACGGCGACGCCCGCAAGGGCCGCCGCCCCACCTGGAACGCCGCGGCTCCCGGCCCGGTCGCCGAGCCGCTGGTGGACGAGGTGGTCGCCCGGCTGCGCGCGCTGGGCGCCAAGGTGGAGACGGGCCGGTTCGGCGCCGACATGCGGGTGGCGCTGGTGAACGACGGCCCGTTCACCGTCCTCGTCGAGGTCTGAGGCCCCCTACTGCGGGACGATCACGTCCTGGGTGCCCGGCACCGTCCCGGCCAGCAGCACCGCGTCCACCGGGACGTTCCGCTTGACGATCGCCAGCGCGATCGGCCCCAGTTCGTGGTGCCGCGCCGAGGACGTGACGAAGCCCAGCGCCCGCCCGTCCGGGTCCGAGGCGAGGCGCACCTCGGTGCCGTGCGGGGGCAGCACCTCCTCGGTGCCGTCCAGGTGCAGGAAGACCAGCCGGCGCGGCGGGCGGCCCAGGTTGTGCACCCGGGCGACGGTCTCCTGGCCGCGGTAGCAGCCCTTCTGCAGGTGGACGGCGGTGCGCAGCCAGTCCACCTCGTGCGGGATGGTCCGGTGGTCGGTCTCGAAGCCCAGCCGGGGACGGTGGTCCTCGATCCGCAGCGCCTCGTAGGCCCAGACGCCGGCCGCCGGGCCGTACCCGGCGGAGAGCTTCTCCAGATCGGCGCGCGGCACGAACAGGTCGCGCCCGTACGGGAGTTCACGGACGGCGGCGGCGCCCTCGACGGAGGCGGCGGAGCCGGCCGGCAGGTGCACCACGGCGTAGTCGGCGGTCGCGTCGGCGACCTCCACCCGGTAGAAGAACTTCATGCTCTCCAGGTAGGCGACCAGCGCGCCCTGGGTGCCGGGCTCGACGTGCGCCCAGGTGGTGGTGCCGTCGTCGACCAGCGAGAGCGCGTGCTCGACGTGCCCGTTCGCGGACAGCACCAGCGCCTCGACGGCCTGCTGCGGCGGCAGTTCGCTGACGTGCTGGGTGAGCAGCAGGTGCAGCCAGCCCAGCCGGTCCGGGCCGGTGACGGTGACCACGCCGCGGTGCGAGAGGTCGACGAAACCCTCCCCCCGGGAGAGGCGGCGTTGCTCGCCGAACAGCTCGCCGTAGTGGGCGGCGACGCCCTCGTCGGGCCCCTCGGCGGGGACGGCTCCGGGCAGGGCAAGCAGCGGGCTCTTCAGACCGGTCATACCGGCCAGCTTACGACCGGCCGTCCGCGAGCTTGGCGGTGCAGTCGGCGCAGCGGCCGAAGATGGCGAAGTGCTTGAGGTCGGTGTCGAAGCCGTGCTGCTCGCGCAGCCGGTCGATCAGCGGCTGGGCGATCTCGGTGCCGGTCTCGGTGACCTTGTCGCAGTCCCGGCAGACCAGGTGCAGGTGGTGGTGGCGGCCGGCCAGGTGGTAGGTCGGGGCGCCGTGGCCGAGGTGGGCGTGCGAGACCAGGCCCAGTTCCTCCAGCAGTTCCAGGGTGCGGTACACGGTGGAGATGTTGACGCCGCTGGCGGTCCGCCGGACGTGGCCGAGGATCTCGTCGGGGGTGGCGTGGTCGAGCACGTCGACGGCCTCCAGCACGAGCTGGCGCTGCGGGGTGAGCCGGTAGCCGCGCTCGCGCAGGTCCGTCTTCCAGTCGCCGGAGAGCTGCCATTCGGTGGTGCCGGTATCCGCCATGGTGCTGTCCCTGCCAAGGTCGGGGGTCCTGAGGCAAGTGTAGGGACCGGCTGCGGGCCGGTCCCTACCTCTTGTCCTGCGGGGCCTACTTGAAGAAGGCGATGCCGTCGTCCGGCAGGTCGTTGATGTCCTTGACCAGCTGGGCCGGGCTGAGCACCTTCTTCAGCTGCGCGGACATGTACGGGCGCAGCGGCACGTTCGGGGCGGCCTTCTCGCCGACCCAGAGCAGCTCGCCGTTGACGAAGCCGTACAGCCGCTTGCCGCCGGAGTACTCCGGGGAGCCCTCGATCCGGGCCACCGCGTCCGTGGAGACGTCGATCTGCGGCTTGCCGTCCGCCAGCTCGCCGTACCAGATCTCCACGGTGCCATCGTCACGGACGGAGGAGATCTCGATCCCGCGGGCACCGCTGGTGCCGTCGTGGTTGCTGGTGATGCGCCAGAACGCGTGCTCGCTCTCCAGCGGGCGGACCTTCTCGCCCTGCTCGTTCAGCACCCAGGTGCGGGAGCGGAACTCCAGGAAGGGGCGGCCGTCGTGCCGGATCACGATCTCCTGGCCGAAGTTGCACTTCTCCGTGCCCGGGAAGTCGTAGACGCCCGCGCCCTCCCAGGTACCGAGGAGGAAGGCGAGCGGGACGACGTCCCTGTGGAGGTCAGAGGGGATCTCGATCATGTTCCTGGTCGCTGTCGTCGGTGTGCGGATGCCTCAACCGTACGGCAGGCTCAGCGCTGGCCCTGGTACAGCTTCATCACCGAGAAGATGGCGAACCAGGTGATCAGCACGGCCATGAGGGCCAGCAGACCGTCGAAGAAGATTTCCAGACCGGACACGGGGGGCTCCCAGGCGGCGACAGTGTGGTGGATTTTGCTGGCGCTCACTCTATCCGTCGAGCTCGGGGCCTTCGCGGCGAGCCCCACCACCACGTGCGGGCGCGCCGACGCCGGCGGGCCGCGCGGCGGTCGCCGGCCCGCCGTCCAGGATTCGCCCAAGGGATCCGGGGATGACGGCAGGCGGCGGGCGCGGGGCCTCTAAGGTGGCGCCATGTCGAAGAAGCTCGTCATCAAGGTCACTGCCGGGGCGGACGCGCCGGAGCGGTGTTCGCAGGCGTTCACGGTCGCGGCGGTGGCCGTCGCCAGCGGGATCGAGGTCTCGCTCTGGCTGACCGGGGAGTCCTCCTGGTTCGCCCTGCCGGGGCGGGCGGCGGAGTTCGAGCTGCCGCACGCGGCGCCGCTGCCGGACCTGCTGGAGTCGATCCTGGCCGCGGGCTCGGTGACGCTGTGCACCCAGTGCGCGACCCGGCGCGGGATCGAGCAGAAGGACACCGTCGAGGGCGTCCGGATCGCGGGCGCGCAGGTCTTCGTCAGCGAGATCATGGCGGACGGCGTCCAGGCGCTCGTCTACTGACGGCGGCGGCCCGCCGGCCACGGGGGCCACGGGGGCCACGGGCGCAGGGGCGTTACGGGCGCACGGGCGTTACGGGCGCACGGGCGTTACGGGCGGTCGCGCGGCTCGTGGTCCGGCCGGTCCCGGTCGTGGCCGGGGTCGTCCCACTTCGGGTCGTCCCAGCGCGGGTCGTTCCACCAGTCGTCCTCCGGGTCCCGCTTGTTGGCGAACACCGCGGCGGCCGGCGGGATGACCATCGCCACCAGGCACAGGCCGATCGCCGCGCCCACCGAGAAGAACCGCACCACGCCCCAGGCCAGCACGAAGAGGCCGAGGCAGACGCCCATCATGGCGTAGTAGTAGCGGCGCCGCCGCCTTGCCTGCACGTCTCCACGGTACGGCCGATCGACGCGACTGAGGAGGGCCCCCGCCGGGCGGGGGCCCTCCTCCTGGCGCTCGGGCTGATCAGACCGCGATCGCGACCTCGACGGCGGCGCCCTGGGAGGCCACCACCTGACGGTCCACGGTCTGGCCCGGCACCAGCGCGCGCAGGGTCCACTTGCCCGGGCGGGCGAAGAACCGGAACTGCCCGGTCGCCGAGGTGGGCACCTCGGCCGTGAACTCGTTGTTTTCGTCCAGCAGTCGGACGTAGCCGTTCACCGGCTCACCGTCGCGGGTCACCGAACCCTGGATGATCGTCTCGTTCGCCACGTCTACTCCTGCCAGGTCCGGGCCGCCGGCCTTCGCACCGCACATGTCTGTGTTTCCCTTCCGCCTTGCGCGCGAGCCGGGGGCTCAGTTGCTGCCGAGCTCGATCGGAACGCCGACCAGGCTGCCGTACTCGGTCCACGAACCGTCGTAGTTCTTGACGTTCGCCTGGCCGAGCAGCTCGTGCAGCACGAACCAGGTCAGCGCGGAGCGCTCGCCGATGCGGCAGTAGGCGATGGTGTCCTTCGCCAGGTCGATGCCCTCGGCCTCGTACAGGGCCTTGAGCTCGTCGTCGCTCTTGAAGGTGCCGTCGTCGTTGGCGTTCTTCGCCCACGGGATGTTGCGGGCGCTCGGCACGTGGCCGGGGCGCTGCGACTGCTCCTGCGGGAGGTGGGCCGGGGCGAGCAGCTTGCCGGAGAACTCGTCGGGCGAGCGCACGTCGACCAGGTTGAGGTCGCCGATGGCGGCGATCACGTCGTCGCGGAAGGCGCGGATCGAGGAGTCGGCGGCCTGCGCGGTGTACTCGGTGGCCGGGCGGGCCGGGACCTCGGAGACCAGGTCGCGGGAGTCCAGCTCCCACTTCTTGCGGCCGCCGTCCAGCAGGCGGACGTCGCCGTGGCCGTACAGCTTGAAGTACCAGTAGGCGTAGGAGGCGAACCAGTTGTTGTTGCCGCCGTACAGGACGACGGTGTCGTCGTTGGCGATGCCCTTGGCGCTGAGCAGCGCCTCGAAGCCGGCCTGGTCGATGAAGTCGCGGCGGACCGGGTCCTGGAGGTCCTGCTTCCAGTCGATCCGGACGGCGTTGCGGATGTGGTTCTTCTCGTAGGCGGAGGTGTCCTCGTCGACCTCGACGATGACGACCTTCGGGTCGTCCAGGTGGGCCTGGACCCAGTCGGCGTCGACCAGGACGTCGCTGCGGCTCATGGTGGTGTTCTCCATCCGAGGGCGGTTGGCGGAAGGTGCTGCTCAGGGGGCGATGCACGGGTGCCCGGAAGACAGTGGTCCGAAAATCCGTCCGAATAGCGAGACGGAACAGGGGTCCGGTACGACCGGGCGGGAACTGCGGGGCACGACGGCGACCAGCGGCCGCAACGGCCGGGCGGGATCACCGGGGAGATCGGCAGGAGAATCGGCGAGGGGCGTCAACTGCCCTGCCGGGGTGCCGAGTCAGCGCATTCGACACAGACAGGCGGCCACGCGGCACAGGTCGACCGCCCGCCGCTTCGTGAGATCCGTCTGTCGCTTCATGCTGACGATGCTAGGGACACCCGAGGGCCGCTGTCATCAGCGTATCGAATCCTGAGATCGAATCATCCGAATCGCGGGATCGACGTCCGGTGCGGCCGGGCGCGGCCCGCCCGGCGGCGCGGCGGCGCCCCGGCCGCGGGGCACAACGGGCGGAAACGGCAGCGCTCCGCGGTCCGCGCTGGACAGCGCGTCTCGCGGAGCGGAACGGAACGGAGCGGAACGGAGCGGAAGGAAGCGGAACCGAAGGAGACCGGGGCGGCGGGGCGGCCCGCGGGCCCGGCCGGTCAGCCGAGGAGCTTGACGCCCTTGCCGTCGAAGGACAGCTGTAGCCCGTCCTGCAGCGGCGTCGCGCCGTCCTTGTCGGCCAGCTTCAGCCCGGCCGGCAGCGAGTCCAGGGTGAAGCTCATCGGCTCCAGCTGCTGACCGGTCGCCCCGGCCAGCACCCCGGCCAGGCCGTTCAGCTGGAAGCCGTCCACCGTGATGGTGTTCCCCTGGTTGTGCACGGAGCCCTCCCCGACCGGGATCGGCCCCAGCGAGGCCTTCACCCTGCCCGGCCCCGCGTAGGACAGGCTGAACCGCGAGGACCCGCCCACCGGGAGCTTCCCGTGCATCAACTGGCTCGCCGGCGGCAGCAGTTGCGCGAGATCCGCGTAGGTGATCACCCCGCTGCCGTTGGCGCTGTCCACCGTGGCGCTGTTCAGCCCGCCGCTCACCGCGACGCCGGACAGCTTGGCCTTGAACGAGTGCAGCGCCACCTGCTGGTGGCCGTCACCGACCGCCAGGCCGTCCGAGGAGATCCGGACGTCGTCCAGCTTCATCGACAGCGCCTGGGTGAGGAACGGGAAGCCCTCGATCGACACGTCCGGGCGCTGGCTCATCCGGCCGCTCTGCACGATCTTGTCGGCGGCCTCGTCCTCGGCCACCCCGACCGCGATCCGGTCGGCGCCCGCGAGCAGGCCGCAGAGCACCGCCAGGCCGATCGTCGCCTTCAGCCATCCGCGCATCGCACTCCCCCGTCGTCGCCGGTCGCGGCCGTCGTTCGTCGTCGTTCACGGTCTCGTGGTGACCGCTCGGAACGGCCACGTCCGCACGACCGTACGACGAACCGCCCCGGAGCATGGTTCCGGGGCGGTTCCTGGTGCGCAACGGTCTCGGAACCGCGGCGCGGCTCAGACCAGCAGGTCGGTGGCGATCCAGATCAGCGGCGCGGCCACCGCGAGCGGCAGCGCCACGCCCGCCGTCATGTGCACGAAGCGGGACGGGAAGTCGTACGCCGCGACCCGGCGTCCGACCAGCGCGCCCAGCCCGGCGAGCGCCCCCAGCGCCAGCGGCGCGCCCACCAGCAGGCCCAGCAGCACCGCGGCCACCAGACCCAGCACCGGGCCCACCTGCTTCGGGCCGGGAATCGGCGCCGCGGCCAGCACGGTGGCCAGGGCCACCGCGCCCACGCCGGCCGGCACCCAGTCGGCCAGCAGCAGCATGGTGCACAGCGCCGTCACCACGGTGGCCGAGCCCAGCACCGTCAGCGCGTAGAAGCGCTCCTTCGGGTCCGAGGGGCGGAACGTCTGGAACACCAGGACCAGCAGGAAGAACCCGCCCAGCGCGCCCACCACGGCGGCCGCCGAGCCCTCCGAGTCCGCCAGCAGCACGGCCGCGGTCGCGGTCCACCCGGCCAGCGCGGCCAGCAGGATGCCCTGCCGGGCCGGCCACATGCCGTTCAGCCGGAACCAGCCGGCCGCCGTCAGCAGCTGCAGCGCCGCCACCACCACGGCCAGCGCCACCTGCCCGAGCGCGGCACCGCCGGCCAGCAGCGCGGCGACGGCGGCGGTGATCAGCGCGGGCTGCAGGCCGGGGTCGATGATCGGCGAACCGGTCCGAGCGGCCGGGCCCTGCGGCTGCGGCTGCATCACCGGCTGGGGCTGGGGCTGCTGCGACGGGACGCCCGGGTAGGGCGGGCCGGCGGGCACGTCCGGGCGCTTGAGCGCCATGGTCGGCTGGTCGAGGCCCGGCGCCACCGGCTGCGGCGGCATCCCCACCGGCGCCATCGGCTGCTGGGCGACGGGCTGCGGCGCCGCGGCCCGGGCGGGTGCGGCGTGCCGCCCCTGCCGGGGCTGCGGCTGGACCGGAGGCTGCGGCGGCGTCCCCACCGGCGCCTGCGGCGGGTACGGCACCTGCCCCTGCGGCGGGTACGGCGCCTGCCCCTGCGGCGGGTAGGGCGCCTGCGGCCGGAACGGCGGCGGGGCAACCGGCAGCGCACCGGAGGCCGGCACGGGCGGCAGCAGCGCGGTCGCCGCGTCGTCCAACGGCGGGACCGGCGGCAGCAGCGTGGTCGCCGCGTCGTCCATCGGCGGGACCGGCGGCAGCAGCGTCGTCGCCGCGTCGTCCATCGGCGGCACGGGCGGCAGCAGCGCGGTCGCGGCGTCGTCCATCGGGTGGCCGTACGGCGGCTGCTGCCCCTGCGGCGGGTGCGGGTGCTGCGGCTGCTGCGGGGGGACCTGCTGCGGCCACTGTCCGTAGCCGCCGTGGTTCGGGTTGTTCATGTCCGTCACGCCGCTCAGCCTCCCGCGAACGGCGGAAGGACCTCGACCGTCCCGCCCTCGGTCAGGGCGACGGTGCCGTGCTCCCGGCCGCCCACCTGCACACCGTCGACCAGGTACGAGCAGTGCCCGAGCAGCTGGACGAACTTCGGCCGGTCGGCGTGCCGCTCCTTGGCCGCCGCCAGCGCCTCCGCCAGGGTCGCCGCCTCGTACGGCTCCTCGGCGAGCCCGGCCTCGGACTTCGCCGCCGCCCAGTAGCGGATCGTCCCGCGCACCCGGGCGCCGCTCGCGGGCTCGGTGGTCGCGCCCATCGGGCCACCCCTTCTCGTCGTCCTCGCCCGTCCCGGGTGCCCCGGTCCGGCTCGCCACCGCGTCGGCCGTCGAAACCACCCGAACGATGGACCCGAGCTGCGCCGCCGATGTGCGTCCCCATGATGGCCGGTCGGCCACCGCGAGCGGCAATCGCCCTGGCCGGAGGGGCCGCGGCGGCCGTCCGAAGCTGTGTCCAGGCTCACCCGGGCGGCGACCGAATTGGGCGGTGTGCCGGATTCGACACCTCCCGGCCCGGCCGGGGGTCGGCTATCCTCGTCCACCAAGAGAGGGACCCGGGCAGAGTCGCCCCCGGGTCCTTTCGTGCTTACAGGACGCCAGTACGGACGTTCTTGCGATTCGTCGGCCCACCCCCGACGCGCCGCAGGGACCGCCCCGCCGCTCGCGGCACGACGACGTGCCCGACCGCCCGGGGTGTCGCCACCGGGCCCGGGCCGCCGCCCGGCACCGGACCAGACCGGAGGGTTCGCGGGATGAGCAGGGCCGAGACGGTGCGCCAGGGGTCGCGGACCCCCGGGCGCGCGCGCCGCCGCGCCCGGCACCGCCCGCACGCCCCCGGCACGTCCCAGGCGCCCGTCGTCCACTCCCCCACCTCAGCACGTGCGCCATCCGGCTGTGGCGGCAGCCGAACAGCGACCGCGACGACCCGGAAAGGGGACCACCGGGTATGAGTTCTCTCCTCCTCCTCACCAACGCACTGCAGCCCTCCGCGGAAGTGCTGCCCGCCCTCGGCCTGCTGCTGCACAGCGTCCGGGTGGCGCCCGCCGAGGGCTCGGCCCTGGTGGACACCCCCAGCGCGGACGTCATCCTGGTCGACGGCCGGCGCGACCTGCCGCAGATCCGCAGCCTCTGCCAGCTGCTGCGCTCCACCGGCATCGCCTGCCCGCTGATCCTCGTGGTCACCGAGGGCGGGCTGGCCGCCGTCACCGCCGAGTGGGGCATCGACGACGTCCTGCTGGACACCGCCGGCCCGGCCGAGGTCGAGGCCCGGCTGCGGCTCGCGCTCGGCCGGCTGCAGGTCGCCGTCGACGACAGCCCGATGGAGATCCGCAACGGCGACCTCTCGGTCGACGAGGCCACCTACTCCGCCAAGCTCAAGGGCCGGGCGCTCGACCTCACCTTCAAGGAGTTCGAGCTGCTGAAGTACCTCGCCCAGCACCCCGGCCGGGTCTTCACCCGGGCGCAGCTGCTGCAGGAGGTCTGGGGCTACGACTACTTCGGCGGCACCCGGACGGTGGACGTGCACGTCCGGCGGCTGCGCGCCAAGCTCGGCGTCGAGCACGAGCAGCTGATCGGCACCGTGCGCAACGTCGGCTACCGCTTCGTCGTCCCGGAGAAGCCCGAGAAGGGCGAGCGCCCGGAGCCCGTCCAGCGCTCCGCCGCGGCACTGGACGCCTGACGGAGGCCGGGCGGGCCGCACCCCGCCCGGCTCGTCCGCATTGCTCCCGGTGTGCCCGCCGGCGGTCCCGGATCACACTGCCGCCCCGTAGACCACACGCGTAGACTCCCTCCGTGGCCAAGGTGACGCGCGACGATGTAGCCCGACTGGCTGGGACCTCGACCGCGGTCGTCAGCTACGTGATCAACAACGGGCCGCGCCCGGTCGCGCCCGCGACCCGGGAGAAGGTCCTCGCCGCGATCGAGCAGCTCGGCTACCGGCCGAACAGCGTCGCCCAGGCGATGGCCTCCCGCCGCACCAACCTGATCGGCATGGTCGTCCCGGACGCCCGCCAGCCCTTCTTCGCCGAGATGGCGCACGCCGTCGAACGCGCCGCCTCCGAACGCGGCAAGCTCGTGCTGATCGGCAACTCCGACTACGTCGACGACCGCGAGGTCCACTACGTCCGCGCCTTCCTCGGCATGCGGGTCTCCGGCCTGATCCTGGTCAG
This sequence comes from Kitasatospora sp. NPDC094028, assembly GCF_049543595.1. Taxonomy (NCBI): domain Bacteria; kingdom Bacillati; phylum Actinomycetota; class Actinomycetes; order Kitasatosporales; family Streptomycetaceae; genus Kitasatospora; species Kitasatospora sp. NPDC094028. Next base: position 28,695 of record NZ_JBMVFA010000005.1, on the reverse strand, counting down.
CCAGGGCCCCTCGCAGCGCGCCGCCGAGGAGTTCGCCGCGATGGAGGGGGCCAAGGTGGTGCTGCTGCACCGCCGCCCCGAGGCGATCGACGACGTCGCGGTCGTCACCGACGACGTGGGCGGCGCCGAGGCCGTCGTCCGCCACCTGCTGGAGGAGCACGGGCACCCGTACGTGGCCTGCTTCGGCGGCCCGGTCGAGTCCCCCGCCCCCGGCGACCCGGTCATCGACCACGTCGAGGGCTGGCAGCGGGCCATGGACGCGCACGGCGTCCCCACCGAGCCGCACCTGATCGACGCGCCCTTCCACCGCTACGGCGCGTACGAGGTCGCACTCGGCGTACTGCGCTCCCCGGACCGGCCGCGGGCGATCTTCTGCTCCACCGACGACCAGGCCATCGGCGTGCTGCGGGCCGCCCGCGAGGTCGGCCTGCGGGTCCCCGAGGACCTCGCGGTGGCCGGCTTCGACGACGTGCCGGAGGCCGCGCTCGCCGACCCGCCGCTGACCACCGTCGCCTCCGACCGCGACGCGATGGCCCGCGCCGCCGTCGAGCTGGTCCTGGACGACTCGCTGATGGTCCCCGGCTCGGACACCGAGCGGGTCCGCAAGTTCCCGGCCCGCCTGGTCATCCGCCGCTCCTGCGGCTGCGACGGGGCCGCACCCGGCCGGGCCGCGGCGGAATAGCCGATTCCGCTCCGCAGGCGGCCTGACCAGGCTTTATGAGAAGCCAACGGGCTTCTCGGACCGTTCTGAGCCGCTTCTCATCCGGTCCTCATCCACCGGGCGGAGCTTGGTCGGCATGAGCGAACAGCACCGGCACCCCAGCGACCCGTACGGCGACCGGCGGGACGCGTACGGCCCCTACGGCGAGCAGCAGAACGGCCCGTACGCCCCGTACCGGCAGCCCCACGTGATCGAGGGCACCGTCGTCACCGGCGGCCAGGACCCGTACGCCCACCGCGAGGAGCACGCCGCCGGCGGCTACGACGGGCCGCCCCCGCCGCCGCCCGTACCGCCCGAGCCGCCCACCATCCTCGGCCCCGGCGGCGGGCCCGAGGGCGAGGGCGGCCGCGGCGGCCGGGCCCGGCGCGGCCTGCTGCGCGGCCGGCTCGCCCTGGTGACCGCCGTCGCCGCGGTCGCCGCCGTCCTCGGCGGGGTCACCGGCGGGCTGGTCACCGCCGACCGGCAGGCGGCCGACAACCGCGTCGGCACCATCGCCAGCCCGGTCTCCGCCCGCTCGGACGGCGGCGCCGACGTGCCGGCCATCGCCGCCGCGGTCTCCCCCAGCGTCGTCGAGATCACCGTCAAGAGCGCGGGCGGCACCGCCACCGGCACCGGCGTCGTGCTCGACAAGGACGGCCGGATCCTCACCAACTACCACGTGATCGACACCGCGGCCGGCGGCGGCCGGATCACCGTCACCTTCCACGACGGCTCCACCGCCCAGGCCACCGTCACCGGCACCGACAAGTCCCTGGACGCCGCCGTCATCACCGCGAGCGGCGCGCGCAACCTCACCCCCGCCGTCCTCGGCGACTCCTCCGCCGTCGCGGTCGGCGACCCAGTCGTCGCCATCGGCAACCCGGACGGCCTGACCGGCACCGTCACCTCCGGCATCATCAGCGCCGAGAACCGCGACGTCACCGTCCAGCTCGACGAGGGCAGCACCAGCGCCAACGGCGGCTTCGGCCTCCCGCACCTGCCCGGCGTGAACGGCCAGCGGTCCGGCGGCGGCAACACCACCACCTACAAGGCCTTCCAGACCGACGCCGCCCTCAACCCCGGCAACTCCGGCGGCCCGCTGATCAACGCCAACGGCCAGGTCATCGCCGTCAACTCGGCGATGTACGCGCCGAACGGCTCCGGCTCCTCCGGCAGCAGCTCCGCCGGCAGCGTCGGCCTCGGCTTCGCCATCCCGATCAACGACATCAAGCAGGTCCTGCCGAAACTCGAAGCCGGCCAGACCCTGTAGCCCCACCGCCACCCGTCCGCACGACGGACAATGGCTCCCAGCAGGCCCTCCACCCCAGCAGAAAGGGCAGCCGCCCATGACCGCGTCCGCCGACGACCGCACCCCCGCCGAGCCCGGCCAGCCCGCCGCCCGGCTCCTCGTGGTCGACGACGAACCCGCCCTCCGGGACGCCCTGGAGAGCAGCCTCGCCTTCGAGGGCTACGAGGTCGCCACCGCCACCGACGGCTACGAGGCCCTGGAGTCCGTCGAACGCGACAAGCCCGACCTCGTCCTGCTGGACATCATGATGCCCCGGATGGACGGCCTCACCGCCGTCCGCCGGATGCGCTCCCGCGGCGACACCGTCCCCGTCCTGATGCTCACCGCCCGCGACGCCGTCGGCGACCGCGTCACCGGCCTCGACGTCGGCGCCGACGACTACCTCGCCAAGCCCTTCGAACTCGACGAGCTCCTCGCCCGCGTCCGCGCCCTGCTGCGCCGCAACGCCCTCGCCGTCGAGGCCGCCGCCGCCCGCGCCGCCGCCGCGGACGACAGCGAGGTGCTCTCCTTCGCCGACCTGCGGATGAACACCGCCACCCGCGAGGTCGAGCGGGCCGGCAAGCCGGTCGAGCTCACCCGCACCGAGTTCATGCTGCTGGAGATGTTCCTCTCCCACCCGCGCCAGGTCCTCACCCGCGAGCAGATCCTCAAGGCGGTCTGGGGCTTCGACTTCGAACCGTCCTCCAACTCCCTGGACGTGTACGTGATGTACCTGCGCCGCAAGACCGAGCAGGGCGGCCTGCCCCGCCTCATCCAGACCGTCCGCGGCGTCGGCTACGCCCTGCGCCCGGCAGCCGGCGCGCAGGCGTGAGCGCTGTCCCGCCGCCGCCCCTGGCGCCGCCGCGCGTCGTCTCCCGCCGCCGCGAGCGGCTGGTCCACTGGTACCGCTCCCGCTCGCTGCGCGGCCGCCTCGCCTTCCTGAGCGCGGCCGCGGTCGCGGTGGCCATCGCGCTGTCCGCGCTGGCCTGCTGGTTCATCGTGCACAAGCAGCTGTACAACCAGGTGGGGACGGAGTTGCGGAACGCCCCGGCCCCGCGCGGCGGGGTGACTCTCCACGTTCCCTGTCCCAGCACGCCCGAAGCAGCCCTCCAGAAGGTCCAGACGGCTCCGCCCGAGGTCACCGGAGGCGCCGTCCCCCGGGACACCCAGTACGTCCTGGCGGATCCGGTCCAGGTCTGCCTGCCGCAGATGGCCAGCAGCGCCATCGCGATCCAGAAGAGCGACCTCGACGCCCTCCGGCACCCGAGCAGCCAATCGACCATCCGGGACGGCCACTACACCAACGGCGATCCCGCCATGGTCCGTGTCTCCGTCTTCCACCGTCCCGGACTCCCGCCGGTGCTGATCATGGTGGCAACGCCCACCAAGTCCGTCGAGGAATCCCTCCAGGGCCTCGCCATCCTGCTCGGCGCCGTCTCCCTCGGCGGCATCCTGCTCGCCGCCGTCGCCGGACGCCTGGTGGCCCACTCGGCCCTCAAGCCGGTCGACCAACTCACCGACGCCGTCGAGCACATCGCCCGCACCGAGGAGGTCGGCACCACCATCCCCGTCCACGGGGACGACGAGATCGCCCGGCTCTCCACCTCCTTCAACTCCATGAGCACCGCGCTCGCCAACTCCCGCGACCGGCAGACCCGGCTGATCGCCGACGCCGGGCACGAGCTGCGCACCCCGCTCACCTCGCTGCGCACCAACGTCGACCTGCTGATCCGCAGCAACGACACCGGCCGCCCGCTGCCGGCCGCCACCAAGACCAAGCTGCTGGGCAACATGAAGGCCCAGATGCAGGAACTCACCGTCCTGATCGGCGACCTGCTGCAGCTCTCCCGCCCCGACTCCCCCAAGCCGGTGCGCCACCACGCCGTCGTCGCCCTGCACGAGATCACCGACCGGGCCGTCGAGCGGGCCAAGCTGCGCGGGCCCGGGCTGGTCTTCGACACCGTCGCCGAGCCCTGGTACGTGCACGGCGACGCCGCGTCGCTGGAGCGGGCGGTGATCAACCTGCTCGACAACGCGGTGAAGTACAGCCCGCCCGGCGGCACCATCGAAGTCCGGCTCCAGCAGGGCGTGCTGACCGTGCGGGACCACGGCCCCGGCATCCCGCCGGACGAGCTCCAGTACGTCTTCGACCGGTTCTGGCGCTCCCCCTCCTCGCGCCAACTGCCGGGCTCCGGCCTCGGGTTGTCGATCGTCGCGCAGAGCGTCCGCGAGGCGGGCGGCGAGGTCGCCCTGGGCCCGGCCGAGGACGGCGGCCCGGGCGCGCTGGCCACCCTCCGGCTGCCCGGCGGGCCCTCCCCGGAGCGGCCCGGGACGTAGCCCGGGTCGTAGCCCGGAAAACAGAGCGGGCGGGGCGCCCCGACAGCGCCCCGCCCGTCCCTGCCGGCTCACGGTCAGTCGATGTCGCTGCCCGGGCCGATGACCTTGATCCGGTCCTGCGCCGGAGCCTTCAGCGGCGCGGCCGCCGAGCTGTGGGCGCTCAGGTAGGCCGTGAAGACGTCCAGGTCGGAGACGCCGACGAGCTTGTCGGTGCCGGCCGCGAAGGCCGGGAAGCCGTCGCCGCCGGAGGCCAGGAACTCGTTGGCCGCGACCCGGTACTTGGCGGCCTGGTCGATCGGCGCGCCGTTCAGCCGGATCGAGTCCACGACCACCCGGTCCGCGCCGGTCTTGCGCATGTCCAGGGTGTAGCGCAGGCCCGACGACGCCTGGAGGATCTTCGGCGCGGCCGTGTTGGAGCCGCTGACCTGCTGTTGGAGCAGCTGGACCAGCTGGGCACCGGTGAGCGTCTTGACCTGCATCATGTTGGTGAACGGCTGGACGGTGAACGCCTCGCCGTAGGTCACCACGCCGTCGCCCTCACTGCCCGAGGCCTTGTAGACCAGGTCGGACCGGATGCCGCCCGGGTTCATGAAGGCCACCTGCGCCCCGCCCTTGTCGGCGGGGGCCAGGCCGTCCTGCTGCGCGTCGGCGATCAGGTCGCCGAGCGGCTTCTCCAGGTCGCTGCTGCCCCGGCCGTTGATGTCCGAGGCGATGTAGCCGACCGGGCGGTTGGCCTTCGGGGCCGCCAGCTTGGCGTAGTGCTGGACGAGCTCCGTCAGGTCCGGGGCCTTCTCGACGGTCCGGCGCACCACGTGGTTCTCGGCCTTGACCGAGGGGCGGACGATCTCGCCGGTGGTCTTGTCCAGCTTCATGTCGATCTGGGTGAACAGCCGGCCGAAGGAGGCGGCACTGGTCACCGAGCGCGGCACGCCGTTCGGGTCCGGGATGCTGCACGCGTACGCGTTGTGGGTGTGGCCGGTGACGATGGCGCCGACCGCCGGGTCGATCTTCTTCGCGATGTCGACGATCGGGCCGGATACGCCCTGCCCGGCCGCGCCGCAGTCGTAGTTGTAGACGTTGCTGGCCGGGTAGCCGCCCTCGTGGATCAGCGCGACGATCGAGTTGACGCCCTTCGCCTTGAGCTCGGCGGCGTACTTGTTGATCGTGGTGACCTCGTTGGCGAACTTCAGGCCCTTGACGCCCTCCGCCGTCACGATGTTCGGCGTGCCCTCCAGGGTGACGCCGATGAAGCCGATCTTCACGCCCTGCGACTTGGTCACCCAGTACGGGGGCAGCAGCGGCTTGCCGGTCTTCTCGTCGGTGACGTTCGCCGACAGGTAGTTGAAGTTGGCGCCCTTGAAGGTGCGGCCGGGCTCGTAGCAGCCGTCGGTCGGGTGGCAGCCGCCCTCCTGCTTGCGCAGCAGCTCCGCCGACCCCTGGTCGAACTCGTGGTTGCCCACCGAGGTGACGTCCAGGCCGAGCTCGTCCATCGCCTCGATGGTCGGCTCGTCGTGGAACAGCGCCGAGGTGAGCGGGCTGGCGCCGACGATGTCGCCGGCCGCGACGGTGATCGAGTCGTCGGCCGCCTCGCGCGCCTGGCGCAGCGCGGTGGCCAGGTACTCGACGCCGCCGGCCGGGGTCTGCACCTCCTTGCCGGTGGCCGGGTCGATCTCCCTGATCGTCCCGGACGAGCCGGCCGGGGGCTCCAGGTTGCCGTGGAAGTCGTTGATCGCCAGCAGCTGGAGGTTGACGGTCCTGTGACGCTTCGAGTCGGCGTCGGCGGCCTGCGCGGCCGTCGGCACGGCCACCGTGCCGAACAGACCTGCGGCGGCGACGACGGCGAGCGCCGCGCGTCGGGATCTGACGGTGAGCATGAGGGTCCTCTGACCTTGGAGGAGTGCCGGCTGTGGACCAGGACCGGGCGTTCGGGCGGTGCGGAACACGGGAGGAGCGAGGTGTTCCGCCCGTGCAGCCTAGGGTCAACGCGCGTAGCTGTCAGGGGGTCGGACGTAACAAGAGGATTACCTGCTGACGAACCGTCGCCGTCCGGCCGGTGCGCGACCCGTGTGCGAAGCCGCCCCCGGCCGCCGTCAGACCCCCGGCTCGGCGGCCAACTGCCGCTCCGCCCGCACCCGTTCGGCCACCGCGTCCTCGGTCATCGCGCGGTCGGTGTACACCAGCGGCCGCTCGGCCTCGGTGATGATGTGCTTCACCACCTGCACGTTGCCGTTGACGTCCCACACCGCGATGCCCGGCGACAGCGTCGGGATGATCTCCACCGCCCAGCGCGGCAGGCCCAGCACCCGGCCGGTGGCCCGCGCCTCCTCCGCCTTCTGCATGTAGATCGTCCGGGTGGAGGCCATCTTCAGGATCGCCGACGCCTCCTTGGCCGCCGCGCCGTCCACCACGTCCGACAGGTGGTGCACCACCGCCACGAACGAGAGCCCGAGCCGGCGGCCGAACTTCAACAGCCGCTGGAACAGCTGGGCCACGAACGGGCTGTTGATGATGTGCCAGGCCTCCTCGACCAGGAAGATGCGCTTCTTCCGGTCCGGCCGGATCCAGGTGTGCTCCAGCCACACCCCGACGATCGCCATCAGGATCGGCATCGCGATCGAGTTGCGGTCGATGTGCGAGAGGTCGAAGACGATCAGCGGCGCGTCCAGGTCGATGCCCTCGGTGGTCGACCCGTCGAACATGCCGCGCAGGTCGCCGTCGACCAGCCGGTCCAGCACCAGCGCCACGTCCAGACCCCAGGACTGCACCTCCTCCACCGCCACGCCCAGCGACTCCACCGACGACAGGTCGGGGTTGCGCAGCGTGTCGATGATGTCGTCCAGCACCGGCTGACGGCCCTTCACCGAGGCCGCCACGTGCGCGTGCGCCGCCTTCAGCGCGAAGCCGGCCCGCTCCTCCAGCCCGCGCCCCATCGCCACCTCGACGATGGTGCGCAGCAGCGACAGCTGCCCGGTCTGGGTGATCGCCGGGTCCAGCGGGTTGAGCTTCACCCCGCCGTCCCGGGCCGCCATCGGGTCCAGCCGGATCGACTTTATGCCCAGCGCGTTGGCGATCAGGTTCCACTCGCCGACGCCGTCCTCGCCCTGCGCGTCCAGCACCACGACCTGCCGGTCGCGGAACCTCAACTGCCGCAGCACGTACGTCTTCTCCAACGCCGACTTGCCGTTGCCGGACTCGCCGAGCACCAGCCAGTGCGGAGCCGGCAGCTGCTGCCCGTACAGCTGGAACGGGTCGTAGACGTAGCCCTTGCCGCTGTACACCTCGCGCCCGATGATCACCCCGGAGTCGCCCAGCCCCGGTGCGGCGGTGGGCAGATAGACCGCCTGCGCCTGCCCGGTGGAGGTGCGCACCGGCAGCCGGGTGGTCTCCACCTTGCCGAACATCAGGCTGGTGAACGCCTCGGTGAGGTTGCCGAGCGCCATGGGCGGCCTCCTGGGGTGTCAGCGGTGGAACGGACGGCGGTGGACGGGCGGGAGCGTGCTCAGCGGCGGATACCGGTGGCGAACGGCAGGGTGTTGACGAAGGCCCGGTGGTGCTCGCGGTCGCACCACTCCAGCTTGAGGTAGCTCTTGCCGGCGGAGGCCCGGATGGTCCGCTTGTCGCGGGCCAGCGCGTCCGGATTGCGCGAGGAGACCGTGATGTAGCCGACCAGGTTCACCCCGGCCGCGCCGGAGGCCAGGTCGTCACCGCGCTGGTCCACCCGGCCGGTGTGGGCCAGGTCGCGCGGGTCCACCGTCCGGTTCATCTTGGCCGCGCGGCTCGCCTCGGCCTCGTCGTTGGTCTTCTCGGTCAGCATCCGCTCGATCGCGACGTCGGTGGGCTCCAGGTCCATCGTCACCGCGACCGTGCGGATCACGTCCGGGGTGTGCACCAGCAACGGCGCCAGGAAGTTGACGCCCACCGGGGTCAGCGGCCACTCCTTGATCCACGCGGTGGCGTGGCACCACGGCTCCCGGGTCGCCGACTCCCGGGTCTTCGCCCGCAGGAACTGCGCGTCCGTCGCGTCCAGTTCGGCCGGCCAGGCGTTGCGCCGGGACATCGCCTGGATGTGGTCGATCGGGTGGTCCGGGTCGTACATCGAGTGCAGCAGCGAGGACAGCCTGGCCTGCCCCAGCGGCTGGCGCACCCGGATGTCCGCCTCCGCCAGCCGGGCGCAGATGTCGGTCAGCTCGCGCGCCATCACGGCCGCCAGCCCGTCGTCGTCCCGGGCCCGCCGGTCGGCCGAGGGCTGGTCGTAGGCGCTGCGGCCCATCGCGTGCGCCTCGGCCGCCAGGTCACGGGTGTAGTGCATGCAGGCCACCAGGTACGCCCGGTGCTGCTCCGAGGAGGTCGACACCATCGACTGCAGCTGGTCGTACGAGTCCTGCAGCCAGCGCGGCGCGTCCGGATCGCCCCGCCGCTCGACGTCCTTGGCGTGCGCGTCCGGGTCGGCCGGCAGCGTCCGCGCCAGGATCTGCAGCCGGGTCACGAAGCCGTCCCCGTTGGCCACGTGCTTCAGCAGCGTGCCGAACCGGTCGACCAGCGCCTCCTGGTCCTCCGAGTCGCGCAGCCCGACGCCCGGGCCCTCGATCTCGATCGCCGCCGTCACCGTCCGCCGCTCCAGGTGCATCAGCACCCCGACCTCGTCCGGCCCGAACGGCGCGGTCAGCCAGCGCAGCCGCCCCACCCCCGGCGGCGGGCCGACCTCCACCTCCCGGCCGTCCAGCCGGGTGCCGGCGTCCATCGCATCCGAGCGCCACATCGCCCGCCCCGTGCGGATCGTCCGGCGGTAGGTGCGGTTGATCTCCACCCACTTGTAGAACGTCCGCTTGCGGTACGGCACGTACACCGCCGCGATCGCCAGCAGCGGAAGGCCGACCAGACCGGCGATCCGCAGCGGCAGGACCGGCATCAGCAGGCCCCAGAGCATGCCGAGGAAGGCCCCGAAGATGATCAGTACGATCTCGCCGGACTCCCGGTTCCGGCCGATCGGCGCGTTCGGGCGGGCCTTGCCGATCAGGTAGGTGCGGCGCTGGTGCACGTACGGCTGGGCGTACTGGGCGCCGTACTGGCCGAGCGGTTCGCTGCTCACTTACCCGTCACCCTCCCTTCGCTGGATTGCTGTCACGGATCGGAACCGGCGTCTGCGGCGGCCCGGCCTGCTGCGGCGGGGCCGGCGTCCGGCCGGCGTGCGCGGCGATGCCCGGCGCGACCGAACCGCCGCCGGCCCCCCCGCCACCCCCGCCGGCCGACTGCGGACCGCGGTCGCCGTGGGTGCTGATGCCCTGCTTCATCAGGTTCGCGGTGCCGTTGATCATCGCCGAACCGGCCTGCACCGCACTCGCCCGGGCCCGCCGCATGTTCAGCATCTCGTCGCCGAACCCCGGCACGAAGCGGTACACCGCGGCACTCGCGAAGATCGACAGGAACAGGATCGCCAGCCCCGACAGCACCCGCGAGAACGTCTCATCCGCCCCGCTCCCGCCCGCCACCGCACCCGCCAGGCCCAGGATGATCACGATGATCGGCTTCGCCAGATCGACCGCCACCATCATCCCCGCCCACCGGCGCACGTGCTTCCACAGCTGCTTGTCCACCAGCCCCGCGTACACCGCCGTCCCCAGCAGCGCGCCCACGTACAGCATCGCCGCCCGGATCAGCAGCTCGATCCACAGCACCGCCGCGGCCAGCACCGCCACCAGCGACACCAGCACCAGGATCAGCGGCCCGCCGCCCACGTCCCCCTTCTCCAACGTGTCGGCGAACCCGCCCAGGTACGTCCCGGTGTCCGACTTCGTCCCCACCGCGATCGCCTTGGTCAGCCCGTCCGTCACGCTGACCACGGTGTACAGGATCAACGGCGTGAACGCCGAGGCCACCACCGTCAGCCACAGGAAGCCGATCGCCTCCGTGAACGCCGTCGTCAACGGCGCCCCGCGGACCGCCCGCTTCGTCACCGCCAGCAGCCACAGCACCAGCGTGATCACCGTCGACACGGCGAACACCACCGCGTACTGCTGCAGGAACGACGCATTGGTGAAGTCCACCTTCGTCGTCCCGTCGATCGCCCCCGACAGGTTCCGCACCACCCAGGCCGCCGCCTGCGCACACCCCTTGGCCAACGACCCGAGCGGATCGGTCACACTGCCGACGGTGCTGCCGCCGGGAATCGAGCCGCCACCACTACCCGGCGGAGCGCAGTAGACGTCGTTCCCGGGCAGGGGGATGCCGGGGCAGCTCGTGTTGGTCGCGCCAGGGCTGGGAGTGGGCGACGGCGCGGCCAGCGCGCGATGGGCCGACAGCACGACCGCGAGTGCGCCGAACAAGGCTGTTCCCGCCACGCGGCCCATGACCCGTCGAACGACGCCCGAACTACCGTCAACGGGCATAGCGGAAGCCTCCGAACTGCTCGACGGCACCAGTGATCTCCTCGGCGGTCGCGGCCTGCTGGTCCGGCGGGATGGGCGCCGGGCCCGACGCTCGGGTGAAGTCGGTGAGCTTCCAGTCCGTTCCGGTCCACCTCAGGCTGAGGCCGAGCGTGAACCACTCCTCGGAGACCGGCCGGACCGAACGCGCACCGGCCAATCCGAACAGACCGGTGCACCACACGTCGACCTTGACGCTCTCCGCGCTGTAACCGCTGCTCTTGGTCCCGACCGGAATCGTCCGACTGACGAAGGTCATGCCTGCGGGCGGCCGTCCCTGCGAATCGACCCCGAACTTGGCCGCAGTCTCGGGGGAGAAGCCCTGGTCCAGTCGGCTCTGCAGCGTCGCCGCGGCGCCCGGGTCGGCGATGGTGGTGACGATGGTGTGGCGGCTGTCGGTGCGGAACATGTCCGCGGAGCCGATCGCCACCGCGTAGTTGGCGGCGGCCGACTGAGCGCCCTGGTCGCTGTGCGGGAAGCCGGAGGCGATGCCGTTGGCGGTGGTGGTGACGGGCTGGTCGCCGCTGGGCGCGGGGCCGGCTCCGGAGGGGGCGCTGGGGGCGGCGCGGTCGGCGGAGTGGCTGCTGCCAGCCGGGTCGGGCTTGCCGCGGTTGGCGATGGAGATGGCGATCACGAGCAGGGTGACGACCACGAGGACGGCCAGCAGGGTGCGCAGCGGCCTGGACTGACGCTGGCTCGGCTGGGAGGAGGGCTGTTCGCCGACCGGCAGCCGCGTACGGGTGTGCGGCTGGTCGTCGGACAACGGCACGGCGGCCCTCCTGGTGCGGGGAGCCGGGCGGCTCCGGGGGCCCTCCGCCCGGGGGCGGGCGCGGACGGAGGGTGGGTACGGGGTGGGTTTCTGGCGAGGCCGGCCGGGCGGTCCGGTCGGGGGACCTGGCCTCGGACGAGCCGAGCTTATGACTGCCCGATCGTCAGATCGCCATACCGTAGACAATGGTGAACAGAGTGCCGAGCGATCCGATGATGAACACGCCGGTCAGGCCGGCGACGATCAGCCCCTTGCCCTGTTCGGCGCCGAAGCTGTCCCGCAGCGCGGTCGCACCGATCCGCTGCTTGGCCGCACCCCAGACGGCGATGCCGAGGCAGATGAGGATGGCGACGGCCATGACGACCTCGACCATCACCCGCGCCTCCGACCCAAGGCTGGCGAACGGCCCCCAGTCGGGGGCGATGCCCCCGATGATGGTGTCGATATTCGCCTTCTTTGGTGGGTCCTCGGCCAGGTGGCCGACCGCGTAGGTGTGCACGCTGCTCAGGTTCATTTCCATCTCACCGCCCGATCAGGCAAATTCAAGGGCCCTGACCCCGCCCGCGCGAAGGGTCGGTGCCTATTCTTGGCCAGATCTGATGTCGACTTGGCTACTTCTCGCGGATTGGTCGTGAGGTATCGGACACGTACGCGAGGATGTCCACCGTACGAAGGATAGCGCTCACTCTTTGTATCTCTGATGATTGCGGTGAGCAACGCCTTCCGGGACACTTCGACTGACGATTCGTCGGGATGGTGCTGATGGTACTCCGGAAGGGCGGTACAGCCGCCGCTGCAGCGGGAGTTGTCGCGTTCGGCTTCATCGGTCTGGTGACGATCGGGACGTATGCGGCGAGTGGGACGCCGCAGCAGTCCGCGAATCGCTCCGCGCTCTCCCCCGGAACGGTCCCGGCGGTCTACCAGGACGCGATCCAGAAGTGGGGATCGCTCTGCGACGCGATCTCCCCGCCGATGCTCGCCGCGCAGCTGTACCAGGAAAGCGGTTTCGACCCGAAGGCCCGATCCGGTGTCGGCGCCCAGGGAATGGCGCAGTTCATGCCGGGCACCTGGGCGATCTACGGCACCGACGGGAACGGGGACGGCAAGAAGGACGTCTGGGACCCGTACGACGCGATCGCCTCGGCGGCGACCTACGACTGCGCGCTCGCCAAGGACGTCGCCAACGTCCCGGGCGACCCGCAGGCCAACATGCTGGCCGCGTACAACGCCGGCCCGTACGCGGTGACGAGCAACAAGGGGATCCCGCCGTACCGGGAGACCCAGGGCTACGTGAAGAACATCCAGGCGATGGCCCGCAGCTTCACCGCGCCGACCGCGCCGGTGGAGGTGTCCGCGCAGTCGGCCGCGGCGATCTACTTCGCGCAGACCAAGCTCAACACGCTGTACCTGTGGGGCGGCGAGGGCCTGGCCTCGCAGGGGGGCAGGTTCGACTGCTCCGGCCTGACGAGGGCCGCGTACGAGAGCGTGGGCATCGAGCTCCCCCGGGTCGCGAACGACCAGTGGTACGCCGGGCCGCACCCGTCGCGGGATCAGTTGCGGCCGGGGGACCTGGTGTTCTTCGCGACCGACCTGAGCGATCCGCGCAGCATCCACCACGTCGGGATCTACGTCGGCGGCGGCTACATGATCAACGCGCCGCACACCGGCGCGGTGATCCGCTACGACAAGATCGACACCCGGGAGTACATCGGCGCGACCCGGGTCGCCTCGGACGGCGCCCAGGCGCTCCCGAGCCGCGACCACGACGGCAACGGCGCCGTGATCGCCCCCAGCCGCCCGGGCGGACCGGCGCCGGCCGCCGCCGCCTCGGCCTCCTCCGCCTCCGCCTCCGCCTCCGCCCCCGACCGGCCCGCGGCCGTGGCAGCCCCGCCCGCGCCGACCGCGGCGGCCCAGGCCTCACCGCTCGCCGCAGCGGCCCGGTCGGCCCCCGCCACGCCCGTCACCCCTGTCACCCCCGCCGCCGGCCCCGGCCGGGCCGGGCGGAACGGCTGAGACAGGGGTGCCCTGTGTGCGTGGTGTGGACGCTGAGTCAAGTTTCGATAACCGCGCGTTTCGAGTGGAACGGCCCGTCCCGGCGATGACGTTTGGTCTGATGGCCCCTCGTCAGCTTTCCGCGCCGGGCGGGCCACGGCGGAAACGAACAGGTGTAGCGGACCAGAAGGAGGTGCGGCGTGTCGACGCCGCTTGCCGACACGACCAACCCCGACCTCGGCCTGCTCTACGCCGTCAACGGCCTGGCCAAACGCTCTCCGCAGTGGCTGGACCACCTGGTCTCGTGGATCGGCGAGTACGGCATCCTGATCGGCCTCGCCATGCTCGGCCTGGTCGCCTGGCTGCAGGCCAGACGCCGCCCGGACGCGCCGGTGGCGGTGGCCGGGCTGCTCTGGGTGCCGCTGTCGGTGGCGATCGCCGAGCTGGCCAACCTGCCGATCGCCGCGATCGTGAACCGGCCCCGCCCCTTCGTGGACCACTCCGGGCTGCTGGTGCTGGTGGACGGCAAGGCCGGCACCCACTCCTTCGTGAGTGACCACTCGACGATGACCATGGGCGTCGCGGTGGCGCTCTTCCTGGTGAACCGGCGGCTCGGCTGGATCGCCGGCGGGCTGGCCCTGCTGCAGGGCTTCTGCCGGATGTTCATGGGCGTGCACTACCCGACCGACGTGATCGGCGGCTTCGCGCTGGCCGTCGCCGTGGTGCTGCTGCTGGCGCCGATCGCGATGGCGGTGCTGGTGCCGTTCTGCCACGCGCTGACCCGCACCGCCGTCGCCCCGCTGATCCGGGCGCCGGAGCGCGGCGGTACGGCCCGCGGCGAGGCCGGGGCGCGCGGGCGCGGACGCCGTCGCGGCCGGGGGCCGGTGCGGGCCGGGGAGCAGCCGCCGGAGTCCGACCTCGCGGCCTGAGCCGGCGCGGCTCCGGCGAACGGCTCCGTCATCGGGGACGGGACCGCCTTAGGCCGGTCCGGCGCCGCTCTCGGCGAGGTGCTCGGCCCCCTCGCGGCGGGCCAGGTCGCGGGAGCGGCGGGCCGGGGCGTACCAGCCGCAGCTGCAGCTCGCGAAGGCGAAGGATCCGCGCTCGCTGATCGCGACGCGGTGCTCGGGCATCCGGGTGCCGGGCGCGGCCGGCAGCTCACTGTGCACGTGGTTCACCGTAACGCGCCGAGCGGCCCGCGCGCGACGCCCTTCGCGAGCTGGTACCCCGTAACCCTTCGCCGCCCAACTCGTTTGCCCGGAAAGAGCTCTGCCCGGCCGGTGTCCGGCGGGCAGTCGGGCCCGAGGGGGTTGGCGCGAGGATGAAGATGACCGACCAGCAGTGCGGTGCGCGGCCGGCAGGCCGCCGGGTGCCGCACCTGCGTTCGGCGGCCGGGGCCGCCCTGCTCGCCGCCGCCCTGGCCGCGGGCGCGGCCGGCTGTTCGGGCGGGTCCGGCGGCGGCTCCTCCGACCAGCAGTCGAGCGCGCCCGACAAGCTGGCCGCCGACCCGCTGACGGCCGTGCGCGGCGCCGCCGACATCACCGGGCGCACCGGATCCGCGCACACCGCGACCGAGTTGGTCACCGAGTCCGCCGACAAGAAGGCCTCGTTCAGCGGCTCCGGCGGCTACGACTACGTGAAGCGGATCGGCCGGCTGGAGGTCCAGGTGCCGCCGGGCGCGGCGACCACCGGGAAGATCGTCGAGGTGGTCCTGCCGGGCACCGTCTACCTGCAGAACAGCGGTGCCAAGGTGCCCGAGGGCAAGTGGGTGAAGCTGGACGTGCGCCAGCTGCCGGACGGCAACCTGGTCAGCAGCGGCGCGACCGATCCGGCCTCGGCGGCGGGGGCGCTGCGCGGGGCGCAGAAGGCCGAGGCGGCCGGCACCGAGACGGTGGACGGGGTCGCGCTGCACCACTACCGCGGCACCCTGGATCTGGCGAAGGCGGCCGACGCGACCGGCGGCCGGGGCGCGGACGGCCTGCGGATGGGGGCGCAGACCTTCACCGTGAAGGAGGTCCCGTACGACGCCTGGCTGGACGACCAGGGCCGGCTGCACAAGGTGGTCGAGGTGTTCACCTTCGCCGGGGTGGCCGGTTCGAAGGAGCCCAAGGACCAGGTGAAGGTGACCTCGACGACCTCGCTGAGCGACTTCGGCAAGGCGGTCGAGGCGGCCGAGCCGCCGGCCTCGGACATCTACCAGATGAAGCCCTCGGAGAGTCCGAAGTAGGCCCGGAGGGGGACGTGCCAGGCCGCGGGGCGGTGCTCCGGCGGCCGGGGTGAGACGGGGCGCCGGCGGGGCGGGTGGCCGTCCGGGGAGCGGTGGCCACCCGTTTCGGCGGCGCGGAGATGGCCCGTCCGTGCCATGTGGACGGGCCCCGGAGTGCCTAGGCTGGACGTCGGGTGGCTGCCGCCCGGGCTGGCGAGGCACTGAAGGGGTGGTGCAGGTGGTGTCGTCCACGGGCGACCGCAGCGGCGGCCACGACGACGCGGCCCTCGACGAGATCGAGCTGGCCGGCGAGCTGATGATCGCCGCCACGGCCAGCCCCGGGGAGCGGCTGCCGACCGAGCGGATCGACGAGGTGCTGCTCGACCGGGTGGTGCCCCGACCGCCGGACCGGGCGGCGGGGGACCGGACGGCGGGGGAGCAGGTGGAGGACCGGCGACCGGCCCGGTGACGGGGGCCGGCTCAGCTGCGCAGCAGCCGGCTGATCGCGGCCGTGGCCTCGGCCACCTTGGCATCCAGCTCGGCGCCGCCCTCCTCGGCGGCGGCGGCCACGCAGTGCCGCAGGTGCTCCTCCAGCAGGGAGAGCGCGAAGGACTGCAGCGCCTTGGTGCTGGCCGAGACCTGGGTGAGCACGTCGATGCAGTAGACGTCCTCGTCGACCATGCGCTGGAGGCCGCGGATCTGGCCCTCGATCCGGCGCAACCGCTTGAGGTGGGCGTCCTTCTGCGCGCTGTAGCCGTGCGGGCCGTGGGCGGGCGCGGCGGCGGGGCCCGCGTGCGGGTCGGTCCCGGGCGCGGGGTCCTGCTCGGTGCGCGCTTGCGTCGTGGTCATCGGCCCGCCTTCGTCATGGGTGCCTGCTGGCTGCGTCGGGTTCCAGTGTCCAACACGCGGGCCGTCCGTGGTGTTCCGCGGGCCGACCCGGCACGTGCCATCGGGCGCGGACGGGCGGTGCCGGGATTGCGCCGTCTGAGCGGCGCCCCGGTCTTCCGGGCGTTCGGCGGGGCAATCGGTGCGAGGTTCCGTCAGACTGAGGAACCGCGTCCGCACATGGGTCTGCGGTCCTGGGCAGTCGGTTCGGCAGCCGAACGGAACAGGAGGTTCCGCCTCCCGTCTCACCACCCCGTTTGCGCGATCGCGCTTGGTTGCACCTAGCATCGTTCAGTCCCTACCCCGCACATCGGAGATTTCCGTGCGTTTTAGCCTGACCCCGAAGGAGACGAGCTTCTACGACATGTTCGCCGCCGCGGCGGAGAACCTCGTCGTCGGTTCGAAGCTCCTGCTCGAACTGCTGGGATCAGACGTGTCGGCCCGCGCGGAGATCGTCGAGCGCATGCGCGCCGCCGAGCACGCCGGGGACGACACCACCCATGCGGTGTTCCACCAGCTGAACTCCTCCTTCATCACGCCCTTCGACCGCGAGGACATCTACAGCCTCGCCTCGTCGCTGGACGACATCATGGACTTCATGGAGGAGGCCGTCGACCTGGTCGTCCTCTACGACATCCAGACCCTGCCGAAGGGCATCGAGCAGCAGATCGAGGTGCTCGCGCGGGCAGCCGAGCTCACCGCCGAGGCGATGCCGAACCTGCGCAGCATGTCGAACCTCACCGAGTACTGGATCGAGGTCAACCGGCTGG
This sequence comes from Kitasatospora sp. NPDC094028, assembly GCF_049543595.1. Taxonomy (NCBI): domain Bacteria; kingdom Bacillati; phylum Actinomycetota; class Actinomycetes; order Kitasatosporales; family Streptomycetaceae; genus Kitasatospora; species Kitasatospora sp. NPDC094028. The sequence goes on along the minus strand of NZ_JBMVFA010000005.1, from coordinate 11,329 downwards.
AGAACCAGGCGGACCAGATCCACCGCAAGCTGCTCGCCCACCTGTTCTCCGGTCAGTACGACGCGATCGAGGTGCTGAAGCTCAAGCAGGTCGTGGACGTCCTCGAGGAGGCCGCGGACGCGTTCGAGCACGTCGCGAACACGGTGGAGACCATCGCGGTCAAGGAGTCCTGACCCTCGTGGACATGGCAGCACTCATCGCCGTCATCGGCGTTGCGTTCTTCTTCACCTACACCAACGGCTTCCACGACTCGGCGAACGCGATCGCCACCTCGGTCTCCACCCGGGCGCTCACGCCCAGGGCCGCGCTCGCGATGGCCGCGGTGATGAACCTGGCCGGCGCCTTCCTGGGCAGCGGGGTGGCGCACACCGTCTCCAAGGGGATCATCGAGACCCCCACCGGCAACCAGGGCATGGCGATCCTGTTCGCCGCCCTGATCGGTGCGATCGCCTGGAACCTGGTCACCTGGTACTTCGGCCTCCCGTCCTCCTCCTCGCACGCGCTGTTCGGCGGCATGGTGGGCGCGGCGCTGGCCGGCGGGATCGACGTGATCTGGAGCGGGGTCATCGACAAGATCATCGTCCCGATGATCCTCTCGCCGGTGGTCGGCCTGGTCGGCGGCTTCCTGGTGATGCTGGCGATCCTGTGGATCTTCCGGCGGGCCAACCCGCACCGGGCGAAGCGCAACTTCCGAGTCGCCCAGACCGCCTCGGCCGCCGCGATGGCGCTGGCGCACGGTCTGCAGGACGCCCAGAAGACCATGGGCATCGTGGTCATGGCGCTCACCATCTCCGGCCACCAGACCACCGGCGACATCCCGGTCTGGGTGAAGATCTCCTGCGCGACGATGCTCTCGCTCGGCACCTACGCGGGCGGCTGGCGGATCATGCGGACCCTCGGTCGCAAGATCATCGAGCTGGACCCGCCGCAGGGCTTCGCCGCCGAGGCCACCGCCTCGACGGTCATGTACATCACCTCGTTCGTCTTCAAGGCGCCGATCTCCACCACCCACGTGATCACCGCGGCGATCATGGGCGCGGGCGCCACCAAGCGCATCCGCGCGGTGCGCTGGGGCGTCGCGAAGAACATCGTGCTCGGCTGGTTCATCACGATGCCGGCGGCCGCCATCGTCGCAGCGCTGGTGTACTGGTTCGTCCACCTGTTCTGGGGCTGACGGCCCCGGGCGTCACGAACGCCGCCCCGCGCCGGAAGGCGCCCGGGCGAGACGGCACGGAAAGCAGGGCCCGCCCCCACATCTCGGGGGCGGGCCCTGCTCGTGCTCCCCGGCGGCACCGCCATGCAGCACCGTGGAGCAGCTGGGATCCGGCCTAGCCGAAGCGGCCGGAGATGTAGTCCTCGGTCGCCTGGACCGACGGGTTGGAGAAGATCCGCTGGGTGTCGTCCAGCTCGATCAGCTTGCCGGGCTGGCCGACGCCGGCCAGGTTGAAGAAGGCGGTGCGGTCGCTGACGCGGGCCGCCTGCTGCATGTTGTGGGTCACGATCACGATGGTGAACTGCGACTTCAGCTCGCCGATCAGGTCCTCGATGGCGAGGGTGGAGATCGGGTCGAGCGCGGAGCAGGGCTCGTCCATCAGCAGGACCTGCGGCTCGACCGCGATGGCGCGGGCGATGCACAGGCGCTGCTGCTGACCGCCGGAGAGGCCGGCGCCCGGCTTGTTCAGCCGGGTGTGGACCTCCTTCCAGAGGTTGGCGCCCTTCAGCGAGCGCTCCACGACCTCGTCCAGGACGGCCTTCTTCTTCACGCCGGCGAGCTTGAGCCCGGCGACCACGTTGTCGTAGATCGACATGGTCGGGAACGGGTTCGGGCGCTGGAAGACCATGCCGATGGAGCGGCGCACGGCGACCGGGTCGACGTTGGAGGCGTACAGGTTCTCGTCGTCCAGGAGGACCTTGCCCTCGACCCGGGCGCCGGGGATCACCTCGTGCATCCGGTTGAGGGTGCGCAGGAAGGTGGACTTGCCGCAGCCGGAGGGGCCGATGAAGGCGGTCACCGAGCGGGGTTCGATGCTCATCGAGATGTCCTCGATGGCCTTGGTGGTGCCGTAGTAGGCCGACAGTCCGCTGACGTCGATGCGCTTGGCCATGATCGTTGCTTCTCTCGTCTGTCTTCGTACGTCAGTCGGTCGCTCAGTGTCCGCCCTTGGGCGAGCGCCAGCGTGCGATGCCCCGGGCGATGAGGTTGAGCCCCATCACGAAGGCGATCAGCACCAGCGCCGCACCCCAGGCACGGGCGTAACCGTTGTCGTTGTTGACCACCGAGTACTGCTGCCAGATGTACATCGGCAGGGACTGCTGCGGTCCGTCGAACGGGTTGCTGTTGATGTAGTCGGCGCCGAACACCAGCATCATCACCGGGGCGGTCTCGCCCGTGATGCGGGCGACCGCGAGCATCACGCCGGTGGTGATGCCGCCGATCGCGGTGGGGAGGACGATCCGCAGGATGGTCTTCCACTTCGGCACGCCGAGGGCGTACGAGGCCTCGCGCAGCTCGTTCGGGACGAGCTTGAGCATCTCCTCGGTGGAGCGGACCACGACCGGGATCATCAGGATCGCCAGCGCGAGGCTGCCCGAGAAGCCGGAGTAGTTGAAGCCGAGGGCGAGGTTCCACAGCGAGAAGATGAACAGACCGGCGACGATCGACGGGATGCCCGTCATGACGTCGACGAAGAAGGTGACGGCCTTGGCGAGCCCGCCGCGGCCGTACTCGACCAGGTAGACCGCGGTCAGCAGGCCGATCGGGGCGGCCATCGCGGTGGCCAGGCCGACCTGCTGCAGGGTGCCGAGCAGCGCGTGGTAGATGCCGCCGCCCTTGCCGGTCTGGATGACGCCCTTCATCGAGTGGCTCAGGAAGTTCCCGTCCACCACGCCGATGCCCTGCTGGACGGTGTACACGGTGAGCGAGACCAGCGGGACCACGGCCAGGATGAAGGCGACCCAGACCACCGAGGTGGCCAGCCGGTCCTTGGCCTGGCGCCGGCCCTCGACCTGGGCCGAGATCAGGTAGCTGCCGAGCAGGAACAGCAGCGCCGAGATCAGGCCCCACTGCAGGTGGCTCTCCAGCCCGCCCGCGGCGCCGATCCCGCAGCCGAGCGCGATCGCGCCGACCGCCACGACGGGCGGGGTCCAACGGGGCAGCCGGTTGGCGGTGAGCTTCGGGCCGACCTGCGGCCGGGCGTCCTCGGGGACGGTGGTGACGGTGGTCATGCGTTGGCCCCCGAGTACTCCTTGCGGCGGGCGATGATCAGTCGCGCGGCACCGTTCACCAGCAGGGTGATGACGAACAGGACGAGGCCGGAGGCCATCAGCGCGTTGCGGCCGTTCTCGCCGGCCTCGGCGAACTTCAGCGCGATGTTCTGCGCGAAGGTGCCGCCGCCCGCGTCCAGGATGTGCAGCGACAGGACGCTGTTGGAGGAGAGCACCACCGCGACCGCGATGGTCTCGCCGAGCGCGCGGCCGAGGCCGAGCATGGAGGCCGAGATGACGCCGGGGCGGCCGAACGGCAGCACCGCGGTGCGGATCATCTCCCAGCGGGTCGCGCCGAGCGCGAGCGCCGCCTCCTCGTGCATCCGCGGCACCTGGCGGAACACCTCGCGGGAGACCGCGGTGATGATCGGCAGGATCATGATCGCCAGCAGGATGCCGACGGTGAACAGGTTGCGCGGGGTGCCGGACTGGGTCTGGTCGAAGATGTACGTCCAGCCCAGGTACTGGTTGAGCCAGCTGGTCAGGCCGTCCAGGTGCGGCACCAGGAAGAGCGCGCCCCAGAGGCCGTAGACGATGCTGGGCACGGCGGCGAGCAGGTCGACCAGGTACGCGAACGGCTGGGCGATCCGCCGCGGCGCGTAGTGCGAGATGAACAGCGCGATCCCGATGGCCACCGGGACGGCGATCAGCATCGCGATGAGGGCGCTGACGATGGTGCCGAAGACCAGGACGGCGATGCCGAAGACCGGCTTCGGGGCGTCCGGCGTCCACTCGAAGGTGGTGAAGAAGTTGCCGTCGTTCTTGCTGAGCGCCAGGCCCGAGCGCCAGGCCAGGAAGCCGGCGATCGCGGCCATGATGACCAGCAGCAGGATGCCCGCGCCGCGGGCGCAGTTCATGAAGATCTTGTCGCCGACGCGGCTGTCACGCGCTCGGCGTTCCCTGCCTCGCGGGGCGGCAGGGGGGGATGAAGTCATTGGTCTACTCCGGTCTGGTGGCGCCGCCCCGGTGGGGGGACGGCACCATGGCGGCGGTGCCCCGGACGTTGGTGCTGGGTTCGTGCGGTCCGGCGGGACGGCCCCTGCCCCCCTCGCTCACGGGGCCGTCCCACCGGTGGTCCTGTCGGGTCAGGCCAGGGCGCCGACGGCGGCCTTCACCTTGTCGCCGATGGCGGCCGGCATCGGGACGTAGCCCTTGTCGCCGATCGACTTCTGGGCGGCGTCGCTGATCGTGTAGTTCAGGAAGGACTTGAGGGTGTCCAGGGTCTCGGCCTTGTTGCCCTTGTCGCAGGCGATCTCGTAGGTCACCAGGACGATCGGGTAGGCGTTGTCGGCCTTGGTGCCGTAGTCCAGGGTGAGGGCGAGGTCGCCGTCGGTGCCCGAGATGGTCGAGGAGGCCAGGGTGAGCGCGGCGTTGGCGGCGGTCGCCTCGACCGGCTGAGCGGCGCCGGTGGAGATCTTGGCGCTCTTCAGGTTGTTGAGCTGGGCGAAGGACAGCTCGGCGTAGCCGATCGAGTTCTTGACCTGCTTGATCTGGGCGGAGACACCGGCGCTGCCGTTGGCGGACTGGCCCTTCTGGCCCTTCCACGCCTTGCTCGGCTCGGCGGTCCAGGCGCCGCCCGAGGTCTTGGCGAAGTAGGAGGTCAGGTTGTAGGTGGTGCCGGAGTCGTCCGAGCGGTGGAACGACGCGATGTCGGCGTCCGGCAGCTTGGCGCCCGGGTTCAGGGCGACGATGGCCGGGTCGTTCCACTTGGTGATCTGCGAGTCGAAGATCTTGGCGGCGGTCGGGCCGTCCAGGACCAGGTTGTCGACGCCGTCGACGTTGTAGACCAGCGAGACCAGGCCGGCCACCATCGGCAGGTCGATCGCCTTGCCACCGGTGCAGACGGCCTTGGAGGCGTCGACGTCGGCGGGCTTCAGGGCGAAGTCGGTGCCGGCGAAGGCGACCTTGCCCTGGTTGAACTGCTGGACACCGGCGCCGGAGCCGCCACCGCTGTAGTTGACGGTGATGCCGGAGCAGGCGGCGCCGAAGTTGGCCTTCCACACGTCCATGGCGTTGGCCTGGGCGGTCGAACCGGCGCCGAGCAGGGTGCCGTTCTTGCCACAGGTGATCGCGGCACCGGCCGCGGGGGCGGAGGAGCCGGGGGACGCCTTGGTGTCGTTGTTGTCGTCCGAACCGCAGGCGGCGAGCGACAGCGAGCTGACGAGCGCCATGGCACCGATGGCGAGGGCCTTGGAGCGGCCGTTCCGCTGGAGCTTCACTGGGTGTCCCTTTCTGTGGCATTGCCCGTGGCGCGGGCCGTACGAGTACGGCGGAGCGCGGGTTTTGCTGTGGTCCGGGGCCCGTTCGGCCCGCCGGTAGTCCCGAAGTTAGGCCGGGTAAGTGACACGACAGCCGGTCGCAAGTGAACGGGGAGTGAACCTCGGAGGGATGGCAGGAAACTACGTCAGGTAGTAACGGTTGCATCACAGCAAGGACGCGGGGAGATCACCTCCACCGTTCCTTCACCAGCGGCTCCCCGTTCGTCCGCACGGGCCGCGCACCCAGGATCACCAGCAGGGAGTCGATCAGCAACCGGTCGCGCTCGTGCGTCAGCCGGGCCCGGGCCTTGCCGGCCGGCAGCCACTCCATCCGGTCCACCTCCCGGTTCGGCCGGAACGCGCCGCCGGCCGGCACCGCCGCCCAGTACCGCACCTCCTTCGGCCGGCCCTGCGCCAGGTAGTGCTGGGCGGGCAGTTCCGGGCCGAGCACGCACGCGTAGCCGGTCTCCTCCCGCACCTCGCGAAGCGCCGCCTCGATCACACCCTCGCCCGGGTCGAGCTTGCCCTTGGGCAGGCTCCAGTCGTCGTACTTCGGACGGTGGATCACCGCGATCCGCGGCCGGCCCAGCCGGCCGCTCTTCTTCGGCCGACCGGGCAGCCACAGCACCGCGCCCGCCGCGAGGATGACCCGGGTGGACGCCGGACCGGCGGTGGTGACGTCCACCGGCCGCCCGGTCCTCGGTTGTTCGTGCACGCTTAAGCCGTTCGTGGTACGGGGGGATTCCCCCAGCCCTCGGCAGGGGGCAGTTCCAACCAGCCGTCCGGAGCGGGCGGGAGGTCGGGCCACCGGCGGCCGAAGGCGTACCGTGCCGCCTCCACCTCCAGTCGCTGATCAGCATGCACCACGCCCAGCACGTAGGCGGTCGCCGGGGTGATCCGGGGCGTGCGCGCCGCGGTGGCCACGGTCACCGCCGCGTCCGCCGCCTCCTGGTGGCGGCCCAGCACCGCGTCCAGCTCGTCCAGCTCGGTGGACGGGCGGCCGCACACCTCCAGCGCGTACCGGGCGCGCTTCAGCAGGATCCGCATCCGGGACCAGGGCGCATCGTCGGCGGCCAGCGCCGAGTCCGCGTCCGTGCCGCCGCGGGCCGCCGGCACCGCGCCCAGCCGGCGCAGCACGTCCCCGCCGTACGGCGTCGAGGCCCGCTGCAGCGGCAGCTGCTGGGCGCTCGCGGACAGCACGGTGAACGCGGCGGCCACCTGCGGCAGCAGCACCGCCGGGGCCCGGCCGCCCGCCGACTCCAGCAGCGGCGCCTCCCCGACCAGCAGCGTCATCCGGTCCGCCAGCGCATGCAGCCGGGCCGAGCGCAGCTCCTGCAGCACCGAGGAGTGCGCCCTCGTCCGGGCCAGCGTCAGCTGCCGGTCCAGCAGAGCCCGCGCCTTCGGGGCGCCCGCGTGCCCGGCCAGCATGCCGGTGCCCTCCGGGTCGGTGCCGCTCAGCGAGTCCAGCGCGCCGAGCAGCCGGGCCGAACGGCGCACGTAGCCGGGCTCCAGCGCCAGCAGGTTCAGCAGCCAGCGCAGCTCGGTGCGCGATTCCTGCGCCCAGGTCTGTTCGAACAGCGCGCCGAAGGTGTGCAGCAGCCCGCCGATCCGCCGGACGGCCCGCAGCAGGTCGGCGGTACCGGCCGCCGGGACGGCCGAGGCGGTGCCCGGTCTGGCGCCGACCTCGCCCACGGCCAGCGGCAGGGCACGCAGGAACGCTCCGGCCTGGGCGGTGAGCCGGCCGGAAAGGATGTCCCCGGCGGTCGCGGTGGAGGCCGCCTGGGCCGTCATCGGCGCATCGGTCATGGCGTGGTAGATCCCCGTTCCCCCGGGGCCGTCCCCCGGGGCTGGTGGCCGACCGCCCGGGGCAGGCCCCCGGGGTTCCTCCGGGGGCCTGCTCGGGCGGCTCGCATCAGTGGTCGCGTCAGCGCGAGGTGGCGGCCCGGCGGCGCTGGCGCGAGTCGATGAGCAGGTCCTGGACGTGCCGCAGCGGCCGGCCCTCGGCGTCCTGCGAGTGGCGGGTCCACGCGCCGTCCGGCCCCAGGTGCCAGGACTCGGTCTCGTCCGACACCCCGAGGTCGATCAGCCCGGACAGTTCGGCGCGGTGCGCCGGATCGGTGATCCGCAGCAGCGCCTCGATCCGGCGGTCCAGGTTGCGGTGCATCATGTCGGCGCTGCCGATCCAGACCTCCGGATCGCCGTTGTTGCCGAACACGAAGATCCGGGAGTGCTCCAGGAAGCGGCCCAGGATGCTGCGGACCCGGACGTTCTCGCTCAGGCCCGCCACCCCCGGGCGGATCGCGCAGATGCCGCGCACCCAGACGTCCACCGGCACCCCGGCCTGCGAGGCGCGGTAGAGCGCGTCGATCACGGCCTCGTCGACGATCGAGTTGACCTTGAGCTTCACGTGGGCCGGGCGGCCCGCCCGGTGGTTGGCGATCTCGTTGTGGATCCGCGAGACCAGCCCGTCGCGCAGGCCGCGCGGGGCGGTCAGCAGGCGGCGGTAGGACTCGCGGCGGGAGTAGCCGGAGAGCCGGTTGAAGAGGTCCGAGAGGTCCGCGCCGACCTGCGGGTCGGAGGTGAGCAGGCCGAGGTCCTCGTACAGCCGGGCGGTCTTCGGGTGGTAGTTGCCGGTACCGACGTGCGAGTAGCGGCGCAGGGTGTCGCCCTCCTGGCGGACCACCAGCGACAGCTTGCAGTGCGTCTTCAGCCCGACCAGGCCGTAGACCACGTGGCAGCCGGCCTCCTCCAGCTTGCGGGCCCACTTGATGTTGGCCTGCTCGTCGAAGCGCGCCTTGATCTCGACCAGCACCAGCACCTGCTTGCCGGACTCGGCCGCGTCGATCAGCGCGTCCACGATCGGCGAGTCGCCCGAGGTGCGGTACAGGGTCTGCTTGATCGCCAGCACGTCCGGGTCGGCGGCGGCCTGCTCCAGGAACGCCTGCACGGAGGTGGAGAAGCTGTCGTACGGGTGGTGCAGCAGGACGTCGCGCTCGCGCATCGCGGCGAAGATGTCCGGCTGGGAGGCCGACTCGACGTCGGTCAGGCCGCGGGCCGTCCCGGCCACGAACTTCGGGTACTTCAGCTCCGGGCGGTCCAGTTCGGCGATCCCGAACAGGCCGGTCAGGTCCAGCGGCCCGGGCAGCGGGAAGACCTCCGCCTCGGTGATGTTCAGCTCCCGCACCAGCAGGTCCAGGATGTAGGGGTCGATCGACTCCTCGACCTCCAGCCGGACCGGCGGGCCGAAGCGCCGCCGCATCAGCTCCTTCTCCAGGGCCTTGAGGATGTTCTCGGTGTCGTCCTCCTCCACCTCCAGGTCCTCGTTGCGGGTGACGCGGAAGGCGTGGTGGGCCAGCACCTCCATCCCCGGGAAGAGCTCCTCCAGGTGCGCGCCCATCACGTCCTCCAGCGGGACGTACCGCTGGGGCGAGGCCTCCAGGAAGCGGGCCAGCGACTGCGGGACCTTGACCCGGGCGAAGTGCTTGTGCCCGGACACCGGGTTGCGGACGACCACGGCCAGGTTCAGCGAGAGCCCGGATATGTACGGGAACGGGTGCGCCGGGTCGACCGCCAGCGGGGTCAGCACCGGGAAGATCTTCTGCCGGAACAGCGTGTGCAGCCGGGCCTGCTCCTTCTCGGCCAGCTCCGGCCAGCGGACCACCTCGATGCCCTCGGCGGCGAGGTCCGGCAGCACCTCCTGCTGGAAGGCCGCGGCGTGGCGGGCCATCAGCTCGCGCGAGCGGGTCCAGATCAGGTCCAGCACCTCACGCGGCTGGAGGCCCGACGCGCTGCGCTGGGCCACGCCGGTGGCGATCCGGCGCTTCAGGCCGGCCACCCGGACCATGAAGAACTCGTCCAGGTTGCTCGCGAAGATCGCGAGGAACTTGGCCCGCTCCAGCAGCGGGATCTCCGGGTCCTCGGCGAGCTCCAGGACGCGTTCGTTGAAGGCGAGCCAGCTGCGCTCGCGGTCCAGGAAACGCCCCTGCGGCAAGGCGTCGAGTTCCTGCTCGTCCGTGGCCGGCAGCTCCGGCGGTGTCCCCAGCGCACCGGACATCCGGGCCGGTGGTGACAGCGGGGCAGAGACGGGGCGGGGGATGCTCATGGGTTCCAGCTCCTCCAGCAGCAGGACGGCGTCCGGACGCGAATGGCTCTGCGGGCCGTCGTCCTCGCCCGGGGCGGACCCCGGGAGCAGCGCCCACCCTCCGGGCGCGGTCCCTACAGGACCGACCGGCGCGTGGCGGTCGACTCTGCACGAGCGAGACACTACGGACTTCATCCTGTGATCTTCGCGGCAGCAATTGAATCCACGGTAAACACCGCATGGCCAGGAGGAAAGCTGAGTCGGTCGGGGCAAGGGGTCCGGGCGATTCGCACCGCTCGCCCGTCCCCCGCGTCCCTCCTGCTTCTTCTCCTGCTTCTCCTCCCGCTCCCCTCCCGGCCACGGGCGGTCAACCGCTTCGGTGGGCGGTCCGGCCGGTCAGGCAGACCGGTACCGGGCCCGGTACATGAGGTCCACCTCGTGGATGGTGAAACCCAGTCGCTCGTACACCCGGACGGCCGCCGGGTTGTCGGCGTCGACGTAGAGCAGGACGGTCTCCAGGCCGCGGTCCCCCTCGCCGGAGCCGGTCAGGTGACGCAGGCCGGCGGCCGTGAGCGCGCGGCCGAGGCCGCTGCCCTGCTCGGCCGGGTCCACCCCCACCACGTACACCTCGCCGAGCGCCGGCTCGGTGGCGGTGGCCGGGTGCACCTTCGTCCAGTGGTACCCCACCACCTCGCCGTCGCGGGTCGCGAGGAAGAAGCCGGACGGGTCGAACCACGGCTCGGCCAGCCGGTCGGCCAGGTCCCGCTCGGTCCAGGAACCCTGCTCGGGGTGGTGGGCGAAGGCCAGCGCGTTCAGCCGCAGCCAGGCGGCGTCGTCGTCACCCGGGCGGAAGGTCCGCAGCTCGATCCCGGCCGGCAGCGGGACGGCCTCGGTCTGCGGGCCGGTGCGGCGCATCTGCCGCAGCTCCCGGACCAGCTCGGCGCCGTACGCCTCGGCCAGGTGCCGGGCCGCCGGGTGGCCGCCGTGCACCCAGAAGTCCACCGCGTCGCGGCCCTCCCGGTGGGCCTGCGCCAGCACCGCGTCGACCAGGGGGCGGGCCAGGCCGCGACCGCGGGCGGCCGGGTCGACCACCAACTCGGCCGCGGGGTTGGCGGTTTGGCCCGCCGGGACTTCGAGCTGGCCGTAGCCGAGGACGGTGTCGCCTTCTCCTTCGCCTTCGGCCTCGATGAAGTGGGTGACGCCGGGGCGGGGAGTCTCCGAGGAGCGGAGCCGGAGCCGGCCCTGCTCGGACACGGCGGCCCGGCCGTCGACCGCCTGGGACTCCGCCAGCACCCGCAGGGCGCCGTCGCGCTGCTCGGGGCGAAGCACGTCGTTCGCAATGACCGCTGTCTGATCGTCCATGCGTTGACGATACGTCACCGGAGATCATCGGAAACGCGAAAAACCCCCATCCGGAATCCGGATGGGGGTTTCTCTGAAGAATTGTTCGGCGGCGTCCTACTCTCCCACAGGGTCCCCCCTGCAGTACCATCGGCGCTGTGAGGCTTAGCTTCCGGGTTCGGAATGTAACCGGGCGTTTCCCTCACGCTATGACCACCGAAACACTATGAAACTGTCGACCCGCCGGCAAGGCGGTCGTTGTTTCAGAACAACACAGTGGACGCGAGCAACTGAGGACAAGCCCTCGGCCTATTAGTACCGGTCAACTCCACCCCTTACAGGGCTTCCATATCCGGCCTATCAACCCAGTCGTCTACTGGGAGCC